>NZ_CP156660.1:3955413-4259676 GCF_039851975.1 Desulfoscipio sp. XC116
ACCTTTTAATTGGCAGCTGGTGTATCTAACCAGTTCATGCAATAACACATCAAACTCAATTATTTTTTCCTGTTTGCTCAAATTATTAATACCCCCCTCCGTTGCTAGACCAATTATAAACTAGGCTAATTATTATGTCAATTAACTGTTAATAGCGTTAATGGTTAATTGATTCCGTACCATTGCTCTTTTTCATATTTACCGTGAAGGCATATATAATCTCCGGCGCCTTACCCATTTAAAATACAAAAGCCTCCGTTGTATTGACAACAGAGGCAATCACAGCAGATGATAAGAAAGTAATATCATGTGACATTACGTTTATAAAAAGCCCCGAGTCACACATTACAAGGGCAACGAAAGCTTAACAATGCGAAAGCCTTATTGTAAATAAAAGAAGCGGAGCATACTACTTACCTTTACGTTTTAGCACCTCTTGCACCGCCCGAACCAAATCGGCGGAAGTAAGACCGTACTTATCCAACAATTCCTGAGGCTTGCCGGATTCACCGAAGGTATCCCGCACACCTACACGGCGCATGGGCACAGGGTAATTTTCCGCCAGCACCTCGGCCACGGCGCCGCCCAGCCCCCCGTTGATACTATGTTCTTCCGCAGTGACCACCGCGCCCGTTACCCGGGCCGCTTCTACCACCGCCTCCATGTCCAGGGGCTTTATTGTGTGCATATCCAATACTTGCACGGAAATACCCCGGTCAGCCAGCTGTTCCGCCGCTTCCAGGGCAGCGCTCACCATAATACCACAGGCAATGATAACAGCGTCCTTTCCCTCCCGCAAAGTTATCGCCCGTCCCGGCACAAAATTAAATTTACTTTTATCATGCAGCACAGGCACCCCGGAACGTCCCAATCTTATGTAAACAGGCCCGTCCATTTCCGCCGCGGCCAGCACCGCCGCCCTGGTTTCCTCGGCATCGGCGGGTACAAAAACGGTCATATTAGGCAAACAGCGCATTAGTGCAATATCCTCCACCGATTGGTGAGACGCTCCGTCCTCGCCCACGGTAATACCGGCGTGAGTGGCCCCTATTTTAACATTCAGACGCGGGTAAGCGATACTGTTCCTGATCTGGTCGTACACCCGCCCGGTGGCAAACACGGCAAATGTACTGGCAAAAGCTACTTTGCCCGCCGCGGCCAAGCCGGCTGCAGTGCCCATCATATTTTGTTCGGCAATACCGGTATTAAAAAAACGCTCCGGAAAGTTCTTGCTAAAATCGTAGGTTTTAGTGGACTTGGATAAGTCGGCATCAAGCACCACAACGGCCGGGTTTTTTTGCCCCAATTCCACCAGTGCCGCGCCATACGCTTCCCGGGTGGCAATCTTCTTAGTCATATATAAGCAACCTCCTATTGAAATTGAAGCCGGTCAGAGAGAGTCTTATTCAGCCCAGTTAAGTCCGATTATCCGGCTAAGTCTTCAGAATTTACGCACCGGTTCTGCCGAGCCGCCACAGTGTCCAAATACGACACCTTCGGACAATAGACGATAGCGTTTGACTATCCCCTATAGCTCAGCCAGCGCTTTTTCTACCTGCTCGGGCTTGGGCGCGGCACCGTGCCAACCCACCTCGTTTTCCATAAAAGAAACGCCCTTGCCCTTTACTGTCCGGGCAATAATTATACCGGGCTTTTCGCCGGTGTCCCGGGCCCGGGCAACAGCAGCCAGTATTTGCTCCATATCATGACCATCAATCTCTTGCACATCCCAACCAAAAGCGCGCCATTTATCGGCCAGCGGTTCGGGAGACATTACCTCGCCGGTGGGACCGTCGATTTGCAATCCGTTACAATCCAAAAAGGCGGTAATGTTATCCAATTTATAGTGGGCGGCAGCCATAGCGGCCTCCCATATCTGCCCCTCCTCTATTTCACCGTCCCCCAACAGCACAAACACGCGGTAATCTTTACCGTCCAATTTGCCGGCCAGGGCCATGCCGTTGGCCGCGGATAGTCCCTGACCCAATGAGCCGGTGGACATTTCCACTCCGGGCACCTTGCGCATATCAGGGTGTCCTTGAAGCGGGCTGCCTAATTTACGCAATGTCCGCAAATCCTCCACCGGGAAATAACCCCGCTCGGCCAGGGCTGCGTACAGTACCGGCGCAGCGTGTCCCTTGGATAAAACAAAACGGTCACGCTCCGGCCAACCCGGATTGCGGGGGTCCAGGCGCATAACGTCAAAATACAGTGCGGCCACTATATCGGCCGCCGATAATGAACCGCCCGGGTGGCCGGAACCGGCCTCACCCACCATCGAAACAATATGGCGTCTGATCTGCCGGGCCCGATCACGCAGCTGCGCCAGTCTTTCCGCTTGTCCACTCATTTTATTAAGACCTCCCAATTCATTCTAGCTAATATCAAATATCTATTCCGACATATACATCAGCGGCATCACCGCGCCGGCGGCGCTGCGCGTCAGCCTATTTTTCACCGCCGTACTCTTTAAAGCCCTCCCCAAGCACCTCCCGCACATCCGCCAATATGATAAAGGCCCGGGGATCGACTTCGTAGACCATTTCCTTAAGCCGGCTGACCTCCGAACGGTTGACCACGGTTAATATAACTTCCCGGTCACTGCCCGTGAACAGCCCCCGGCCCTTAAGCGCGGTGGCGCCCCGGTCCAGGTCCTTTAACACCCTGCCGGAAATAATATCGGTATGATTGGAAATAATAAAAAACGCCTTGGCATAGCTAATACCTTCCTGGACCATATCAATTACCCGGGCGGCAATAAATATGGTAATCAAGGCGTACAAAGCCAGCTCCCAGGACCGGAAAACCAGACCTGCGGCCAGCACCACAATACCGTCCACCAAGAAAAGCAGCTGGCCGATATTAATACCCGTATAGGTGCGCATGATAGCCGCAGCCAGATCGGTTCCCCCAGTAGTACCGCGAAAACGGAAAACCAATCCCAACCCCAGTCCTATCAGCACGCCCCCGAACAAACTGGCCAGAAGCGGATCTCTGGTGGGAACGGGTACAAATAAACTGAATACGTCTACCAATATCGCAAGACTTACGGATCCATACAGTGACCTGAGCCCAAAGCCCAGCCCCAGTCTGTATATACCCAAGGCATACAGCGGTATGTCCAGCGCCAACATGGTCATACCCACCGGAGTGCCGATCAAATAATGCAATATAGTGGCAATACCGCTCGTTCCACCGGCGGCAATCTTATTGGGCACCAGAAACAAATCCAGGCCCAGGGCGGTAATGACCACCCCTATAGTCACCCAAAAAGCTCCGGTCAGCATTTTCCAAGACATTTTTATCTCCCCGCTGAGTAGGCGCAATATTATGCTTAGCTTTTCCCGGGTTTTTTATCATATTCCACCCGGCCCGGTGATATCCCCGATCCGCCTTAATTATAAAGTCAACAGTCCATAATATTCTTGTTTAATTAGAAGAATCCTTCTATGTTGTCGAAAAAAGGAACGTAAATTGCCCGGTACAGGCCGCCCCGGACACCGGTAACCTTGAGCTGCCGGAACATAATACCGAAATATAATAAAACCCGTGCAGTATCAGGTATGTAAAGAAGATAGCCTGCAGAATCAGGCACAACAAGAATAATAACTCCCGTACCCAAGTGAACTCGTTCAGCTAAAGCTGAACATCGGGGTTTCAGATGGAGATTCTACCTCACCTAAAGTAAAAATAAAGACTCCCATTTAGAAGTGGGAGTTCTGATATTTGCTAAATATACGGGAGTTACTCACAATTCACAACAGCTCCGAAACGTTTTCTCAGCGAAGCATCTCCGGTAAATTGGATACAACAGCGTTTTTTTCGATTGTTCTCCAATAAAACCATCAGCAAGTCCGGCGGAAAACCGGAAGAAATATGTTTCAACCTTTTTACCCGCTGCGAGCCTGCTCCCGCAGGTAGGCAGTGATAAACTCGTCCAGCTCACCGTCCATCACGGCATCCACGTTGCCCACCTCCACCCCGGTACGATGATCCTTGACCAGCGAATAGGGGTGAAACACGTAAGAGCGGATTTGACTGCCCCAGGCTATTTCTTTATTTTCACCGCGCATTTGGGCCATCTCGGCTTCCTTTTTCTGCATTTCCAGGTCAACCATCTTGGCCTTGAGCAGCTTCATGGCGGTATTGCGGTTGGAGAGCTGGGACCGTTCATTCTGACACTGCACCACTATGCCGGTGGGCAGGTGAGTGATACGCACCGCCGAATCCGTCTTGTTTACATGCTGCCCGCCGGCTCCCCCGGAGCGATAGGTATCAATTTTAAGGTCTTCGGGGTCAATTTGTATATCAATATCGTCCTGCACCTCGGGCAGCACATCCACCGAAGCAAAGGAAGTATGCCGCCGGCCCGCGGCATCAAACGGGGAAATACGCACCAACCGGTGCACCCCCTTTTCAGATCTCAAATAGCCAAAAGCATTTTGACCCGCTACTGAAAAAGTAACGCTTTTAACGCCTGCTTCGTCGCCAGGCAGCATATCCAGAAGGTTAACTTTAAAACGGCGGTTTTCCGCCCAGCGGGTGAACATGCGCAGCAGCATAGCCACCCAATCCTGCGCCTCAGTACCCCCGGCCCCGGCATGCATGGACACAATAGCATTGCCGGTGTCATACGGACCACTGAGCATCACCTGCAGTTCCAGGTCGGCCACCTGCCGGCGCAAATCGGCCAAAACGTCAGCGCCCTCCTCCGCCAAACTGCCGTCATCTTCCTCTTCACCCAGGTCAATGAGCACTTCCAAATCTTCCATGGTTCCGTAAAGCCCGCCGAAAGCAGTTATACGTTCCTTCAAATTAGTAACGGTTTGCGTAACTTCCTGGACCCGGGACTGTTCATCCCAGAATCCCTCCCGGGTCATTTCATTCTCCAGCTCGGCTATCTTTTGCTCTTTGCCGGCTATGTCAAAGAGAAGCCCTCAAATCTGCAATGCGTTTCTTCAAAGGCTCAACTTCTCTGCGCAATTCACTGAACAAAGCATATCCTCCTTTATTACAAACAACCTTTCAACTTTCAACATCCGGTGCCAGGCACCAAAGAGGCGCCGCTATTTGCCGCAGCATTTTTTGTATTTTTTGCCGCTGCCGCAAGGGCATGGATCGTTGCGACCGACTTTGGCTTCGCGGCGTACGGGCTGCGGCGCAGTTTCATTCTGGTATTTGTTTTCCACGGTTTGGCGCTGCTGTTGGGGAGCCTGCACCACATTAACCCGAAACACGTAGCGCACCACATCGTCCTGAATGGTATCCACCATGTTTTGGAACATCTGATAACTTTCAAACTTGTATTCGACAAGGGGATCTTTCTGACCGTAAGCCCTGAGGCCAATACCCTCCCGCAGTTGGTCCATAGCATCCAAATGGTCCATCCACTTTTCGTCCACCATGCGCAGCAGCACCATCCGCTCCAGCTCGCGCATCACTTCGGCGCCCAGCTCGGCTTCCCGTGCCTCGTAAGCCGACAGTGATTTTTCCAGCAGCAGCTCTCTCAAAGCCTCGCGCCCCATATCTTCCAGATCAGCGGGCGTCAGCTCATGACCGGGCAGGAAAAGCTGCTCGGCATGGGTAAGCAAGCCATCCAGATCCCACTCCTCGGGAATCACCCCATCCGGCGCGTATACCTCCACCGCACGCCCTACCGAGTCGGTAATCATCTGCAGCACCGCATCCTTGAGGTTCTCATCCAGCAGCACTTGCATACGCTGCCGGTAAATCACCTCCCGCTGCTGATTCATTACATCGTCATACTCCAGCACATGCTTGCGGATGCTGAAGTTGCGATTTTCCACCCGCTTCTGGGCGCTTTCAATGGACCGGGTGACCAGGCCGTGCTCGATGGGCACATCCTCCTCCAACCCCAGTTTATCCATTATACCGGCAATATTATCAGACCCGAACAAGCGCATTAAATCGTCTTCCAGAGAGCTGAAAAACTGACTGGAGCCCGGATCGCCCTGGCGTCCCGACCGGCCCCGCAGCTGGTTGTCAATCCGACGGCTCTCATGCCGCTCGGTACCCATAATATGCAGCCCGCCCGCATCTACCACCCGGCGGTGCTCGTCGGCGCACTGCCGCTTATATTTCTCCAGCAGCTGCTGATACAGTTTACCGGCCGCCGCGGGATCTTCGGGATCGTAATCATTACGACCGCGCAATTCAGCCTGGGCCAGGAACTCGGGGTTGCCCCCCAGCACAATATCAGTACCGCGTCCGGCCATGTTGGTGGCAATGGTCACGGCCCCCAGCCGGCCCGCCTGGGCTACAATCTCAGCTTCCTTATCGTGATACTTGGCATTAAGCACCTGGTGGGGCACCCCCCGCCGGCGCAGCATTTCGCTTAATACCTCGGACTTTTCAATAGAGATGGTACCCACCAGCACAGGCTGGCCGGTGGCGTGCTTTTGAGCAATTTCCTCCACCGCCGCCCGGAACTTGGCCTGCTCGGTTTTGTATACCACATCGGACATGTCCAGGCGTTCCATAGGCTTGTTGGTGGGAATAACCACCACGTCAAGATTATAAATCTTGCGGAATTCCTCCTGCTCGGTCTCGGCGGTACCCGTCATGCCGGCCAGTTTATCGTACATGCGAAAATAGTTTTGGAAAGTAATAGTGGCCAGGGTTTGGGACTCCCGTTCAACACGCACGCCCTCCTTGGCCTCAATGGCCTGGTGCAGCCCATCACTGTAGCGACGCCCGAACATCATGCGACCGGTGAACTCGTCGACAATGATCACCTCACCGTCTTTGACCACGTAATCCCGGTCCCGCTTCATCAACGCATGAGCTTTCAGAGCCTGGTTCAGGTGGTGGGTAAGCTGCATATTGGCATCATCGTAAAGATTCTCCACCCCCAACATCTGCTCCACCCGGGCCACCCCCTCTTCGGTGAGCACCACGGTGTGCGCTTTTTCATCGACGGTAAAGTCCGCGTCCCGCTGCAGCCGCGGTACCAGCCGGGCAAAGGTAAAATAATGGTCCGTAGCCTTATCGGCTTGCCCGGATATGATCAGCGGGGTGCGGGCCTCATCAATAAGAATGCTGTCCACTTCGTCAACAATGGCATAATGCAGCGGCCGCTGCACCAATTGCTCGGCCCGCAATGCCATGTTATCCCGCAGATAGTCAAAGCCAAACTCATTATTGGTTCCGTAAGCAACGTCGCAATTATAGGAAGCCTTTCGTTCATCCCAGCTGAGCCCGTGCACTATTAATCCCACGGACAGCCCCAGGAACTTGTAAATACGGCCCATCCACTCGCTGTCCCGGCGGGCCAGGTAATCGTTCACCGTTACCACATGCACGCCCTTACCCGCCAGCGCATTTAAGTACACCGGCAGCGTGGCCACCAGCGTTTTGCCTTCACCGGTGCGCATCTCGGCAATTTTGCCATTATGCAGCACCATACCGCCCAGCAGCTGCACATCAAAATGACGCATGCCCAGCACCCGCTTGGAAACCTCCCGCACCACGGCAAAGGCTTCGGGCAGCAAGTCATCCAGCGCAACACCCTGCTCGAGCCGCGCCTTAAACTGCGGGGTTTGGGCCTGCAGCTGTTCATCGGAAAGGGCGCTTATCTCCGGCTCCAGCTCGTTTACCTGGTTTACGCTTTTTTGCAATCGCTTGATTTCCTTTGAATTATCATCTAACAAATTGCGTATGAATTTTAACATAGTTATCACCTTTCCAAATAAGCAAGGGAACCCTGCGGTTCCCACGAATATGCGCTATAACATTACTATTCTAACAAATTGACCATAACCCTGCAACAGGAGAGGCTATAAAAGATAAAAAAGCAGGCTGAACAGGCGCCTGCTTTTTCGAACACTCACGCAAGAGAGAGCCGCTTTTAAAGCAAGTTCCAAAATTCAGGGAGAGATTCAACTCCCCCTAAATTTTAGAACTGCAAAACGCATGACTTAGCCGGCGTTGTAACTCCCACTTGTTGTAACTCCCACTTTATAGAAGTGAAAGACTTACGCCAGGTTAGTCAGGCTAAAATTCGGGCTCAATGAGTCCGTACTTTCCGTCTTTGCGCTTGTAGACCACATTAACCTGCTCGGTATCGGCATTGGAAAAAACAAAGAAACTGTGGCCCAACAAGTTCATTTGCATCACCGCTTCATCCACAGGCATAGGCTTAATCGCAAAACGTTTGGTTTTAACCACCTGCAGTCCGTCATCTTCATCATGAACCCGGGGCTCGGCACATACCTTTTGTTCACCGGCAACCCGGCGTCTGGTCAGTTTTCCCTTATATTTTTCAATTTGTTTTTCCAGCTTATCTACAATCAAGTCAATGGAAGAGTACATATCGCCGGTAGCTTCCTCACCGCGCAGAATCATTCCGTTAAACGGCACTGTAACCTCAACCTTATGCGAATCGCCTTCCACCACTAGAATTACCGTCGCCTCGTTGGCCCCGTCCAAAAACTTATCCAGCTTGCCCACCCGTTTTTCGACATAATCCTTCAAGGCATCTGTGACGTCAACATTTCTGCCCCTTACCAAAACTCTCATAACTCCCAACTCCTTTCGAGCGAGTAGTGTTATTATTATTCCCGAAAATCATGATAAATCCTGCCAGATTTACTTATAAAATAAATAAAAAAACCCCGGCCAGAGCATGGCCAGGGTCTTGTGTACTATAATTTAACCACGTTAGCAGCCTGCGGACCACGGGCACCTTCAACTATATCGAATTCCACTTCCTGGCCTTCCAATAAAGTTTTAAAACCTTCTTCTTGAATGGCAGAAAAGTGTACGAAAACGTCACCGCCGTCTTCCCTTTCAATAAAGCCGTAACCCTTATCCTTATTGAACCACTTGACCTTACCTAACACTAAAACATTCCTCCTAAAAAATAATCCCGTGGTCATAAAACTCACGTATAATTATCGTATCATATCGTCCCATAGCTGTCAAGACTTGCCATGCGGGACCGCAGGTCCGGGGCAAGGTAGGGGACATACCTCCCCCAGAGAAATGCCCCGGCTTCAGCAGGTGTGTCCCCTTTCCTTATTGTCGAATTATAGCCTTGTTGAAAGTTGTTTTTATCCCCAAACCTGTGGATAATGTGAATAAGTCTGTTAATAACCCGTGTTTCAAGACTTATAAGTTGTGATTAGCATAAAATAAAAGTGGATACATGTCATATTTCCCAATAAAAGGACATCCCACCATGTCATTTTCTGCCGTCTTGTCTCGTTCCGGCAAATGTCAGCGCCAGCACACTGTGAGCTCCGGCTTGTCGCAGCAAGTGGGATAATATAGAAACAGTGCTGCCCGTGGTAAAAACATCGTCAACAATAATGACTATTTTACCTTTTATGTAGTCAGACGCAACGACGGCAAAAGCCCGCAGCAAATTTTGCCGCCTTTGCTGACCCGTTAGAGAGGTTTGGGAAGGTGTCTCCTTTATTTTAACAAGCACCTGCTCCAGCACAGGCATCCGCAGCGATTCCCCCAAAGCACGGGCCAGCAGCACGGACTGGTTATAACCCCGCTCACGTTCCCGGACCGGGTGCAGGGGCACAGGCACCAGAACATCGGCAAGGGCAAAAGCCCTCTCGCGCAGGACTGCCTCAGCCATCATTTTGCCCAGAGGAGCGGCCAGAGACTTCATACCCCGATACTTGAGCCTATGCACCGCCTCCCGCACCGGCCCCTCATAAGGTGCCACCGCACGGGCCAACTCAAACGGGCGAGTTTCAACCCGGCATGCGGGACAGACCAAACCGGAGCTATCGCACCGGGGGTATTCCCCCACCCCCATAAAACTACCGCAAACAGAACAAAACCGTTCCCCGGCATAGCCCGCCAGCAGCTGCCGGCAGTCCGGGCACAGCGATTCATCCTGACTGTATGCACCGCATAAAGGGCACTGCAGGCGCGACGGGTAAATCAATTCTATAACGGCTTGCAGTAAGCGCAGCAAATCTTTTCACCTGCCCCGGGACAATCGATATTGTCACTCGCCCTCCAACCCCTTAATGGCCGTGTTTAAAAGAGCATCAAGGTCAGCCGCGTCTTCCGGAAAAGTAGCTATGCCCGCGGCAACACGCACTTGAATGCGATAGTCGTCAGTCCCAAACAGACATTCCCGCACCGCCCAGCGCAATCTGTCCGCCACATGCTTAGCTTCGTTGGGACCTGTTTGAGGCATCAACACGGCAAATTCATCGCCCCCGTAACGGGCCGCAAGATCACAGCCGCGTATCTGCTCACGCATCACTCCGGCCACCCCGGCCAGCACCGTATCGCCGGCCATATGGCCATACCGCTTGTTCACCTGCTTAAAGTCATCGATATCAAGCATCACCAATGATATATGCTCATCAAAACGACGGGCCCGTTCCAGCTCGCCCAAAGCCCGGTGATAAAAGTAACGGTAATTGTAAAGCCCGGTCAGCCCGTCGGTAATAACCGCTCGATCCAGTTGCCGGCCCAGCTGTACATTGGCGATTGCCACCGAAGCCTGCCCGCCGATGATAGTCAGCACCCGCACATGTTTTTCCTCGAAAAAACCGGTATGCTTGTCTCCCAACACCAGTAAGCCCAACACTTCGGTCTCCGCCATTAAAGGCACTGCCACCAGGGAGCGATGCAGCTGAGTCAATCCTATATCCCCCGCAGTTCGCTCATCTTCCCTCGTATCGTCCACCAGGTGAGATTCTCCGCTCCCGGCCACTTGCCCCAGGAACCCCTCGCCACGCTGCACCACCGAGCCCCGGAGCAGCTCGGCGTGCGTTCCCAAAGCGGCTTCTACAAGATAACACTGTTTTTCCTCCGACCACAGGTAAATAACCCCATTGCAGAAGTTTATCACCCGCCTGGTTTCCCGTAACAGCAAGTCGAATATTTCCTTTAAATTCAAGCTTCCCCCCAGCCGTCCAGCTACCTCGTACAGCACCCGCAATTCCCGGTTGGCCAGCACCAGGTGCACATAAAACCGCAGTACAAACTGCACCGCCAGCATGGGAATGAACAGCAGCAGCGTACCATATATACCGATGTAACGGTATAACAAGGCCATTAACAGCCCCATAGGCACAGCCAAAAGGTAGGTTATGCCGTCCCAGTGCAGGGCGTCGGGCCACCGCAATAAAGGATAACCGTCCCGTACCGGCAGGGTATGTATGTAAACAAATAATTGGTTCAATAAATAATACAGAATTACGAACATCACCAGGGGCCAGCCGTTACCCCAATTGAGACTTCTGTCCGATGCGCCGCCCGCCAGCACATATGTAAAATTAGCCCCCAGCACTACAAGCACATACTGGGCCGCATTAAACAGCGTGGTACGCAGTGGATTGCCGCGGTTAGCCACGCCCTGCCCGAGAAGCGTGGCCAAAGCGTTTACCCATGCCGCAGGCACAGGCCCGTAAATCAGATAAGTGGACAAAATAACCGCAAAGCCCCCGGTCAGCTGCCCCTGAGGAAATACAACAGCCAGCCATTCAGCCAGCACACCAAAACCTACCATAATTAAAAACTCCCGCCCCAAATCCAGATCCAGCAGCGGAAAAGTATAACAAAGCAGCCACACGCCCAGCCCGATAACCAGCCAGGTATATATAATAAAGGGTAACCTTCTGACTTTGCGCAAAACCGTTTTCACCTGCTTTTTGTCTTTCATCCTGTCGATACGCGCCGCACACATCATTGACATCTAAGGGACCATTTCATTAACATACGGCACTGCTGAACTTTTAATTAACGCTGCCTATAGAATAAATTCGACAAAAGAAACTCGTTTACCTCCGATTAAACAGGTATATTATGCCGTAAAAAACAAATTAAGTTATACAACGCACAACGCATTCGATGCCGGGGGAACGGTCCTATCGGCCGGGGCGACCAGCCGCAGACCGCTATGAGCAAAATGGGGTGCTTAAGACCCTCCGGCTCACCTCAATTCCAGGCGGATAAATCATACTTTAACAAATCCCTACCGGAAAGGCCGCGTAAATCCAGGCAGCGCACCGGACCACAGTCAGCCTCCGATCCGCTTGTTCCAACCGAAGCGGCCCCCCTTTCGGCAAGCCCCAGAAAACCCAGATTGTAGCACCGGGCCAGGCGCTCCAAAATTAAGCCGGTTTCATCGGAGGAACCTCCGTCTACCAGTACTACCCGCAGCCCCGGATAACGGCGCAAAATCGCCGCCAATCGATGTACTAATCCCTCCACGCTATCGGCTTGATCCTGCATCAGCACCTCCAGCCGGTGCGGCATCGCGTCGCCATTGCCGCTGTTATTCTCACACCCGTCGCTGCCACAGCCGCCGCCGGCATTATTACAAACCGCATCAAAGCTCGCCGCTTCCATTATCAAAGTGTCGCTGCTGTTTTCCATATTTTTAACATTAAACTCCCCGGCAGCACAACCACCGGCTAAAGCAGAAACCCTGTCTAAATAAACCGCATCTAAGAGCACTACCGGTCCCATTACAGTCCCGCTTCCACCTCCTTCGCCGGCGCCAGTTTCCCTGCAGGCCAGCACCATCTGCCGCACCTGGTAAAGCATCACCACCAGCCAGCCCAAAAACAGCACAGCCAACATATATACCGCCATTATACACCAAGCCCCCCAACAATCCCTTTATAACCACCATATGCGAGTTACTCAACAGCGGTTAATGGATAATACCTGCCAAACCACAGCACTAAAGAGACTAAATATCATATTTTCATATGAGGAGCCTTATTTTTAAACAGTTATGCATTAGGCATAAAGGAGTGCCATAATCAGTGTATTCCTTATATGTGCCCTTTTTACCGCGGTGGTTTAATTTAACGATTGCCTGACCACGTAGTTTTAGAGCCCGTGAATATATGTATTCAGCGTCATAACCGGTATCCATAAGATAATAACTAGGCGCAAAACCAAACGCTTTATTGTGGAAATAATAGCCTTCATTCATTAAAGTTAAACTTCACTTGGCAGCTGTTAATACTAATCACGGCCCGATACCTGTAGCTGCCAGGATTGCTCCAGCTAACTACTCTGATTTTACTTTATAATTTTCTCCTTTACGTAAACGACTCCTAAGAGTAACAGTGGAATCCCAAACTCCATTGTTATAGCTATCGTTCCAAAACGCTCCAGACCAAAGAATTGCCTCAATTCTCCGTAAGAAGAAAAAAACAAAATGGAGAAACTAAAAATAATAACGCCTATTGGCAAAATGAGTGGGCGATGTGTATTTAAGCCCAGCCATTGTTTGATGGAAATTACCGTAGCGTAGTAAAAAAGGGTAACTGCCAAAAAACTGGTACATGTCCAAGCTACTAAGAACAGCGGTTCAATTCGACTAATAAAATTAGCTATATTGATTAAGCGAAATATGGTATAAAACTGGTAATTAGAGTGAACCGGAATGTCTGGTCCTATAACCATTACGACTGTAATAGATACAAGAAACATAACCAAACCGACAATGGAAATGGATAACAGGAGGGTCTTCTTGGCTTCTGTTTTTATGTTCAATGAAGGCAAAAGGAACAGCCAGGAAACGGCTAGGCCTAAATACGGCACTTCTACAATGGCATCGACTATTACCGGCCGCCAGCCGCCTTCCAGTGCCGGCAACAGCATCAAAAAATTCATGTTTGGTATGTTAAACAAAATACCTAAGACAGTAACAAAGAGAATGATGGGAACGAAAATTTCCGCGATGCGAGCAATAACCTCTAAGCCGTTTACTGAGGCGTAAGCGGCCATAAGTAATATAACACCTGTAAAGATATAGATAGGGGTTTCGGGCATGATATAAGTTAAATACAATTCTGCAAAGTCGCGAGTAGCATATATGGCTATTAGTAAAAAAAAGGTTATGTATAATAGACTGATAAATCCGCCTAACCATCTACCGATAATCTGCTGGCTATATTGAATGACGGTTTGCGAAGGGTATCTCAAACCCAGAGTAATTATCAAATAAACGCCAGCTAAACCCAAAGTAGTCGCTAAAATCGCTGACAACCAGACATCGTGTTTGGCACCGCCAAACGAAATCATCGGCATGGTTCAGATTATAGGCATCAATAAAGTGCCGAGAGTAAGCATGGCGGCCTGATAGTTGCTTATTTTAGTATCATTAACGTTCATAAGTTGTTCCTTCTGAGGAAAAATATATATTATAATGCCACATAAAACTATAAATATCCAATCCTGCTGAAGGGTGGCAATAGTTTTATGGGTTTATTTTTATATAGACCACCTGCCGCCAACACGGCACCATCAGAGGATGAAATTACCTAACGCTATTTGGTACATTTGATGTAACCATGGAATCACCGGGATGTGTAGGGTTGGTAAAAATTAAACTCAAAACTATTACCGATACGGAAGTCAGCCCAGTAAGATGGGCCTCAGCGGTGGTACATGTTAATTAAAATATTTGTAACTACTCAGACTATCCCATTTGAGACATAAAAATAAAGCGACCTGCACCCAAGACCGGCAGGCCGCATGTCCAATTTTAGACATCATCGTAATTTGGTACAAAAGGGTTCCTCAAAAAGACATCCCGGATTGCCCCTAATACGGAACAGAATTTTTCTTGGCAGTAGAAATATAGCCCCTGATTCGACAAAAGATCTTGGCTCCTTGCAGTGACCGGAAACCACCAGAAATCTTCTGCTGGACTTTAGCCATTCTGATATCCCGCTCTGCCTGGTTGTTGCCGAAGAGGATGCGGAAATCAAACATAAAGTTTAGTGCCTCTGTTCGATGCTTATCAAGTCTTTCTACCAGATTTCTTGCTTTTGGTTTTTTCGGTTTACCTCGTTTACCCCGTTTACCCTTGGGTCCGGGCCAGACTACAAAAAAAGGATTCTCCCGATACCCGAGGGTGATGATGCTGCTATAACGTTGTTCAAAATCAATAAGCTGTTCCAGTTCCAGGCACGTCTTGGAGTTTTCCTTTGCTTCATCCACCACTGCCTTGATAATCACTTACAAAAATGCATAGAATTACATAAAATAATTATAGGATCTAATTCCAAGGAATCTAATTTAATAGAGTAAGATATCTTCTTCTATAACTACCTACATTTTCCTTTAGAGTAACTACAGGCCAGTCACCAGAGTCCAATTTTGCGACGAGGCGGAAGTAACTCATATCGGTTCGGTATCCAACATGCTGGATATAATAGGCAAAAGGTTATAGTGATACAAATAGGGATAGGTTATAATTTAATTAAATATCTTGACCCAAAAATACTCCATGCTATTGGAGGTGTATAAATAAATGAGTCAAAAATTAAAAAATATAACTGTCACGGCAAATATACAAAACGCAATAGTAGAATTTTGCTCAGACATCAGAGCAAAGTTGAAAAACAATGTATTGGAGCTTAGACTTTTCGGTTCTGTTGCCAGGGGAGATAACACTCCTGAATCAGATATTGATATTTTGGTATTGATAAAAAATAAAAACAAAGCAACAGAGGATATTATATACGATGCGGCTTTTGAAGCTAGTTTAAAGCATGATGTTGTAATCTCCCCAATCATCAGAACACACAAAGAATATACTTACCCCCTATTCCAAGAGACCCTATACTATAAAAAACTACAGGAAGAGGGTTTTTCTCTATGAGAAAGGAGTTAATCTTGTGGCGGTTGGATAAGGCCGCTCAAACTTTTAAAGAAGCGGAAATACCTAAAAAGGGAGTTGGGGATTATATGAGAAAATCTTTTACACTTTTTTATCGGCTTAATACTGACTCCGGCTATGCTGGCCATTAATCTGCCGTTCATAACAGGTGCCCATGCAGACGAGCAGGTGGATATTTACGATCAGCAAAAAGATCTGGTCAAGTCCGTGGTATTCCTGGTGGGAAATGACAAATACTTTATAAATGGACAAACCCCGGGCGTTAAAATGGATAGCCAAGCCGTACGATGAAATATTGGAAAAGATTATTACAGAACTGATTGAACGATACCTTAAACAGCTTCGCAGAGAAAATTCTGAAGTTGAAGAATTGACTTGCAGAAGGATTGAACTCAACCGGAAGGTGCAGGAGTATACCTCTTACCTCAGTAAAGAAGATCGGGATACCTTGGAGGAATACCACGGCACAATGGATAGTGAGCGACCCTTCCTTTCCCGGATGCAGCCAATTATTCCGATAATGATCCGTATCTTTACAAAAGGCTGCCGCACTATGAGCTATTTAGCCCGTTGTGCAACAGCCCCTTTCAGCTTCTACAGGTTAAACGCTCTGCGCAGTATTTCCGCCTTGTCGGTGCTCTCCCAGGGGAGCACGATATCCCGGCGGCCAAAATGACCGTAGGCCGCGGTATTTTTGTAAATAGGCCGGCGCAGATCCAGATCCCTGATAATGGCGGCAGGCCGCAGATCAAACACTTCCTGCACCACCTGCACCAGTTTTTCCTCATCCACCTTGCCGGTGCCGAAGGTCTCCACCATCACCGACACCGGGCGGGCCACCCCGATAGCGTAGGCCACCTGCACTTCGCACTTGTCCGCCAAACCGGCGGCTACAATATTTTTAGCTACATAACGCATGGCATAGCTGGCCGAGCGGTCCACCTTGGTGGGATCCTTGCCTGAAAAAGCGCCGCCTCCATGCCGGGCCATACCCCCGTATGTGTCCACAATAATCTTGCGTCCCGTAAGCCCGGTGTCCCCCTGGGGACCGCCCACCACAAACCGCCCAGTGGGGTTGATCAGGTACCGGGTAGCCGCATTAATCATTTCTTTGGACACCATGGGTTTGATCACCTTTTCAATAAGATCCTCCCGTATGACATCCAATCCCACCCGAGGGGCATGCTGAGTGGAAACAATAATGGTATCCAAGCGTACGGGCTTGCCATCTTCATATTCCACAGTCACCTGCACCTTGCCGTCGGGCCGCAGGTAGGGCAGCTCCCTGGTCTTGCGCACCGAGGCCAGGCGGCGGGCCATACGGTGAGCCAGGGAAATGGGCAAAGGCATCATTTCCTGTGTTTCATTGGTAGCGTAGCCAAACATCATCCCCTGATCGCCCGCGCCGGTGGCTTCCAGCTTTTCTTCCACATCCGCACCGGAACGCACCTCCAAGGCCTTGTCCACACCCATGGCAATATCCGGGGACTGCTCATCTATAGAAGTAAGCACCGCGCAGGTATCGCAGTCAAACCCGTACTTAGCGCGGGTATAGCCAATCTCCCGCACCGTCTCACGGACCACCCGGGGGATGTCCACGTAGCATTTGGTGGTTATCTCCCCCCCCACCAGCACCAGGCCGGTAGTGATAAAGGTCTCACAAGCCACCCGGGCGTAAGGGTCCTGACCTATAATTTCGTCCAAAATAGCATCTGAAATCTGATCGGCTATTTTATCGGGATGTCCCTCGGTAACCGACTCAGAAGTAAAAAGGCGCTTTGCCAAAAAACAAACCTCCTTCTACGGCCGCACAAAAAGCATGCAGTCCGGTAACAATCGTCTATCGCCACAGCCCTAAACCAGAGTACGTACCATCTGCATTATCTTTTCCCATAGCGATAAAAACCATGTTTATTCTAGCAGGGGTAGAAATTATTGTCAATGAAGATGCCGACAAAAACCGAGGATTTTCCGGCCCCCAATGTACCATGAACTTTCTGCTTGCTATGCATACAACCTGTGACGCTTAAAATCCGTCATTGCTATGAGCACAACCTGCAACGCTTGAAGCCCGTCATTGCGGGGAGCGAAGCGACGCGGCAATCTCTGTTTTACAGCCCGCATTTCTTCGGAGATCTGCTTCGGTGTCTGAGATTGCTTTGCCGCGCTCGCAAGGACACAGCTAATCCACCTCAACCAATACCGCATCAACACCGATTTTCTTTATCTTTTCCCATGGTATCACAATGTCCCCGCCCGCGCTCAGCAAACGAAAATATTTCCGCGGGCCCTCCAAAACAATGGCCCGCACCTTACCCTCAACCATATCCACATGCACATCCTTCACCGGACCCAACTTGGCGCCGTCTCGCAAATTAATAATATCCTTACGGTTCAGCTCGGTAATTTTAAACACAGCGGGCCACCTCCCGGATTATACTATGCCGGGCGCCGTCCAAGTGTTACTTCGCGAAATAACATTTATATTGTCAGGGCCGAGTTAATTTTAAATAAGTTCATAAACAGAGAATAACAGAGTTACTTGCAGTATAATGCCAAAAAGTTGTTATAGTTTAACTCATTTTGTTTCCTATGTTAATTTGCTTCAGGGTACCCCTATGGTAAAATATCCTATAAATAATAATTCATGAGATACCATGAAAAAGGGAGAGAACCATGAAGATATCTGATATTCTAAAAAACGAAAAGCCTACTTTGTCTTTTGAGTATTTTCCGGCACGCTCGGAAAAAGGCGCTGAGACCCTGGACAAGGCTATTGACACCCTTGCTGAATTAAAACCCGATTTTGTATCGGTGACATTCGGGGCAGGCGGTTCAACAAAGGAAGGTTCCTATGATTTAGTAAAAAAATTAAAAAAAGAAAAAGAACTTGAAGTGGTGGCGTACTTGACCTGCTATGGCTTAAGTCAAGATGAAATTACCGCCGTCCTGGACAGCTATAAGGAGCTGGGCATTGAGAACATTTTAGCGCTGCGCGGAGATGCTTCCAAAGAGGGAGTAAATGTGCAGATGCCTGCGGATAGTTTCAAGTATGCATATGAACTTGTTAACTTTATTCGTCAAAAATACAGCTTTTGTCTGGGAGTTGCCGGTTATCCCGAGGGGCATATTGATTCACCCAGCCTGGAGAAGGATATCGAATATCTAAAGAATAAGGTTGACCAAGGCGCCGACTTTATCATTGCCAACTTTTTCAATGACAACGTCTATTTTTTAAATTTTTTGGAACGCTGTCAGAAATGCGGTATTGCCATACCGATTTTACCCGGCATAATGCCTGTCTTCAGTATAAAAATGATGGAAATACTCAACGGCAACTGTGGCACTAAAATACCTGAAAAGATGAGCAAAGGCATCTCCGCATTGCCTAAAGGTGATACAAAAGCACTTATTGAGTTCGGCATTGCATATGCAGCCCAACAGTGCGAAGAGCTTCTGAAAGAAGGAGTATGCGGATTGCACTTATACACTATGGATAAAAGCGAATCGGCAGCGGGAATAGTAAACAAATTGAGGGAAAAAGGATTTTCAATCTAATTAAACAAAAAAATAACAAGCAGTACTTTCTCTGATGCATTTAAATACCAAGCGATATTTATCTTTAATATTTATCTTTAGTAGAATGTTTTGGGTCCGACGCCAAAGTCGGACCCAAAGTTTTCTTAATCAATAGATGATCAATATAGTTATGAGATAAATTCCTTGAGCAGCTTGAGGTTCTGTCGAGACATACGCAATCACTCATCCCCACGTGCGTCCCCTTCACGCAACCGGCGAATAAGCGGTGTAGGGTCCGGCTGTTTTTTCATTTCACTT
Source organism: Desulfoscipio sp. XC116 (assembly GCF_039851975.1). GTDB lineage: Bacteria > Bacillota > Desulfotomaculia > Desulfotomaculales > Desulfallaceae > Sporotomaculum. The sequence goes on from NZ_CP156660.1 coordinate 3,974,894, forward strand.
CTTAGCCGAGCCAAGCGTTGAAGCGAGTCTTTGGCGGTTATTACCTGCTCACAATGTTCGGTTTTCTCAAGCTTCTGTAAACAATTTTTAAGCAGTTACCTCTTTATCAATCACCATCTCCGTGTTGTGCTTAAATTCGCCTTCCCAGTTGGCCACTACCACGGTGGCCAAAGAGTTGCCGATCACGTTTAAGGCAGTACGCCCCATATCAACGAAGAAGTCCACAGCCATCAGCAAAGCCACACCTTCCGGAGGCAGACCCATTTCGGTGGCGGTGGCCAGCAGAACCACAAGCACGGCGGAGGGAACACCGGCTAAACCTTTGGTCATTACCATCAGCATAAAGATAATGGTAATGATTTGAAAAGTAGTTAACGGCAGATTGAAAGCATGGGAAATAAAGATTACGGCCAAGCTGGCATAAATACTGGCGCCGTCCAGGTTGAACGAATAACCGGTGGGTAATACAAAGGATGTAATGGAACGGTTGGCGCCGAATTTTTCCAACCGGTCTACCAACAAAGGCAGGGCCACCTCAGAGCTGCGGGTGGTAAAGGCAAGCAGCACTAAATCCCAGGTGCTGCGCATCAATGATCTGTAAGGAACTTTAAAAATTAAAGCAATAATCGGCATCAACACAAAAGCGACCACCGCAAAGGCCAGATAAGCCACTAGAACGAACTGTCCCAGGGCCATCAAGCTTTGCACACCGTACTTGGCCACACTAAAAGAAACAAAACCGAACACACCAATAGGAGCAAAGGAAACGGCATATTCAATTACTTTAAACATGGCTTGGGTCCAGGCATCAAAGAGATTAACTATCGGCTTCCCTTTTTCACCGATGGCCACCAAAGCCAGGCCAAAGAAAATACCGAAGAATATTACCGGCAGCAGCTTGCCGTCAGCCATAGACTGAATAACGTTCTTAGGAATGATCTCCAGCAAGAAATTCTGCATGTCTATTCCCTTTTGGAGTTGGGAAATTCCCGCAGTGTTGGCCGCCATTTGCCCAAAGCCGGCGCCTACATTAGTTAGTTTGGCAATTACCACACCGATCACAATAACGATTGTGGTTACTACCTCAAAGTAAACCAGAGTTTTAACAGCCACCCGGCCCAGCTTCTTGGTGTCGTGCATCCCGGCCACGCCAAGCACAATCAGCGGGAACACCAAAGGCACAATTACCATTTGAATCATACGGATGAATGCCTGACCCACAACCTCTAATTTCAGACCCAGCGGCTGGCTGACATAACCTGCGATAAGACCCAGGATCAGCCCGATAACAACTTTTACCCCCAGACTCATTTTCCGCTTATCTGTCATTACACCTTCCTCCTTCTATATAGCTGGCTTTAAAAGGTAAACAGCCGATATTGAAATATGAAACTTCTTATTATATTATAAAAAGTGGATTGTTTTTCTATGGCGGCCCAGCAAGCCTTCGCCTGCCGGGCCTTTTCTTTTTAAATTCAGGCTTCCGGAATATCGTCTTCCGGCTGCAGTAAAGGGACATTTATCTTGACGGTTTCGGGGTACTTCAAACCTGTGCCGGTGTTGAGCATAACCACTTTTTCACCGTCTTTAATCCAGCCTTGCTCCCTTAATTTCTGAGCCGCGGAGTACAGAGAAGCGCCTTCCGGGCAAACAAAAGCACCTTCTTTGGCGGCCAAGACAGCCTGAGCTTTTAATAAATCCGCATCACTGACGGCAATGGCACAGCCATCGGTTTTGTAGATGGCATCCAATACCATGAAGTCGCCCAGAGCTTTAGGCACGGTGATACCAAAGGCACAGGTATAAGCATTGTTCCAGAATTCGGACTCGGTCTTCCTCTCATGGTAAGCTTTTACGATAGGAGCACAGCCTTCGGCCTGGACGGCTACCAGGCGAGGCATTTTTTCATTAATCCAGCCCATGGCCTGCAGTTCCCGCAAGGCTTTATAAATACCAATAATACCAACACCGCCGCCGGTGGGATATAAAATAACATCCGGCACCTCCCAGTTAAACTGCTCGGCGATTTCCAGCCCCATGGTCTTTTTGCCCTCTATGCGGTAGGGCTCTTTTAATGTGGAGACATCGAACCAGCCGAAGTTTTTAACGGCCCTGCCCACGATTTTCCCGGCGTCACTGATTAAACCGTCTACCAGGTAGAGATCGGCGCCGGTAATAGCACACTCGTTACGTGTGATTTCCGGGGCATCCTGGGGCATTACGATTACGGATTTAATACCCGCTCTGGCCCCATAGGTAGCCCAGGCAGCACCGGCGTTACCATTAGTCGGCATGGCCAACACTTTAATGCCCAGCTCTTTGGCACAGGAAACACCAACCGTAGCACCCCTGGATTTAAAAGTACCCGAAGGAATAATACCTTCATCTTTGAGATAGAGGTTATGCAAACCGATTGCAGGGCCGGCCACTTCCATTTTAACAATAGGAGTCATACCTTCACCCAGGGAAACCAGATTCTTTTTATCCCGCAGGGGAAGCAGTTCCCAGTAACGCCACAGGCTCGGCTCACGATTTTTTAGGTCCGCCTGATGAAAGTTTTCCTTTACACGTTCCAGATCATACTTAACAACCAGGGGGCCACCGCATTCACACAGCTGTTGAACCTCTTCATTGTTATAGTGTTTACCGCATTTAGCACATTCCAGGTGGGTTACATAACTCATGTTTTATCGCTCCTTAAAATGAAATTATTTTATTAAAACAACGGCTTCAATTTCTACCAACACATTCTTGGGTAAGCAGGAAACTTCCACGCAAGCCCGGGCCGGCGCATCTTCCCGGAAAAACTCTCCATAGATTTCATTAACCTCGGCAAACTGAGCCATATCCCTGACAAAAACAGTGGTTTTAACTACATCTTTCAAGCCGGCGCCGGCCCCCTCACAAATAGCCTGGAGATTTTTCAGGCTTTGTTTAGTTTGAGCTTGTACACCTCCTTCCACGACATTGCCCGTTGCCGGATCAATGGGAATTTGACCGGAGATAAAAAGCAGATTAGCCGCCTTAACCGCCTGAGAATAAGGTCCTATAGCTGCCGGGGCATTGCTGGTACTGATAACAACCTTTTCCATTTGATATTAATCCTCCTACTGGTTAGTTAAATTATGTTATTAACCCGGTTAGACCGGTCTTCTTCTAAATAATTGTAGATAGTATACCGGGATACTCCCAATACAAGAGCAATTTTATCCACCGCGCCCTTAATCATGAACACACCCTTCAGATCAAGTTCACGGACCACTTGGACCTTGTCTTCTTTTTGCATCATAGCCACCGGGATACCCGTGTTGTTAATTGTCTGGTTAATCATGGTATCCAATACTTCGACGATATCCGAGGCAAACAGTTCGCCTTCGTTAGCTGTTTGAAGCTCCTCTGCAAACGCAGTAAATTCTTCCATATGCCCTTTGTGAATCAGCAGCCCTGTAATATCATAATTAAAACATAGGCAACCGATTATTATCCCGCTGCTGTCCCGAATGAAAATGGTGGTGGATTTTAATGTCCGACCATCCTTGGTTATATTTTTATAACCGATTAGATCATGACAGCTATTGCCGTACCTGCGAATGTTTTCCAACACAATATTGGTTATGGGCGCACCTTTTTGCCGATTGGTAATACTGCCGGACACATAAATCAATGATCTTTCCGGGTTACGCAAATCATGCACAGCCACTTCACAAAACTTCCCCAATGTTTCCGCAATCCCCTTGGCTATGGGAATCAGTGCCTGTAATTCCGGGAGTATATCCGCCGCCAGTCCTTCGCTCATGCCTATACATCACCTCCTAACGGAAATAATTTATGCAATCGCCATCCTTATCAATAAAATGATGTCTCTTGTATATTCGTCAACCTTCAACAATTTCCTTCTAATCTCTTTAACTTTTTTAACAAGCATTACAAAAAAATTTTAACAAGATCGCCACAACTTAAAGCAGCAGCTACCCGAGCAGGATTTTCCCGCACAGCCCTTTAATTCCTCCGCCAATGGGCAGGGTGCATAAGGAAGCAATTACCCAATAACAAACAACAAAATAGACAGCCAACAGATAAGTAATGTGAAATAGCATATTGCCCAATGGTTAATAAATTCCGCCCCTGTGTTAAATGAGCGTCCATTGTCTTTATAGCGCTGTAATACTAAAATAAAAACAGGTAAAAATTTATTATGGTAATAAAGTTTAAAATTAGAAGATGTGCAGTTGGAAATTTTTCACTAGTAACCTTGCAAAAACAATTATACGGGGAGAGAATTATATGGAACTGAATATTGGCGAGATTATCATAGCTAAACGTAAAGAAAAATCATGGACACAAGAACAACTTGCTAATGCCGTGGGTGTTTCCGCCCCGGCGGTGAGCAAGTGGGAAACCGGAACAACTTATCCGGACATCACATTGCTTTCTCCTATCGCTCGTGCTTTGCATACCACGATAGACGAGTTACTTTCCTATCAAAATGAGTTATCGTCCGATGACGTGAGCGAGCTTGCCAAGAAGGCGGCGAGGACTTATGAAACCGATGGATTTGAAGGCGGATGGAACTATTGTCAAAACCTCTTGCAGGAATACCCCAACAGTATTCCCTTAAAGTTTTATCTCGGCAATCTGTTTCAGAGTTTCATGTTAATGAAACCCGATATTGGGAAACAAGAAATTCAGAGTTATTACCGACAAGCCGCCAACATTTACGAAGAAGTACTATCAAGCGGATATGCAAAGTTTTCCTACCCGGCAACAATCATTTTAGTCGGATTCTATGCAATGCTTAACGAACTTGACCGAGCACAAGAATTGTTGGCTAGTTTGCCAGAGACAAAAGCAGACCCTAATTTGCTTTATCCTTCAATTTACGCTTTGCGCGGGAAACATGACGAGGCAATGAAATTGACCCAGGAAAATATCAGGCGATATGTCCCCAGAATTAGCCAGGCATTGGGCGTTTTATGCTCGTATGCCCGAGAGCGTGAGGATATGGACACAGCCTATACCCTTGCGAAAATAAACTTCGAAATGACAAAGTTGTTTGGTATAAGAGAAGAAAGTGCTTATCCCAATATGATAAAAATCCTTGCTTCTCAAGGAGATAAGCAAAACGCACTCAATTATTTGGAAGCATATACAGAGATTATACTTGAGCTGAGTTATGACTATTCAAAAAACCCCGTCTTTAATAAGCTCGCAGAAGAACCCAAAGACACTTCCTATATCAAAAAAGTACTTGCGCAAAGCATTTTGATTGACAAGGAATATGCTCCCTTAAAAGACGAACCACGCTACATCCGGATAGTTGAGAAATTGCGTAAAATTACCGAAGCACCAACGAGTACCTTTTGTGAATGATTGGAGGAACCCGCCCGCAGACGGCGTTCCCCCTCGGAGAGCCCACGGGACACTTTGGCTGACTTATTCGTATCGATTTCCTTGAGTATCGTAAAACGTCACTTCTATAGAATAGTCATTACTTGGAGCTTTATAGTAAAGGATTTTATTTTTCCCGGCGTCAAGCTCTATTGGTTCAAGTTTTTTACCCTGGACCGTATAGGTTATCTTTGCATAGTCTAAATCTGCTTGATCATACCAAAACAAATCATAGCCTATTCCATTTATAACAGTATGTTCAGTGATTATTTCACCGTTATCTCTCAAAAATCTTGTTTGTAATTTATATTTATTATTATCTTCCGGCTCAAATATTGCCAGCCCATACTTGTTATTCGCACCTACTATTCCACTTATAATTTGCTCATCTATTTTAATCTCCGAAGCAATGTGGATTCCATTATCTGATTGGTTTAATCGCAATTCTCTGCTTTCAAGTGTCGAACCGTCAAGTTCACTCTGTTGAAAAAAGAAGCCGACAAATACAACGCTCAAAATTAAAATAGCTGCCACTGCAAGAATATACTTTTTCCTTTTCATTCTTATCTCTCCACCTGCCTGATATAAACAATGTGCATCACTCTAATATTTATCATTATACAGCATTTTCCTCAATCTCAAACCACTTCGGGCCAAGTTGGCCCGAAGTTCCAGCCTAACCACGAAAGGAACTTACTATACGGGAAATCATCAGCGATGAAAATATCAATACTTTCTCCAATATCACGCAGGAACGTATTACCACAAGAAAAATTCGGCGACACGACTTTTCTTCTTTCCTCCCGCTTCCTTAGGACACTGTCCTAACCGCAAGGGATTGTTTTTAAAAATTTCACAGCCTGTGAACTAACAGATCAGCGAACAAATTGTTTGACTTATACCGGTTAAATGGTAATATATTTTTATCTGTTGCCGGTAAAGCCGGTCATTAGCGGCAGATTAAGAGCAAACCGGCAGTACTGATAAATGTCACAGATTAACAACTTACCGGAGAAAGAAAATGAAAATAGGCCACAGAATAATCAAAACCGGTATTGCCGTTACCATAACCATGTTTATTTGCCGCCAGTTAAACCTGGAACCGTCTGTCTTCGGCGCCGTATCCGCAGTTATCAACCTGCAGCCCTCCCTGTACCTGACTTATAAAAAAGCGGGCGAGCAAATAATCGTGCACGTGTTGGGCGTTACGGCAGGCATTCTTTTTGGCTGCCTGCTGGGAGGCACCCCCCTGACCATGGGCGCCATTACGGTTTTTTTAATTATCCTGTATACCCGGTTAAAGCTACATAACGGTATTATCATGGGCATTGTAGCCGCCATATTCATATTAAGCGCCTCCCCCGACCAGTTTTTACTGCACGCCTTCACCAGATCGGCGGTGATATTTACCGGCCTTATAGTCGCCATGCTGGTGAATATTATCCTCTGGCCGCCCCGGCACGGCTCCCGCTTTAACGAACTGCTCCGGGAAAGCAATGAAGCGGCGGTAAATTACTTTTGCCGGGCCGTACACGATTATGTCCGCATCGTAGACCAACCAATACCGCAGCCCGTTGAGTTACGGCAAAAGGTGATTAGTTTAAATGAGGAATGCGCTGTTATTGCCGAACACTATCGCCGGGAAAGAAAACAATTCAGTACTCATTTAGACCCGGTCGATCCCGACGAATGGTTTAACAGCGCGGAAAAACTATCCACGTATAACCGCTTGCTTGTCGAGAAGGCTGATCAAATATATGATATTTTACCCGCCAGACTGGAAAGGCGGTTACAATCAGGTCAGCTAAACATTACCGACGAGTTTAAAGCCATCCTGGAAATACTGGACAGCGACTGTAATACCGTCATCCGGGTCAACCACAAGCTCAGGTCACTGCTCTGTGACAAACAAGCAGTCGAGCCGGAGGAAATCAGCGAAAAATTTTGGGGAAGACTGACATTGGTTATTGAGAAGTGGCAGGCAAAGTTAATCGGCAGCTATTACCTGCACGCCTTAATAGAAGCTTCCACCGTAGCGGGAGAAATCAGATGGGCGACCAGGGAAGCCAAAAAAATTTTGAACAGTGCGGTGCATATGAAAAGATATGATCTGTAAAAACATAGAGCCGCCAGCTTCATCATTTCTTCCACAGAATACACTCCTCCCATCCATATGAGCGGCGGAGAACTTACATCCCCGCCGCCCGAAAGATACGCTCCGAAAATTGTCGTGATATCGGGTCATGCTACTGTTCGTAGACGACATTGACAGTTCTATCGATAACCTGCGCGCTGTGCTTGGCTACCAGATCACCGCCGGTGGTATTGAAAATGTTTTTGGCGATAATTTGATCCATCGCGGCAACCACTTCCGCCTCGGTCAAGGTATCCTTGGGATTATCCAGCGAAATAGTGGTCCGGGTTCCCCCCTGGTTGACAAAAGACATCTGTAAAGTTTGCGTAGCAGCCATATGAACACCTCCTTTCTCCGGCTTTATTTTAGATTACAAGCAGTCATTCATTAATCCGGCTCTGACCGGTCAGCCGGGTACCGGCAAATTGGGATTAATAAATCCACACAAACGCAGCGCTTTGACCGGGCCAACAAATGGTGCCGGCTGCCCACCGCTATGGAAAGATTAAACTACTTCTTCCAACACAGCACTGTCCACACGCAGCACCGCCACCAAGGTATGCTCCTGCAATTGGACCAAGGCCCGGGCTACATCGAAAATATCCTGATCTGCAGCATCTGTTTTAACATTGCTGAGGCTCTTGGTACGGTAAATGGGATCACCATCGCCGTCCAGCCCGGTTTGAAACTGCATCCGCAATACCGTACCGCTTGGCACCTTTTCAACCGCCATCTAGTTCACCTCCTTTCTATGCCGGAGTAATTTGCTATCCAGGGCCGTTAAATATTTAAGCCCTGTCTTTGGGCGGCAAGGGTATTCACCCCGCCGGCCCAAATAAAACGGCCGAGATTATCCGGCCAATTTCAAATCAGCTCAGAAAATTGCAATGATCAGCTAAATAGCAATATAAAGTTACACTAATCACTTTGGGACTAAATTGAATACCCGAATAACTTTCCCGGCAACAGGCCGGCCTGAATCTTCATCCGTAAAAACCAGAAATTCACCAAGATCTGTCGCACCGTCTAAAACCATTTCCCGCTTCCCGGCCAGCCTGCAATAGGCCTGTAAATTTTCTTCACTCATACATGTTCACCCCTTTCGATTTAAAATCTGCCGGATATCTTTTTCATGGCCGCCGGCACCTTATTTGAACCGGCTCTTTACCCCCGATTCCCACATACCGCATGTTCTAAATGCATCCGTGTTTTGGCGCCTCTATATATAAGTCACCCCGACAGCACAAGTTGCCCCCTCTAACACTAACTTTTTAAATAATTTTTTAACTGCTTAATGATGCGCGCCACGCGCTTGGAAACGGATGATTTGTGCACCCCGTCCCGCCTGGCCACATCCGCCATAGTCATACCACTGTAATAAATATCTCTAATCAGCTTTTGCTGCCGCGGCTTCAGTTCGGCAATAGCTTTCCTTAAATAATCTTCTTCCAAGCTGTACAAAACATCGTCCAACACATCGTCATCCGCCTTGAGAATATCCCATTTATCGTTTTGATCGCAGTAGCTGCAATGCCGGCGGGTCTCTGTTTGATTGTTATTGTAGGCAAGGCGATTCTCACCTTCGTTGATAACAAGCCACATCCATGGCTCCAGCTCGTCCGTACCCGAAAGCATCTCCTCAGTAATAACGGACTTTTTCATCCCTCCCTTACCATCTGAGAACTCATAAGCAATAGCCTCACAGTCACTTAAATTAAAAATGGTTTTTTTGTCTCCCACCGCATAGGTCACCTTACCATCCTCAGTAATATCAATGACTATGCTGATTCCACCCGCTGTTTTAAATTGTTTGAACATATGCTTGTCCTCCTCCGAATTTTGGTAAAATGGGCATAAAAAAAAGGCACTGATGCGCCTTTGAGCACATCAATGCCTGGCAGCTTTTTAAGGAAATCTCCTTAAAAAGGGCAAAAAAATAGCCGCTCCGGCTAGAAGTTAATAACTCCCGGTTGGAACGGCTAATTTTTTTCGCAATTTTGTGGACATATTTTCCGCTGTATCAATTATATTTCCCTTAAACTACCATTACAATTTCATTAGACTGCTAACCTACTCTCATTTACCTCTCATCATCCTTTCACCGCCCTGAGCACAGGCCGCTCTTCCGCTACCCAACCATCTCCACCCAGCATCCAGATATCCCTGAGGGGTGGCAGGATATATCCCCAGAGGATAATCCCCATCATATTAATAGCTTTTTTCTTGTAGCGGTAATACGTTGAAGCTGAAAGATGATATTTCTTCCGGATTTGATCATCGGTTAATTTATCCTTGTTAATATAACTGCCGGTTATAATGTTAAAATAAATCTCACCGTTGTCCGGGTGGGTCCTCAGTTTTACCAGCGCCTTGTCCACAATATCTATCATGCTTTTGGACTCCGCGATGTTCAGAAGTCTTTCTTCAATAGCCTTTTTATCCTTGGCGCAATCAAAATAATCTAAATCCAAGGATAAAAAATCCACTAAATTGGCAATGCGCTTACCGCCAAACGCATAGGCGGTTTCATTAACTTCACCAATAGCTTCTTCCACCCGCCATACTACTTTTCGGTATATCATGAGAAGCAGCTTGGTCCTGTGAAACTTATTATCATCTCTTTCTCTTCTAATTAGGTTACATAAAGGCCGCATTTTAAATCCCCCCTTTTAATACAATGGGCAAAAAATATCGTTATTGTTTCCGTTGCTTCTTGTCGTTAATCAATAGATGTCCTTGACACAAGAAGTTTGCTGAACTATAATGAATATAACTTCATAGTTTTAGGTAAATTATAGCAGTTCCGTGAAGTTCGGTCAAGAAGTTTTATGTAGTTTACCAAGTATGCAAATTCTCAGTTGAAAGGAAGCTTTACATGAAGAGTTTCTCAGAGAAGTTGAAAGATGCCCGCGAAAGTTTAGACATAAGCCAGGCGGAACTGGCACGAAAGGTAGGCCTTTCCCAACGTTCCATCACTGCGTATGAAAATGAAAATACCATCCCCAGAGGAAACACTATAAAAAAGCTGGCCCGGGTGCTTAATGTTTCTGTTGAGTATTTGCTGAATGAAGAGGAAACCGATTCGCAAGCCAATAAGGATAAAAATGTTTTTATGGACATCGTGCGTGAGAACTATGGCCGTAAGGGAGCCGGAGAGGCTAAAGCACTGCTCGAACAGAATAAGGCTTTGTTTGCCGGCGGAGATTTGAGCCAGGAGGCGAAGGATGCATTTTTTGAGGCGCTTATGATAGCTTATGTAACTTGTAAAGAAGAAGCAAAGAAAACCTATGGCCGGAAAAAGAAAAAAGAATAGTTGAGGGCTGCCATAATGAGTATTGCCGTTATAAGTAACGAGGTAAGAAAAATAAAAAGGAAGTACTCTGAAACGGACCCCGTCAGGCTATGCCAAAATATGAAAATATCTTTGCTATACCAGCCTATGGGTTCATTTGAAGGGGCCTGCAAAGGATTCTATTTACAACAATCACGTAAACAGGCTATCGTCATTAACAGTAACCTTGCTGAACAGCTCCAACGGATAATTTTAATCCATGAGCTGGGACATGCAATTCTACACCGCAAATTACCCGGCGTGAAAAGTTTTCATGATTTTAAGCTATTTGACGAAACATCTCTTTATGAGTATGAAGCCAATATTTTTGCCGCCGATTTTATATTAGAAGATCAAGACGTACTTAGGATGTTAAATGATGATATTTCATTTTTTGCCGCTGCCAGTACGCTTGGCGTACCGGCAGAGCTGCTTGATTTTAAGTTTCGCATCTTAAAAAGAAAAGGTTACAAAGTAATAGATCCTCCCTTAAACGCCAGGGCTAATTTTTTGAAGCATTACTGAGTATGCCAGGGGACAGTCATGAAAGATGGCAGTTAAATGATGACACGTTTTGTAAATATCAGGGATATTGAGGAGGGCGGATAAAATTTTATCGATGCAGCGCCTTTCTTTTATGGCCTGAGTATAACCGCATGGCAAACAACACTATTTACGAATAAAAAAACGAGCTAGCTTAAGATTACCGGAAGATAATACTATTCCCAGCATAACACAAAAACCCCCGGTAATATGATAAGGTGTTATTTGCTCCTGCAAGAAAAAAACAGCCAAAAAGATTGAATAAACAGGAATTAAATTATAAAAATTGGCCGATTTCGCCACACCAACCATTTGTATGCCTTTATAATACCAAATGAAAGCTAATACAGTGGCAAATACCCCTAAATACAAAATCCCCGCCGCTATGGGCCATGATAAAGCGATATCGGTATGGGAAATTTCCCATCCGGACGCCAGAAATAAAAAAGGAAGTCCGGCTAAAGTTGAATAAGTTGTAGTTTCCATGGGGCTTAATGAATACATTACGTTTTTACCCAAGATGGTAAAGATGGCCCAGATAAAAGTATTCAGGAAAATTATTAAATCGCCGATATTGAAATCCAAATTATACAATACAGCCGGCGAGCCCTGGGATTGTATTATAATAATACCGAGTATGGCAAAAAAAGATCCTAAAATCTGCTTGTATCCGATATTTTCCTTTAGAAACAACCAGGAACAATAGATTGTCACAATTGGGCTGAAGGAGTTTATTAAAGTAGCGTTTATAGCTGTTGTATACTTTAAACCAATATAAAGCAGGCTGTTAAAAGCAAATACGCCCGTTAACCCCAAGATCAATATTTTAATTTTTAAAATACCGTCAAGTTTAGTTCTATCTTTTAAATTTAATAACAACAGGCCAAGAATCAATGCACCGACAATAAATCTGCCTGCCGATATACTAAACGGCGGGAGTACTCCTATAAGTACCTTTCCGACTATAAAATTACCCGCCCAGATCAAGGGCACAACGGTCAAATAAATATATGGCAGCACCAGTTTATAATTAGAATAATTCAACTTTAAACGACCATCCATTAAACAAATTTTTTAAAGTAGACGATATAACCCGGAATGCTTATATCGTTGCCCCTTTCCGTTCTCATAACCCAGCAACCAATTTCTATTGCGATAACTAGATATTTGTACAATAACTAGATATTTGCAACTCTTTCGCATTTGGTATCTAGTATATTATATTTGACCTATAATATATAAAATCCTTCTGTACTTTATGCTGTAGTGTTAGATAAAATTAGGACTGCCTCTGCCCAGACACCATTTTCCAAACCTTAAAGATCCTTGTTTTTACACTTTTCCAATAAACCCCTAGCTCTTTCGGTTTCCTGCATAACATCGTATTACAAATATATTGAAAATTTAACTTTAGTCACCAATAACCCTGCAAAATCATAGAAAACTTGACTTCCTCAAATTGACATTCTATAATAAATTTAGATGCAAATCATACGCATTTGCATTTATAGCAGAAAGATTTGAGGATAACTGTAAGCGGCACTGCAGAATGAAAGCTCCGGCAAGATAACAATAGATATGTTCTTTATACAAGAAGGACTGAAAGAGGTGAATGATTTGGAAAAGATACAAAATAACTGGCCTGCGGGTATAAAAAGAACCAAACAGCGCGCATGTGTACTCTCAGTTCTTGAGCATTCCGAAAAGCCTTTAAGCGCAACGGACATATGTTCCAAAATAGAAACCGACGGAGAAGCGGTCTGGTTGTCTACCGTTTATAGAGTACTGGAGTTTTTTATAAAAAAAGGCATGGTGAATAAAGTCAACATGATGAATAATGAGATGGCAATGTATGAACTCAATCATTCCAAGCATAAGCATTATGCCATCTGTATGGGCTGTAACAAAATCATACCAATGAATAATTGTCCAATGGAGAATTTCATACCAAAGCTTGAAGATGATAATTTTCATGTGCTAGGGCATAACCTGGAGTTATACGGGTATTGTAAAAATTGCTACCGAAGAAATTAATTTGCAGTATTAATAGTATAGTATATACAATGAACTCGTTCAGCTAAAGCTGAACATGGGGCTTCAGATGAGGATCCTGCCCCACCTGAAGTAAGATAGGAACTTACACTTATAGAAGTGGAGTCTTGGAATTTGATAAAAGCGCTCAACCACCCAAGGAGGCTTTAAATGTTTACAGAAATATACGTAATTTCAGGTTTCTTAGGGGCCGGAAAAACTACACTGATCCGGAAACTGCTCAAAGAGACTTTTAAAAAAGACAAAGTTGTTCTTATCGAAAATGATTTCGGTGAAATAAGCATAGATGCCGCCTTGCTTAAATCAAGCGGCGTTGAAGTGAAGGAGATCAATTCAGGCTGTATTTGCTGCAGCCTTTCAGGCGATTTTGTAAAATCCGTTAAGGAAATTTTGGAACGATTCAACCCTGATAAAATCATCATCGAACCATCGGGTGTCGGTAAGCTGTCAGATATCGTGTCGGCATGCTCAAACCCGACTATCTCCTCACTCGCAAAAGTCAAATCGAAAATTACAGTTGCGGATGTGAAACGCTGCCAAATGTATCTTGATAATTTTGGCGAATTCTTTGAGGATCAAATCAAAAATGCTGATGTCATATTACTTAGCCGTACTGAGGATTTCCCCGATAAAGTTAATGATACTTACAATTTAGTCAAAAATCTAAACACGCGTTCGATTATCTTTACCAAGCCTTGGCATCAAATCAATGTTGAAGAGATATTGCTTCCACGACACGATCATCATGAGCACGGAAACCACTGCCGTCACACTCATGGATGCAAAAACCATCATCACGATGATACCCGCGGTCATAAAGATCACGGAGATTGCGACCACGACCATTTTGCCGAAAATTTCTTTGACACTGTCACCATTCGCACAAATCGGAAATTTACCATTGAGGATTTAAAATTGCGCATGCATAAATTGGAAAAAAATCAATCCGGAAATGTCCTGCGTGCCAAAGGCATCGTTCACGGAGCAAAAGGGTATGTAAATGTGCAATATCTCCCCGGAGATTTAAAAATCACAAACTGCGTTACCGAAGGTAATACACTGTGTATTATCGGCCGTAATTTGGACAAGCAAGAATTGATAAGGCTCTTTAGCGGGGAGTGAACTTCTTGCCTGTAATACCTGTTTTTGTTGTCACCGGTTTCCTTGACGCCGGAAAAACCACACTTTTAAACAAACTGCTTAATAATAGGGGATTACGGGATGCGCAAATGCTCGTACTCCAGTTTGAATCCGGTGAGGAGGAGTTTAGCAGTCGATATCGCAATTGCCATGTGATAAATTTCCCCAAGCGGCTATTGGAACAGCATACAAAGCAAATCCCAGAAGAAATATACAATTATTTACTCAAAAATCCGGTAGATGATATCTGGGTAGAATGGAACGGCGTTACGCCGTTTGCCCAATTGCAGGCCTTATTTCTGCACCCGTCATTAAATCGCCTCTGTCAGATCGAAAAGGTAATCCATATGGCGAATGCCGGAAACCTGGAAAATCTGTTGGGTAAAACAGGCGGAGCGTTGCCTGAACAAATAGCGAATTGCGATTTTGCGATTGTAAGAGGTGCGCGCTCCCAAAAGGATTATTATCGGATCAGAAAGATTATGCGTAATATTAATCCCGGTGTAAAGCTGCTGGGCATCGGGCAAACCCAAAAAATTTATTCCGAAGTCTATCGCAAAAAGAAACGCCCTGTTAACACATTCTGCATGGTGATCCTTTTGTTTATTATTCTATATCTTTTAGCAGCACCTCTTCTCGAACTTTCACAAGCCCCTATGAACACAGTCATCAATGTGTTTTTAGGAATCATGCTTCAGGCTGTGCCGTTTTTACTGATTGGTGTACTGATCTCGTCGCTGATACAGGTTTTCATATCCAAAGACGCCATTGAACGCAAATTCCCCCAAAAGCTAGGCTGGGGAATGCTGGCAGCCATTTTGGGCGGCTTCTGCCTACCGGTCTGTGATTGTGCTTCAATCCCCATTTTCAGAAGCCTTGTGCGTAAAGGTGTTCCGCTGGCGGCGGCTGTTACCTTTATGACGGCTACACCGGTAATCAATCCCGTGGTTATGCTGTCCACCTATTATGCTTTTAACGGCAATCTTCAAATTGTCGCCGCACGTATAGGGCTTGGCATCATCGCGTCTGTTCTGACCGGTCTTTGGTTCGCAATCAGACCTTCCGGCGCCAGGGTGCTGCCAAGCGGCTTTGATGGTATTATGTGCAGCTGCGGGTGTTACGAAGGAGCGGAAAACATAACGACATTCGGCGGTAAATTGAGCCTATTTATCCGCCATTCGCAAGCAGAGTTTTTCAATGTGGGAAAATACCTTATGATTGGCGCGTTTGTAGCTTCGGTTTTACAAACAACAATTACAAAAGCAATTTACCTGCAAAACAGTGCGGATTTTGCCGTTTCGCTGCTTGTCATGATGTTAATGGCCTTTTCTTTATCCTTGTGCTCGTCATCCGATGCAATTATTGCCCGCAGTTTCGCTTCAAGATTTCCTTTGGAAGCGGTCATGGGATTTTTAGTTTTTGGTCCCATGCTTGATATTAAAAACGTTATCATGTTATCGAGCGGTTTTTCAAAGCGTTTTATTGCCAGACTCCTGGCCGTTACTTTTACAATGTGTTTCTTAGTCGTATTTTTGCTTGCACGCCTGGTTATCGGAGGCTGAAATAAATGTATCTACAAAAGAGAGTATTAAATCCTCAGATATTATTAGAACTTATATGTTACGTTTCATTTGCGGTTCTAATGTTGTATTTGGTTTTCACCGGCAAATATCAGTCATATGTTACTCCCAGAATGGTACCTTACTTTTACTTTACCGCGGCTGTCATGACTGTTTGGGCATTGGGAGGTATGGTCCACTTATTCCGGCCCCAGCATAAAATCCGGGCGGCGCATTGCTTAGTCCTGATTATACCCATGCTACTGCTTATATTACCCCATGCCCCGATCAATACCGCTGATTTATCTACAGGCTATTTGAGCAAAAGTGCGTATACAGATATCCCCGGACAAGATGCTTATAAAACACCCAAGGATCAGGATTCTTTGAACAATTCCGATTTTAACAGCTCGTCGAGTATGTCCACAGATGACCGGTCTGCAAACAATGCCGACAATATGTCCGCGACTGATACAACAATAGCTGATAACAGCGCAACCGCTCCTCCGGACACGACTACTTTCAACACTCAGGAAAATGAAGCTGCTGTTAACCTACCCGGTTTAGATGTGCAAAATAAGAAAATTACCGTGTCAAATGATGATTTCGGCATGTGGCTTGCCGAGATATATATAAATATGGAAAAATACAAAGGGTATACGGTCATAATGACCGGGTATGTTTTCAAAGACCCTGAAATATTAAAAAATGATGAATTTGTACCCGCCCGTCCGATGATGACATGCTGCGTTGCAGATTTAGCGCCTGCCGGATTACGTTGCAAGTATGACAAGGCTTCTGAATTGCATGCAGATTCATGGGTGACTGTTGAAGGTACACTTTATATAGGAAAATATACATATGAAGGTGTGGAATGTGTGGATCCGCAAATTTCTGTGACTAAAATCACACCTGCCGAAAAAGTGGAAGGCTATATCTATCCATAATTTAATGAATATGAACGATGTATCCTCGCACCTTTAACGCTTCTCATTATTTTATGGATTTATTAGACGTTAAGATTTAGTATTAGCCACAGCAGTTTTTTGCTTTGCCAACTTCATGTACATAAACCGCAGCATAAATAACAAGAAATAGCATATTATCGATAGAATAACGATAGCGGCTCCCGACGCAATATCTATCAGATACGAAATCCATAACCCCGCCATACAGAAAATGTTCCCGAATATAATTGAATAAAGCATTCGTTCTTTAAGATTTGCTGTGAACATCCCGGCTGTCGCCGCAGGGGCTGTAAGCAACGCGATAATCAAAATAATACCGACAACCCGGATTAAAACCACCACAGTCATAGCAATGAGCACTAAAAGCAGATACTCCAAAAAAGCGGTTTTTATGCCTATAATTAAGGCGAATTCCTCATCGAACAAATAAGCTTTCCAAACATTGAATAAGGCAACGATTATAAACACTAAAATGAATGTAATACTGATCATTAAATAAAGATCGGCTTTGGTCACGGACAAAATACTGCCAAAAAGATAAGAGCTTAAGTCGGGAGGGTAACCGGGCATGAGTGCGATAAAAAGAATGCCCAGAGCCATCCCGAGTGACCAAAACAGGCCGATTATCACATCGGAATGCGTACTGCTTTTTCTTTTAATATATCCTATTCCCATCGCCGCACATATGGAAAATAAAAATGCGCCCATGATCGGCTCAAAGCCCAAAAGATATCCCAGCCCCACGCCTCCGTATGAGGTATGAGCAATGCCGCCGCTCATCATGACCAGCTTCTTTTCAATAATAATAACTCCGATAATACCGCAGACTATGCTCGCAAGTATGCTGGCAAGAAAGGCATGCTGTAAAAATTGATATTCAAAAAGCGCCTGTATCAACGGGTGTTCCCTCCTCGTGATCCCTAAGTACCCGGTGAGGCACTCCGTGGGCGATTAAATCAACCGGGCAGCCATAAAGACTGTTTACAATGTTTTCGGTAAGCTCCGGTTCTCCATGATAAATAAGCTGTCCATTGAGGCAAGCCAGACTCTGAACCTGAGAGGAGACAGCAAGCAAGTCATGCGTAACAAGGATAATAGTCATGTTTTTATTCAGTTCCGAAAGTAAGCTATATATCTGTTCGCGTGAGACCGCATCTACACTGGCGGTCGGCTCATCCAAAAGCAAAAGCCTGGGATTAAGGGCGAGCGCCCTCGCTATAAGCATCTTTTGGAATTCACCTCCGGACAGCTCCGATATCTGCCGATTTGCAAGATTTAAGATACCTACCTTTTCAAGCAGCTCATAAACTTTTTCCTTATCTTGCTGCGTAAAGGCGGAAAAAGGGACTAATCCCCGCTTTAAGCGTCCTGTCAGAACAACCTCAACCAGGCTGATGGGGAATTTTCTGTTCAATACAGCGGACTGCGGAACATATCCAATGAACGCTCTGTTTTTACTCGGATTGTTTCCATAAATTTGAACGGTCCCGGCGGAAATGGGAACAAGGTTCAGAATAGCTTTTAAAAGTGTGGATTTTCCCCCGCCATTAGGTCCGATAATTCCCAGATATTCACCATCCGGCACATCAAGACAGACGCCTGTGATGGCAGGCGTCTGTCCGTAATATACTGAAAGATTGTCAATATGGACGGCGTTTAAGATCTTTGCATGCGCGCTCATTGCATTGCTCCGGCTATAGCTTGCGCTATTTTTTCAAGGTTGGCAATATAATCATCAGACAGAGGATCAAGCATTACCTTTTCTCCACCGATCTCCTCTGCAAACGCATCAGGCTGCTTGCTGTCGAACTCGGCTTGAGAAAAAATAACTTTAATATTTTCCGCATCGGCAAGATCGATCATGTCCTGCAAATGCTGTGGTGTAGCTTCTTTGCCGCTCTGTTCAAGGGCATACATTTCCAACCCGTAATCATCTGCAAAATACCCATAGGCCGGGTGAAGTACGATGAATTTCTTATTATGAATTCCGGCAAAAGTTTCTTTTATCTCGGTATCCGCGCGATCAAGTTCTTTCAGAAAGGCTGCGGCGTTTGCCCGATAGGTTTGTGCATTCCCGGCGTCAAGGCCGCTCATGGTTTCGGCAATTGTTTCAACCATAACTTTTGCCCGCTTTGGCGAAAGCCAGATATGCGGGTCCCGTTTTCCCGGGCTGAACTCTCTATCGGGATAGACCTCGGCCACTTTGGCCGGCAAATCCACAATCTTCATATTCCCCGCCTTTGGCAGTATGTTAGCTTTTTCTGTCGGCACGCCGATTGTAAAATAGACAGACGCCTTACTGAATTTCTCCATTTCTTGAGGCGTAGGTTCATAGTTGCCGGGGCTGTTTCCGGGAGGCACAATTGCAACTACCTCCGCCAGATCACCGCACACCGCTTCGACAAAAGCTTTCTGAGGCAAAACGGTCACGGCTGCAATTGTTTTTTCTTCCCCCTCTTTTGATGTTTCTTTTAATGTTTGCTGATTGTTGCAGCCTGAAGCAAAGAAAAGGCTGAGAGTAAACACCAAGGACAAAACAGTATACAACACTTTTTTTAATTTCATGCGTTTTATCCACCTTTGCATTCTAATTGCAAATAGTATGCATTTGCAATTAGAATTATAATACAGTGGAACATACTTGTCAATATTACCCACCCAAATAAATATCCTACCACCGTAATATTGCAGCTTGCTCGTCTTCACTGTAGTGTTCGAGCAGGGACAAGCACTCTTGTCTGACCTGGTTATGGAGTTTTTTATAGAACGTCATATGTAATTTAAAAACCTCCGAAACCGCAAAAACGGTCTCAGAGGTTAAAAAAGCCCTAGAAAGCGGGGATTACACTGCCTTTATAATTATCTTCGATAAATTTTTTCACTTCCGGCGATTGCAGAGCCCGGCCAAGCTTTTTGATGTTTTCCTTATCTTTATCTTCATCCCGAACCACTATTATGTTGGCAAAGGGGGAATCTTTAGGTTCCATGAAAATAGAATCTTGCACCGGATTCAGGTCGGCCTCCAGAGCATAATTGCTATTAATCACACATAAATCCAAATCCGCCAGAGCCCTGGGCAGCATAGCCGCATCCATCATTTGTATTTTTAGTTTTTTCGGATTATCCACGATGTCGGCATCAGTAGCGGATACACCGGCGCCTTCCTTAAGCTTGATAAGTCCGGCCTGTTCAAGGACATTTAAAGCCCGGCCGCCGTTGGTGGCATCATTAGGTATACCTATCTTTGCTTCATCGGCCAGCTTGTCCAGATTATCTATCCTACTGGAGTATACACCCATAGGCTCGCTGTGTACTTTAACAGTCCACGCCAGGTTGTCGTTGTTTTTAGCGTTGTAGTCATCCAAATAGGGTATGTGCTGGAAGAAGTTAGCGTCAATTTGTTTGTCCTTCAGAGCCGGGTTCAGCAATACATAATCAGTGAAGACTTTGATTTCCATGTCCACACCCTCTTTTTGCAGCAAGGGCTTGGCCACTTCCAATATCTCAGCATGGGGTTTGGCGGTAGCTCCCACCACTAACTTACCGGAATCGGCTGCAGTATTCTTGGCCGGTTCATTGTCATTATTACCTCCGCAGCCGGTCAAAACAACAACGGCCATTGCCAAACAGCACAACAGTGTTACCAGTCTTTTCATTAACTTTTACCTCCTCTTGTTAGCTACTTTTCCGGCCAGATTGTCACCAAGCATTTGAACGCCCTGAACCAGTATGATCAAAACTATAACGGTTGCCCACATGATTGAATTTTCATAACGCTGGTAACCGTAATAGTAAGCCAGTGTACCCAAACCACCTCCTCCTACGATTCCTGCCATCGCTGAATAGCCGACCAGGTTAATGGTTGTTATAGCAACCCCCAGAAGCAGGGAGGGCTTGGCTTCGGGCAATAAAACCTTGGAGATAATTGTCCAGGTACCGGCCCCCATTGCCAGAGCCGCCTCCAGCAATCCCCATTCAATTTCTTTCAGGGAAGTTTCCACTAAACGGGCTACAAATGGAATGGCCGCCAGGGTAAGGGGAACTATGGAGGCAACAGTACCGATGGAAGTCCCAATTAACAGTCTGGTAAAGGGAATAAGCAAAATCAAAAAGATAATAAAGGGCACGGAGCGGGCAGCATTAATAACCCACCCAAGCACATTATTTATAAAACTGTTTTCCAATACATGGCCCTCTGCGGTGATAACCAAAATAACCCCCAAAGGTAAGCCAAACAAGTAGCTCAGGAAGGCGGATGTTGCAACCATATAGATAGTCTCCCATGTCGCCACCACCAGTTTATCCGCAATCCAGGCATTATCCCCCAAAGCCGATAATACCCAAGCAACCTGACTAACGCCCATGATTGCTTCATGCATTATTTATCACCTCGATTTCCAAGCCCCGGCTGCGCAAGTAATCCAACGATTCCTGCACTACCCCGGGCGGACCGATTAATTCCAAGGCCAAGTTGCCAAAGGGCGTATCTTTGATCCGATCTATGTTGCCGTAAAGAATATTGGCCTCAATATCGTACTTGCGCACCATTGAGGATATCACCGGTTCACCGGCCGAAGAGCCGATAAATGAAATACGAATTAGCCGGGTGTTTGTGTGACCGTCCCGAGCCCGGAAGCGGTGCAGCAGCTCCGCGGGAACTTCTCTGTTGATAACCGTATTAACAAAACTCCGAGAGGTAACTGTACCGGGACTGGCAAAAACATTTAAAACAGAGCCGACTTCAACGATATGGGAGTTATCAATAACCGCCACCCGGTCACATACCTCTTTAATAACGTTCATATCGTGAGTAATCAGTAATATAGTCAGGTTAAGCTGGCGGTTAATATCCCTTAGCAGCTTTAATATAGAGCGGGTGGTTTGGGGATCCAGAGCCGAGGTGGCCTCATCGGATAAAAGTATTTTAGGGTCGTTGGCCAGGGCCCGGGCAATACCTACTCTTTGTTTCTGACCACCGCTCAACTGGCTCGGGAAAGCCCCGGCCTTATCAGCCAGGCCCACCAGTTCCAGAAGCTCCCGGACCCGCTTGGCGGCATCCTGCCGGGGCACCCGGGCAATTTCCAATGGAAACATGACATTCTCAAAGACTGTCCTGGATGATAAAAGATTGAAGTGTTGAAAAATCATACCGATTTTTTGCCGGGCAACGCGCAGCCCACGCTTATCCAAACTGGTAATTTCTTGCCCGTCCACAATGATGGAACCCTCGGTTGGTGTTTCCAGCATATTAATACACCTGATCAAGGTACTTTTGCCTGCCCCGGAGAGACCGATAATGCCAAAGATCTCACCCTTATCTACAGTAAGACTTGCCTTGTCCAGAGCAATAATTTTTTGCCCCGGTGTTATATAAATTTTGCTTAAGTCTTTAATTTTGATCAACTCAGCGCCCTCCACTACAGCACAACGGCATATTAATTTGCATCACTCATCACCGGCGGTTAAAATACATAGCTGAAGCTTTGTTGAGGATTTACAGTTAATTCCGATTAATTTATCTATTTGCCTTAATAATGCAGTAAATTAAAGAAAATTAAAGCCAGAACCTATATTTACTTCGCCGGCAAGGCACCAAAAACCTCCCGGGATAATATTTTTGAACTGTTCCTAAGAATAATTCGGGAAGAAAAAATAAACTCGTTCAGCTAAAGCTGAACATCGGGACTTCAGGTGGGAATTCTACCCGACCCCATCTCTGGAACCGCGCTGTACTTTACACGCGGCCCGAACTCACTGAGGCAAATATCATCGTCTATTACCCACCCTGGATATCGCCTGCGGCATTTCCGGTTAAAATGGCCGCGTAGTCCTCCTTCAGTAAGCTGAGTTTATTACAACCATTGCCCCCAAATATTTTACATTCCCCTTTTATAAATCGATTTTCCCACACTGTCGATATGTTTTTTTAGTTCTTCATTCATAATATCGTTGCAATTCACAATATCGAAAAAGTATGGCAATGGATATTCTTCATTTAGATCGTCACTTAGCCTTCTTACTGTTTTTCTGTCGACTTTTTCACCCACTAGGGCAAGGTCTACATCTGATCCCTTTTTATAATTTCCCATGGCTCTACTGCCAAACAGAATGGTTTCCTCTATTTCTGAATACTTTTTTACGGCATCCATTATATAATTAAGATCTCTTTCCAGCAGCCCGTACATTTTCATAACTCCTCAATTAGTTTTGCATACAGTTTTTTTAATTCAGGGAAATAAGCCAGAACGATATCCCCAGTCATTCTTTTCGCCAGATTTTCATCATAAGTATGAACAATTAAATTTCTATCCGCCAGAGCATCAATCCAAATATGTCCGTCCTCAATTAACCCTGTTTGATAAGCTTGTTTTATTGTTTCTCTAGGGCTTTTCGGGCTAAAGCCTAAAGCTTCAAGATAGTCTTTCATCAGTTTCCATGACAGTTCAAAAGCAATTTCAAATAATTGTATAATGCCGGCTCGTTCTATTTCTGTATTGATGGGCTGATCAATATATTTACTTAATGATTGGAACGATTTTTCAAAATTAATGAATCGCTGTCTCCATCTTGTGTCTTTTAATTGATTCATTTGAAGACCTCCTTTCAAACCATAAACAGTTTACACTCTTCCAATTTGCCCATCCATGAGTCTTACCTTTATTCCTCTGGGATGTGTCGGAGATTTTGTCAAAATATCTTTAACGACTCCGCGCGTCCTTTTTCCCGTCCTCTGATCTTTTTTCAAAACAATATCCACAGTTATTCCCGCATAAATATCTTTTCTATTTTTACCATCCATTAAAAAACCGATCTCCTCTTGACTTATCCCCCTTGTACCAGTTAGGGACAGGCGCTTGCCGGATTGGTTCATCTCAAATGCCGGGCTTGGTGTTCCCGCTATTGGCCGTATTGAGCAAACGCTTCCTCCCAATCCTTTTCTTTAAAACCAATCAGCACTTTTTCACCGTTAGTTAATATGGGGCGTTTAACCAGCATACCGTCGGAGGCTAGAAAGTCGTATAAATCCTCCTCCTTTGCGGTCTTTATAATATCTTTTAACCCAAGTTCTTTGTATTTTGCCCCTCTGGTGTTAAATAACTTTTCTATCTCTAAGCCACTCTTCTGATGCAAATCAATCATTTCCTCCCGGGTGGGTCGCTCGTGCACAATATGACGAGTCTGATAGACGATACCTTTTTTGTAAAGCCAATCCTTGGCTTTTTTAACAGTACCTCACCTGGGGTAATCGAATAAAAGCCACGACATGTTTTTCCTCCCATTTTTCCATTAATAATTTAAAATTTTTCATTATAATACAACATTAATAGCTCTTAATCCAGCCCCCTGCCAATGTGTATTACTTTTGATATAAGCATCGGGATCCGACTTCCCGCCCTCCAACCGGTTGATGGAATCCTCTTTACCGGCATGAAAACCACAGTTTCGCCGATGGAATCAGCCTCAATGCGTCCCACCTTGATATCCCTTTCCATATACCTCTCTCGCCGGGCTAGGCGGTAATACTCCCGGTAAACCTCTTCGCTTACGGGCACCGATTCCCGACCAACTTTTACAACTCTGGTCATTTGCCAACTCCTCCTTTCAGGTTTTGTGGGGAAGGAGCCGAAACCGAAAAAAGGACAAAAAAAATAGCCGGATAACCGCTAAATGTTTAGCGATCATCCGGCTATGGGGTAGCTTTTGGTATCAACTCCGCCGCTCGGTATGGATTATAATTTTTTGGTTTTTATGCGATTGTTCTTTACTGCCAAATTGATGCTCCGATAATGGGGCGATATGTGGAACAAAAGAACTCCCCGCACGGCTCACACCGGTAAGGTTTTTCTACCCTTTGCTTTAACGCGTTAATGTATTACCTCAGCAATATCGCAGTAGGAATGCCCGCTACCGGGCACCCACGCACATTACTGCCGGATTAGAATCGGAAGGTTTTGGGGATAGCGCAAGCTAGGTCAAAACCTTCCCCGAGCATACAATAGCGGTATATTAGTTGACTATTTTTAAGCCAATACATATAATACAAGCAAGTGAAGACAGAACATTAAAACATCGAAGGGAGATGCCGAATATGAAGGCACAAAACGATGTACAGGTGACAATCCGTGTTGATAAAAATCTGAAAAAAAACGCTGAAAACCTGTTTAGCCAACTTGGAATGAATATGAGCACCGCACTAAATGTATTTTTACGTAAGGCGGTCAACGAAGGCGGTATTCCATTTGCTGTGAACACAAAAAGCTCCGGCTTTGGTCCGGCAGGTTACTCGGCGCATGAAATTACAGATTTGTTTACGGCTTCCGTTAAGCGTGAAATTGCAAAAAAGCAGCAGGCAGGTTTGCCCATAGCGCGGTATGATGTTGAAAACAAGCAGGCATATTTGGAATACCCTGACGGCAAACGAGAGTACGTTAATGGTTGATAGCCAAAAACATCCCGTTGTACTGGTTTTTGCCGGGCCGAATGGTTCCGGCAAGACAACCGTCACACAGGGTTTTCAGCTCTATGGCGCATATATTAACGCCGATGACTTAAAAAGAGAGTACAAGCTAACCGACCTCGAAGCTGCGCAACTAGCAGAAACGTTTCGTAATGATTTTTTGGACAAAAGCTTCAGCTTTACGTTTGAAACGGTTTTATCTACTGAGCGAAATCTATTGCTATTGCAAAAGGCAAAAGCGTGCGGATACGAAGTGCAATGCGTTTATGTATTAACCCGCGACGTAAACATCAATGTATCCAGGGTTCGTGCCCGTCATGCAGCCGGAGGACACAACGTACCGGAAGGTAAAATCCGAACCCGTTATTTTCGGGCGTTTGAGTTATTGCCGCGATTAATTGCTATCTGTGATAAGATTGCGGTTTATGACAATTCCGATATGCCCGCATTGATTTTTCGTAAAGAAGATGGACGTTCAATGACATTTCCCAATAAGTACTGGCCAGAAGCAACGTTACGAAAACTTCTAGGGTTATAAAATTCCGAGCACCTGTGGAAGGACAGCTGGGGGGGCAGCTTGGAAACACTAAATAAGCAAATTAAGCGTGTTTTAATGTAAAACAAACGAACTCCCCGCATGGTTCACACCAGTAGGATTTTTCTATATAAGCTTTACTTTAATGCGTTAATATATCACCCAAGTAAGGAATTATCCCCCATTAGGCAGTTTTTGGAAATGGCAAAAGCCAGTCCCGAAAACTAACCGAGCACAACCGGATAAATAATTTCTTGGTTTTGCGCATCCATCATAAAATCTACAGCCGATTCTAAACCCTCCATAGTATAAATAACTAATTCTTGATCATGATTATACAACCAGTGAGATATTGCAGTTAGTTTAAACAAGTTTAAGCCTGACCCCTTAAACGGTACCTCGTCAACCTGTTGCAATAATTAGTCAAAACATTTGCCGCAAGGCTACCTAACA
The DNA here is from genome assembly GCF_039851975.1 of Desulfoscipio sp. XC116. Lineage (GTDB taxonomy): Bacteria > Bacillota > Desulfotomaculia > Desulfotomaculales > Desulfallaceae > Sporotomaculum. The sequence goes on from NZ_CP156660.1 coordinate 4,001,455, forward strand.
ATCCCACTACAATTTGTAACAACACAGAGTCAATCGGTAACACATAAAAAGCAAAGAGAATCGCCGTAATACTCCAACTGATGATTAACGCCCAGTTGTAAATTTTCAACAATGACGTCGTCTTTTGTTCATCGCGCATTACTCTATCCATACGCACCTTTTCCGTAAACGCTCCAAACTGTCGCTTTAATAACCAGTGCGCATCATATTCATCCACTAAACGCACCTTTTCATCATCTAACAGAAAAAGCCCTCGCTGTGAGTAAATAATAACCGGCAATTCCTCAGCACTAAAGTTCTGTCTAATATCTTTTAAGATCTCCAACCCTACCGGCTCCCAAGCTGCTTCTACCGCCTCTTTAGTGATTTTTATCTGCTCATCTAATCTGGCCAGTTCCTGTTCAGCCACTTCCCGCTTTGGATCAAAATCCTCCCCTCGTGTTTGAGAATGATATAAATCCAGTAACAACAAATCCGGCAGATGCTTCATATCACACAGTTTATCAACTAACATCCCCACATCATTTACTTCCTGTATTTCATAATACCCACCATGCCGCTGCTTAAACTCCTCAATAAAAACCTGCTGGTCATCACAAATCAACACATCTCTTTTCATCCCTAATCCCTCCAATCCTACCAAGAGTTATTCGGTAGTTCCTAGAGCTAAAGCAAAGCTCATCTCCGTTTACCTATCTTCCGATGTATGTGGTTTTAAAAAAATATAAGCAACACTTGGTACCCCCACCATCAACTCCTAACTGAAACCTAATTATCAGGCCTAAGTTGTCAAGTTCCCTTAACTGACAGCCAAAAACATCCCGTTGCACCAATCGCTCTTTCTTGTTTTTTAAGAAAATCTACTCAATAGTTAAGTCTTTACGGATTCCGGGGTTGTCCAGGCAATTTTATTCATAGCTGCTATTGTTTCTAAATCTGCAGTAAACCATAAAATCTAATTTGTCATTCACCATTGCATCTCCTGGATATAGAATTAGTGACCAGAATTATCTGCATAATCAAATGTTTTTCTGCATAAAATCAATCTCCTAAATATGCGGATTGCGCTTTTAATAGGCAGTTTATTCTCGTGATTCGTGATTGCGGATATAGGCTGTGCTGCGGCCGGCAGCAATTTTTATGATGTATTCTTCTTTTAACAAATCTGCAAGTGCCTTTTCAATTGTTGTGATACTTATATCCGGACATAAGGTGGCGATTTCTGCCTTTGTGATTTTCCCCACTTTATTTGAAAAAATATGGCGAATACGCCCAAATTTCGTAAGCCCTTTATTACGAATTGTTTCTACCCTACTAGCGAATTCCTTATACGCACAAAGAATAACACCTAGATAATATTTGACAAAGGGAGCATAGTTATTTTTCCCATCATGCCATCCTTTGGAACTCTGCCCAAGCGCATCATAATAACTTTCCTTGGTTTTTTCAATAATCATTTCAATACTGATATACTTCCCAACAATGTAGCCCTGCTGGTAAAGCAATAAAAGTGTCAACAATCTGCTCATGCGTCCATTACCATCATTAAAGGGGTGAATGCAGAGAAAATCCAAGATGAATTTTGAAACAAGTATTAATGGGTCTATCTCACTGCGGTCAATGGCTTTTAAAAATTCCTTACTAAGTGCTTCCATGGCATCAGCTGTAACGTAAGCCGGTAAAGGCTGGAATCGTATCCTGTGGCTTCCTTTACTATCTACTTCCTCGATAACGTTATCAGTATTTTTATAGCGCCCACCCACAGATGCTGGACTATAAGTATACAAGTCTCGATGTAATTGTAAAATAATATTGGGGGTTAGAGGGATATACTCATAGTTTTCGTGTATGGTATTTAATACTTCACGGTATCCGGCTATTTCCTGTTCATCTCGAGTCCTCGGTGCAGCTTCCTCAATAACCAACTCATTTAACCGGGCTTCAGAAGTATAAATTCCTTCAATTCGGTTTGAGGCACCGGTACTTTGAATCTTGGCAACCTTAAGCATCGCTTCTAAAATATCAGGTTGCGCCTCTATAAAAAGTTCCTGTTTGCCTTTATACTCGTGAATAGCAGAAAGAAGGTTAACGATATCTGGCTTGTAAAGCTCCGCATCTATTGCATGGTAATTAAACTTTCCCATAGTAATAATCCTCCTACCTTATCCACCTCTAATATGCATAAATTATACTACTATTTTATGCAGAAAACAATAATTACATACAATTTATTTGCATAATTGCCACTTAATAGCATGTGAAGCAGCCATCCAATAAAATTGTTAAACAATTTTAACCCCTAAACTGCTTGAACCTATCGCTGGGCCACTTTTTCGGTTTTGGTGGCATCGCCGCACAACAATCGCGAATTATCACGTTAAACCCTGGCGCGTTGCGGGTTTGCGGGGTTTGGTAAGATGTGACCCCCCTAGGGGTATGGTTCTGTGTATCAAATAACACATTCCAAGCGTTTGTCAACACGATGTAAAACAATAGTGCACAATCGATTGACGAACTGCATATAATGTTTTATAATAGCTGCAAAAGGAGTTGATTTTATGTCTAAAACAACCAATATTAATGTTCGGGTTGATGCAGATTTAAAAAATAAAGCTGAAGCCATTTTTAACGAACTCGGCTTTAATATGTCTACGGCCATGAATATGTTTCTCCGCTACTCCGTTCGTTATGGCGGTATTCCTTTTGACCTCCGTATAGAGAAACCAAATAGAGAAACGCTGGCGGCAATTGATGATGTCAATAACAACCGAAATACGAGCAAGACCTTCGATAGCATTGGTGCTCTTATGGAGGACTTAAATGCTGAAGATTAGAAAAATGATATCTTAACACTTTCTTTAACACGTACTGGAACCCACAGCGATCTATTTTGATTTGAAAATATTAGGTTGTTTTTCTATTACCGAATCCACCATCCTCCGCTGCCGTCTTTACACTGTGGCACTTTTTACAGAGGGCCTGCCAGTTGCTCCTGTCCCAGAAGAGTTTCATGTCACCGTTATGAGGAATGATATGGTCCACCTCCATTGCCGGAGTCAGCCTGCCTTCTTTCTGACAGTGTACGCACAGAGGATTATCTTTTAAGAATGTCTTGCTGGCTTTTCACCACCGGTAGGTGTAGATTTTTGAGTTGGATTTATTCTGCTCCCTTACCACCAGCTTTTTATGTTTGGCGCAATACCGGTCATGGCAAAGCTCGCTGCAGCCGGGATAGCTGCAGATGGTTTTTGGTTTCCAGGGCATGGGTTATCACCTGTTTTTCATCGTTTTCCAAATTGCCATAGGATGGTTTTTAATGTTCTCCAACATTTCACCACTGAACAAAAGTTCTGGCTTATAATTTCCTTGAAAAAATTGCTGCAGATACTCTTTTTGCTCTGGTGTGATAACTATCGTGTCAGATAGGAACTCCTTTACTTCAGATTTGGCATAAGCTAAATCAAGTCGCTCGCTTTTTATTAGCATAGGATATAAATCTTGATAAACCCTTTTCTCAGTAAGCTCGTCTACTCGGTTAGGAGAAAAGCTTAATTTAGCCTGATCACCAGATATAGACCCATAAAAAACTACCGCTTTACAATAAAGATCATACTCTTCCTCAGAGATAATACCGTATTTTTTTACATTGTATAAATCGTAAAAGTCCCTCGCTGCCAAACGGTTAAATAAGGCCGCTGTTTTAGAAGCCATCAGTTCAATACCGTTTAATGTCCTTATTTCGCTTAATTCACCAAATAAACTTGTATTTATTTTCCTTTTGGCTATTGGCAATATGTGATTCCTTAATGAATAGTTAATTTCAATTTTTATGTTATCATGATTCCCTGCATTATTTTGGTAGCCGACTACAATTGACTCCAAAGCAAAGTAATCTTTTGACTTTTGGGAAACTATATACCCTTCTCTATCAAAATACGCTCTCAACAGCTCTTTTACCTTTGTTCTTTCTTTAAGCACTGTTTCCCGGTCATCATAGGTGTGAAAATCAAAGTCTAAATCAACAGATAACCTAGGCAAATTAAAGATAGTAAGATTTAAAGCGGTTCCACCTTTCAAAACCAACCTATCTCTTAAAAAAGCATTGCTGTTTATAAATTCAAGTATGGTTGTTAAACGATGAACCTTCTCAATTACATCTTTATGGAATCCTGATTTCTCGGACAAAGAAAGATAGTATTTTCTATCTGGGTTAAACAAATAAATCACCTTTTTCTTCAAAAGTCTCCGGGACAATCAGGCCCCACCGTTTGATTAATAAACCACGGCTGCGTGCCTCTTCACTCAAATATTTTTTCATTTTCCCGGTTCTTTTTTCCATCGAACTCAATAGCTCATTGCTTATCCCAAGCGATTGCTGGTGACGCTCCAAGAAATACCCTGCCTTTTTATAAAGAACTTTTTTACCATAAGCCTCTAGATATTTAAGCAGCTTATCATTATCAAGGACAGGACATATTTGGAGTATTTCGTCTAACTCATGGGGTCCCCCACAATAATCTGTTCTGTCCATGGAATCAACAACCGTTCTTTCGATGTCTGTAAGCTTTATCTTTTCATTTGAGCGATAAAGGATAACCCCTTCATCGATTCTTTTACCCACGTACTTGTATAAAACACCTTCAAATTCAAAGTCAGATATTTTTATACCAGATGCTACATATACCACAGAGCTTACCTGATGGGATAATCCGTGTACATCAAACGCCGAATTGTACGTCAAGTAAGCACTTTTATTTATCTTGCTGCCTATTAAATAGCGATTAGCAGCGGCCTCTCTGTGTTCTAGGTTTACAGCACAGTATAAATTCCTGCGCACCCGCTTAACAAGGCCTTTTTTCACATATGAGTTTAAAAGAACCTTGGCGTTTTCTTTACTCCCCACCACTTTTTGGGCTTCCTCGAAGTTAAACACTTCAAGTTTTAAAAAATTCTCATAATACTTCATCTTCATCACCAGTTCCTAAAATTACTATTAAGTTAATATTATTATTACCTTTCCAGGTATATTTGAAACCATTATACCCCTGGTTCCTTATTTTATCAATTGGTTAATAAAATCATTAACTTTTTAGCATAAATAGGAACTTGTTTTTTCTACCGCATTGAAAAAGAGTTGTTAAATTTGCGCCAACATAAGTAGCTATCTAAAAATTCTCCAAAGCATCTTCCTATCGCTATTAACTTAAAAATCTGTCATGCATTTTTTTAACATCATCAGCTGTCAGGCCATTATTGATGCAAGCTGCCACCTGGCTCCACGACAGAGCGTTGATGTATCTCAAAGATAAAATCAGGCGCATCCTGCTGTCGGACACCGTATCAAGATAACGGTAAATACGTTTTAACTCATACAGACAAGAAGTAAAGGCCAAGTCCCTTTGTTTTTTGACCACCCTGATCATTGCTTCCAGATCTTCCTGATCAGTAACGCCCCCGCCATTAAGAACACTGTCGGCCTGTTCAAACTTAAGGTCCAGCAGCTTTTGGCTCAATTTATTATAGTCACGATTCAGCTGATAAAGCTGAGATAATTTCTTTTTGTCCATTTTTGTAGTCATTTACTTTGTTCCCCCGTTCTTTAAAGGCATAAGAAAAAGCCCTCGTGGATTACTCCTCAAAGGGCTTTTCGATACTTTGCATTTTTTGATAATACTATTATAGCACCGACAAAGTGAAATAGACTGCACGTAAACCGTCCTCTTTTAACCCCCATACAACATCTTTGTCAGTTTCCCCAGGGAACGGCCACGGATTTTATCAACATACCTCTCACTGTACCCCAGCTTAACCTGTAGTCTTGCCGTTGCTCCTGAGCGCAGGGAATCACTCATGTAAAATTCCATTAAAACCAGCTGCTCGGTATCACTGAGATAAGACCAGGCCGGTTCAAACCAATCCATAAATTCTTTGTATAAACGCTAGAATAAAAGTGAGCCATAAATGAGGGAAACGCCAGGAAAAAAGTGATCCACTTCAAATAAAGAAACCCCGTATAATTTAGAAGGATCTAATGCTGTTATGCGGGGGTGAAAGGGTGTCAATTGAAGTGGATATTTATGAAAAGATCCGGCATTTATATGAACATGAAGGCAAATCACAAAGAGCGATATCCAAAATACTCCGGGTATCACGTAATACCGTTAAGAAATACTGCGATGGTTCACACGTGCCGTGGGAACGCCAAGGGAAAAGTGGACGCCAGCAGTACGTGGTAACCGATGAAATTATGGAATTTATCAAAAGCTGCCTTGCCTCTGATGAAGCAGAGAATATAAAGAAACAGAAGCACACTGCCAAGCGGATATACGATCGACTAGTGGACGAAAAAGGCTTTAAAGGTGGCGAATCAACGATACGCGAGATAGTAGCCAAGCTTAAAGAAAAGCAGAAAAAAGTATTTATACCATTATCATATGAACCTGGGGAAGCAATACAGATAGACTGGGGCGAAGCGACAATTTACCTAGTTGGCAAAAAAATCAAGGTAAACCTATTTTGTATGCGTGAGTGTTACAGTGCAGATATATATTGTCGGGCCTTTTACCGCCAGAACGAAGAAAGCTTTCTTGAAGGCCAAATTACTGGATTTGAGTATTTTGATGGAGCGCCTAAGCTGTTCCTGCCGCCCTGTAATGCCCGAAAGCTAATGGTGTTGCCTGTCCAGAAGTTGCCATATATAATGACCATATCATGAAGAAAGGAAAGACGCCCCTTTTTTTGGTGTACTGCTGCAGCAACAGCAATACCAGGGGCGCCACCACGTATGGTCATTTTAACAGAATATGAGCTAATTGAAAACCTTGAAAAAAGTGTTTTTTGTAAAGAGCGCGGAGCAGATTCCCTGTCCCTGTTGTAACGGGCCACTGGATGTCATCGGCAGCCGGCAACGCAAGTACATAAATGGCCTTGGCGATCAGATCGTGCTCATCATTCGCCGGCTCCGTTGTGAACACTGCCGTCGGATCCATCACGAACTTCCGGATATACTCGTCCCGTACAAACGCCACAGCAGAAAAAGCATTGAGGCGGTCATAGCCGGAGACACCGCACTGACCGTCACCGCTGACGAATCCACATTAGGCCGTTGGCGCAGTTGGTTTAGTGAAATGTATTATCACTTCCTGGGTTGCCTGGCCTCCATCGCTACCTTACTCGGTAACCAATCTGTGAAAGAATCGTCCTGTCTTTCCCAGTCTGCGCTCACAAGGATTTGGGACTATGTTGGCAACGCCACCGGCTGGCTGGCCAGAGTTGTCCGATCAGTGGCAAACACAAATTGTTGGGTACATACCCGTTCTGCATTCCCGTCCTGACGGTCAGGATATAAACTCATGCTAAGCCTAAAAATTAGGGGGTTTTAGCATGAAAGACCAACAAAAGGCCGAAGAGATTGCCGCTCAGCGGATGCAACTACTATCCCCGCTGCTAGCGGACGGGCTTGATGCGGCCAAAATCAGGGAAATTAAGAAAGATATCTGCCAGCAGACCGGACTATCCGAGCGTACGCTGCGCAGATACCTGGCCCAGTACCGGGCAGTCGGCTTTAGGGGACTAAAACCTAAAGGCAAAGGCCGGCAAACCGAAGAAGCTATACCATCAAATATCCTAACTCAGGCCATCCTGTTGCGTCGTGAGGTGCCCGGTCGCAGCATCGCTCAGATCATTCAGATTATGGAATGGGAAGGGCTGATCCAGGAAGGGCGGATTAAACGCAGCACCCTGCAGGAGAAGTTGGCCGAGAAAGGCTACAGCACAAGACAGATGCGCATGTACTCCGACAGCGGCGTGGCGGCTCGGCGATTCCAAAAGAAGCACCGCAACCAGCTCGTACATTCCGACATCAAATACGGCCCCTACCTGCCAATCGGCAAGGATGGCGCTAAAAAGCAGGTCTACCTGGTCACCTTCATCGACGATGCCACCCGCTTTGTGCTGCACGGCGAGTTCTACCCGACGCTGGATCAGGTCATTGTAGAAGATTGCTTCCGTAAAGCGATTCACAAATACGGAGTTCCCGAAGCGGTATATTTCGACAACGGTAGCCAGTATCGCACTAAATGGATGCATCGCACCTGCAGCAAATTAGGCACCCGGCTAGTATTTGCAAAACCGTACTCTCCGGAGGCAACCGGTAAAGTAGAAAGGTTTAACCGGGTGGTGGACGCCTTCTTAGGCGAGGCCAAACTGGAAAAACCACAATCGCTGGACAAGTTAAATGAGCTGTTTTGGGTCTGGCTGGAGGAGTGCTACCACAACAAGCCGCATTCCGGGCTAGATGGTAGCGCCAGCCCGCATGCTGCCTACCGCAGTGACAACAAGGCACTAAGGTATTTGGATCCACAAACCATCGCTAACGCCTTTTTGCACTGTGAAAAACGGAAAGTGGACAAGGCTGGCTGCATCAGCTTTAACGGCAATAAGTACGAAGTCGGGCTGCCGTTTATCGGGTGTAAAGTGCAAGTCATCTACGACCCCGCTAACATCACTGAACTGACTATTGAATATGAAGGGCACGCACCCTGGACAGCTAGGCAGTTAGTAATCGGCCAGCGAGCCGGGAAACGCCCCCCGCTGCCGGAACACCTGCAGCCCAAGCCCGCCGAATCGTCGCGACTCCTGGCTGCAGCCGCCCTGAAAAACCAGCAGCGTAAAGAGCAGCAGGCTCCAGCCATTTCTTTTAGAGCCGTGAACAAGGAGGATAACAGTCATGTTTGAATCCTTCTACGGCCTGTCTAAAACACCGTTCTCCCGGGACATCCCAACGGATCAGTTGTACCAATCGCTGATGCTAGATGAGACACTGGGCCGATTGGAATATGCCGCCCGTAGGCAACTTTTCGCCGTGGTTACCGGTGACTGCGGTACCGGTAAAACAACCACCATCCGCCTGTTCAAGGCCTCTTTAAATCCGGCCATGTTCATGGTGATGTATCTGGCGGACTCCAAACTTACCCCCCGGCATTTCTACAAGGGCCTATTGGAACAGCTAGGCTGTGAAGCCAAGTTTTATCGCGGCGACGCCAAGCGTAAACTGCCGCACCTGGACCGTTCCCAAGTCGGGGAATATATTAATCGGCACCTGGCTTATGCCGGTGCCGAACACGATATCTTTTCAGATAATGCGGTTGATCAGGTGTTCCGGTATTCCAGCGGTGCAGTCAGGCTTGTTAACAAAGTCTGCACCCATTGCTTGCTCTATGGAGCTCAAAACGGTCGTCGGATTATTGATGATCACATGGTGAAGTTGGTTATCCAGGGAGAATTGTTATAATTCTCCCTTCCCCGGGCCGGTGGGCACTAAGTCCGTCAATTCACGGACAACTAACACCGTCTATTGCTGGACGTTACAGATCGTCAGTAACAATACGGAGGCTTTTCCGAACGGCGGCAGGTATCAACGTATTCTTCCCATAAGAGCTTTAGTGTCACACCGCTTTTCAAAAGTTCCTTGTGGACGTAATCGTAATCAGGAGTGACAAGAACAGGCACCTGTGATTCCTCTGGGAATAGCTGTTGGCGCAGTTCCTGATCGTTCAAGGAATTCAGGGAATCTTTGAAAACCGGATGGTCCTGCAACGCCTTAAAAACCTTTGCCACCGTGTTTCTGGACACTTTCAGGGTATTCGCAATTCTCCGCTGGCTATAGCCCTTAGTGCGAAGCTGCAAAATTTGTTTTTCTTTGGACATAAATATGTCCCCCTTTCGTAAGTATTACGGCATTACCGCAATTTCATTGTAATACTTACTTTGGGGGCTCTCGATAGCGGATTCTCCTTCTAAAACCACTGGATCTCAATCCCGGATTGCATGGCTCTATATATCGGATTTAGTGGCTCAAAGCCGCCGGAATATTCACCGTGGTGTGATGAAGCCTTTGTGAAAGCAAAAGCCGAGGATAAGCCGGTTTTCCTTTCTATTGGGTATAAGCTGATCAACATGATTTTATGAACTTGTCACTGGCACCATGTCAGTTACTTGAGCCAGATTGAATAACGATGCACCCCCACTTTTGAAAAGGGGGGCGCATTTTCAATTTTAGTTTAAATCTCTTGTTAACTTACTCTTAAATTGTCATTAATTGGGCTGTGGCTTATTTGCTTATTCAACATGACCCAGTCCATATCCTATGGCAGTTTTTGCACCGATGCCGTAATCTATTAAGGCCTCCTTTACCACTTCTTGGATGCTGTCTAATAATTCAGTCTCTAGATACCCATAACTGCCAAAATAAATGGTAAATTTAACTGGTTTTACAGCAGGAAAAAACAATGGGATCGGATTTCCATAATCAGCAGGCGGCCCAGGCGGTTGTTGTCCGTAATAGCCTGCATAATGTGGGGTTTGCGCATCAAAGAATATAGTTGGTACCGCCGATGGAAAAACATCCAAAAAGATGAGTTTACCTCTTTTCGCCTTTTCTTCACCGCTGCCCAAAAGATCATTCAATTGTTTTACCGACATGAACGCGCGGGAATAGTCTTTATTTTGATAGATTTCTTTTTGGCAATAATGACGGGTCAACCCTTTCAGCGAACTGGCAGGGATATACGGCAACCCATAAAGATGGTGCAACGTCATGCCAGGAATATTCCCATAAGGGCTTTCACCGCCTATCCCGATCATCAGCTTGTCAATCGGCGTATAGAAAAGGACGCGGTGTTGCCTAAATCCCTCGGCAATTCGTTTATTCCGTTCGGTTATGGCCTTGATAATTTCTCGACAATAGGTCATATTAAGTTGGGAATGGGTATAGGACGCTTCTTTTTTACCATGTTTATTAATTTTAAATTTCTTTATATTTAAGGATTTGACGTAAATCAGCGGCTTGGGGGAACGATCTTCTTTCTTATCTCCCCAAATTTTATATTGCACGGAAAAATGGTGCAGCATAAGCGCATAGTTCTCAATGTCTTTTTCGCTTGCCAAAATTTTAGCGCTGGATTCCGGCAATTGATATTGAAAAAATTCAAAGCGTTCATCTATTGTTTTATTTTCTTTCTCAGAGATTTTGACAGTTTTTTCGGTCAAATTATCCATCGCTTTCACCTGCTTGATCGGGCTGTTTCCGATTGGTTTTTTTTCTTTTTATCATTCCTTCAGCAAAGCGTTTCATCCACGCTAATAAGGCCATCGCCTCATTGGTCATTGTTTTATATTCGTCAATGGAGGAATGAGTAATTTTATACATCAAATCCGGCTCGTCTTCCGCTAGGATACCGGACTGTTTCAGCCATAGGGTAATTTGTTCATAGATTGCTTTATAAGCTCGATCCTGATCATTTTGTTTTGAAAAGTAAAAGGCCATGGCGGCTCCAAAACCGTTATTTTTAATCATCATCGGCATAGAAACAACTCTGGCCCTGTATTTCGTTTTGTCTTCTTCATTGACCGGCAATTTTACATATTCGGACACCGCCTGATAGGCATAGGCGGCCCGCCCGCCGGCAATTGTTTTTCTTGATCCCGTCGATTCTTTTTCCTGACGGCTCTCGTCTTCTTTGTTAAGCATCAGCTTCATCCCCCTTTGGGGGAGTATTTGCTTTAGCCGAATTTAATTTTACCCCGATCAATCCTTTCCCCAGCGTCATTGAGCCGCCAATCTGCAGAATGTCCGGCATGTTCTTCTCCAGAAAGTCAGCGATAAATTCAGGCTGCTTTTCTACGGCGATATCTTTGATTTTAGCCACCTGCGTTTGATCTTTCTTGTCTATAAAGATAGGAGAAATCAATACTAGACTATAGAGGAGGGAATCCGACGGCAGGTATTCCTCGTTGAACAGAGCGCCATCCTCAACAGTGCCGGATTCACCGATGCGGACTCTGGTAATTACTTCTGTGGAAAGGTTAACGAAATCTCTAAAATCGTCATCGTTGATGACGGCCACATGATCGGCAAACATCTGCTCTGTTAGCTCATTTTGGGGCAAGAATTTTTTAATTTCCGTTACGAAGCAACTCAACTTGGAGCATTCCTGCACGGATATAGGAAACTCTTCAAGCATAATTCTTAAGGGATCGCTGCTTAAACACAAGGCGCTGTTAGGGATTATTGTATTTTCTGCGGGTATTTCTAGCGGAAGCGATATTCCCGCTATTTTCATATCGTCCCAGAAACGCTTTAAGACCAAAGGGCAAGTCACCCAGGCAAACACGCCTTTTACAGATTTGACAGGAAAAAAGAGCAGCCGGGCGTCCGAAAGGGCCACTGCCGAAGCAAATTTACCGTCTTCTTCTGATTCTGGGCCAAAGGCAAAGTACACCATGCTTTTATAATCAATCTCCTGTTCACCATATTTCCATATTTTATCCGCTGGAGCCCGGAAAGCTTCTTGGGACAAAAGAGCTTCCTTGATACAGCCTTTCATGCTGGAGCCCTCTATTTTGGGAAACGAAGTATGATTTTCTCTTTGTATCGGCAGGTCCACAATCCCCAAATCGCTGCCGCTTCCCACATGCATGGGAGTTAAGGCGGACAAAAACAAGGCTTTGCTTAACTTAAACATCTTCCACCCCTCCTTCAACTTTTCCGATCAGACAAAAGCCAAATCCTTCATTGCTCCGTTCACTGCTTATCTTTTTCCCGTGCAACAGCTCCATTGCATCGGCGAAGGTTCCTTCTTGCAATAGTTCAAAATAATAAACACTGCCTGCCGGAACCGCATACCGCATTGCTTTAGGCCTACCTTTTTTCATATCAAAGCCGCCTACACCCGCATATCTTCCTATCGCCGCTGCCCTCAGTTTCACTTTTATTTCCGCGTTATCCTGCTTATAAGTGCCAATATAATCCGGTTCTTCAAATCCCCAGTCAGGCAGCCAGCCTCCTGAAAAGATAGCCGGTGTTGCCATGTAAAGCTTAAAATATTGAGAAGAAGAAGCTTCCATCTTGAATTCGGGTTTTGTAGAGACTGCTGTCAGTTGAGAAGCTTTAGACTCACCACCTATTTTAATCACGGCCTGTTGAGGCAAATCAACTCCGCTGGTTTCCACAAACAAGGTTATTCTTTTATTCTGCTGATTAATGGGCCGGACCGTCCTTATCTGGTAAAACATAGACTCTTCACTCATCCCTGTGTTTCTGTCGATTTTAATACCGATTCTGGCTTCACTGCTGATAAAATCAGCAAGGGGTTTGCAAACAAGAGATTTTTTCTGATCCTGTAAATAGGCGTTTAAGACGTTATGATCAATATAAAAACCTCCCGGCAAATCTATATCTTTCCCTGACCGTGTTAGTTCTTCCTGTCGCAGAACATAAGGCAAGGGATGAGAACTGATCTCTTTTGCCCTTTGCAATGTGAGTGTGTTGGCCGAATATTTCGACGACGTCCCCTCTTCTTTTATTTCTTTCACAGCTACATCCATAGGCAGTGGAAATAAAAAATCTTCTTCCTGCTTGAAGCAGGTTAAGCCGATCTCCAGATCCCGGGTGGGATCATCCTCCTCTCCGGCTCGGACAAAGCTCTCCATATGGTGAGCAAAGTAACAGCTTCTCAGTGCTCCGGCATATACAGACGGCAAGGGGGGGAACATGCTTTTGCCATAAACATCAGCTGTAGCGTCAAAAGGTGCGGCGTCCCGAAAAAATAACGTATCCAATGCCTCGATCTCATAGTACATTCAAACCACCTCCCTGGCTAAAAACATGACTACGTTTAGAGCATCCATAAAACTATGGATGCTGTCATAGTGCTTATAAAATCGGAAGATATCCTTTGCATAAACAGAGGGATCTCCCTCTGTCTCAGACCTCATTAGCTGCCTTTCAAGCTCGCACTTCACCATAGCGTCTTTAAGACCTGTATCCACCTCTGCGAATTCGGTTAAAAAGGAGTTAAAACCGTAGCCAAAAGAATTTGAAATTTGGGCCGTTTGGAAGACTTTAACCAGTTTGTGTATTTCATCAAGACCAGATATGTCTTGACCAAATTTCAGCCTGGTTTTTACTTCCTCTCCGCTTCGTTTCATCACGGCTAGAGCAAATGCGTCCTTGTCGGCATCTATCTCCTTGGCAAAATGCTCCATTTCATCCGCCTTGGCTATTACTTGTTTCAGGGGAGTTTTAATGTGGGCTACGGCAATCCCGGCAGAAAAGCTGAGGGTCTTGTCCAGGTATTCTTTCATATCGATTTGCGCAAATTTCCTTCTTAATCTGATCAAGACATCGAACAAGGTGTCCAAGGCCAATAACCCCAAGAAGTCTTCCCCTCCGGCATAGATTACGGCGCCTTCTTCTTCGGTGATGCCTCTTTTCACGTAAGCGGCAAATTGGCACAACTCTTCGCTCAATCTCTTTTGGAATTCTTTATAATCAGTATCTTTATGAATTCTTGCCTCCCGGTACAAGGTTCCCATATCATCGCCGTCAAATTTGACAAGGGCGTAATAGGAACTTAAAAAAGGCTTTTTTAATGCCTTTTCCCGGCTTTTTATATATTGGATGATGGCTGCGGCCGCTTTTTCCTTTTCCGTATTGATCTGCTTGGCAGCTTGTTGGGGCCGCAAACCATTATAAAGATCAAATACTACGGAACCGGAATCAGGTCCAAGCTGTTGGAGCAGTTTTTTTTCACTTTCCTCCTTTAATCTGGAGCGCAGAGGTATTTCCAGGACGGAAGGAAAATCCTTCTGATAGGTTGTCTTTTGAATATCTTGATGGACAAATAACATTCTTTTGATAAAAGCCACGGCACTAAGCCCTTCCCTTTCCTCCAATGCATAGGGATAAGCCGGGTGCCGGAAAAGAATTGCCTTTTGCCGATTAACAAAATGCAAAGGTTTGCTGTAAAAAATAATATTTTTATCCGGATTCAAAGTGCATTTTCTACCGGCAGCTTCCGTAATTTGCTGAAATCTGCGCAGTCTTTTGATTTCATTCAGTTTATTGACCATTTCCCGGTAGCCTGTTTGGTAATCCTCATAGTCTTGAAACAACCAGTACATCTCCAATTGTTGCTGTATTTGTTCCTTATAGGCTTCGCTAATTGTAAGCCCTAATTTTTTTAAGATCTCATCTCCGATTTGCCGGAACAAATTCCTTGTTTGTTCTTCCAATACGTTTCCCAACGCTCTCTTTTGAAAATTGTTATAATCAAGAACCACGGCCACCACTCGATTGGGAATATTGTATTCGCCATTTATGACGGCAGGAAAAACAATTTCAATATGCTTTTGATCATAGTTGCTTAGAACCTCAATCACCCGGCCCATTAAGTAGGACAACAAAAAACTTCCCGCATATAAGTCTCTTGCCTTACGAGCCTGGGATATAAAAGACTGTACCGGACCGATGGTAAACACAAAAAGGGATTTGTCTGCCATTATTGGTCACCGCCTTTTTCAACGCTTCTTACAAATTCATCTCTTTTGTCCTCAAAGCATTTGATATCATTCAACTTGTCATTTTCAAACAGGGGCTTGATATAGGTATAAATCGGATGCAGTCCATCCGATAGTCTTATCATGCTAACCAGCAAAGAAGAAGACATCCTGTGGGGTTTCCTGTCGTTAAAGATGTCTTTATCCAGCCTCTTCTTGCTGTCCACAAAACCCGTATAAATGGACAATCCGGTTTTATTGACCTCATGAGAGGCTCGATCAATCCTTTCTAATATTTTTGTATAATCGTTAAGTATTTCACCAATTTTTATTTGAGTGATAAATGGGAAGGGAGGTTTTCCCATCTGCGCCTCATAATATGTAATATCTCCGTTCTCTATTTGATAGGAGCCTTCTGAAAGGAGCGGGCTGTTCATGACCTTCAAAAGAAAATCAAGCAACTCTGCTTTGGAGGTCGGAAACATTTCTGTACAGGCATCCAGTTCGTTGCTTTTTTTATTTTCAATAGCGAAGCTTCCTCTGCCTCTTCGTGAACGTTTCCCCATTCCTCCCAGGGACAAGGCAAGGATAACAAGCCGGACGTAATCTTCATGTCTTTCTTTGGAAATTCCGGCCGCTGTTCTGATCAGGATATCAAATTCCATCCCTGACGGAAAAGCTTTTGCTTTGAAAGTTTTGTGCTGCACAAGCTTTTCCACAGAACAAGAATAGAGCGAGGACCCTGGTACCATGACCAAACGTAAAGGAGAGGCTTTATCCGTATTGCCGAATAGTGTGGACTCTTCTTTATATAGCTTCTGCACATCATTACAGTTGGGGTTTAGTTTACACAGCCTGTAGATAAAACGCACCAATCCCTTTAGTTCTGCTGTTCGGAGCTCAGGCTGCTCACTGTTGGCGCCGTAACTGAGCATAGGAGAAATTAACTTGCAATGCAGGCTTGTCTTAAGCATGGCTTTCTCTCTCCCAACAAAAAATGTTATCGGTGCAAAGAGAAGGAGTATATTCCTGTGTATTAAAATTATATTCATACAATTGGACTGGACCTAAATACCTGCTGCGTCCCCCTAAAACAAACATCAGCGCTGCCATTGTTCCGGCAAATAAATGGATCTTCCTACCCGGCAATTTTGATCCCTTATCAGAAATCTGCTGAATAATGAACTCTGCAATTTCTTTTAAGTGCTTCCCGGCGGCCTTCTCTGCGATCCGAGCGTTGTATTTAAAATAAAGTATCTGATCGTAATCTAAATGAATGACATTGTCACAATAGTACTTTACCTGAAAATCCATATCCTCATTTCCTGAACAAATCTTCAATATGACAACCGTGTCGTTGCTTCCTTTGTTTCCATCCAAAACTTTTATTTCCGGCATGGGTAAAGGTGTATCTGGTAATACAATTCGGCTGAAATCAAATTTTGTTCCGTTTTTGGTTCCTTGTAAAACTAAATTGGGATTGCCCCTTTTTTCAATAATATCTCCATACCATCTTCCCAAGGCATAAGCCAGGCTTAAATGGCAGTTTAATATTATATTTATCTTAATCTCATCAAGCCCTAGTTTATATATGTGCTTTTTAAAATTAGCAAAATCTTTGCCAAGGGAGGCCAAAACATCGGGCCATGCATACGGCGCTTTTAATCTTCTTCCATCCGTCTCCATAAACTCCCCTAATAAAATGCACCAATTATAATTTTTTTCCCAGGAAGGCCTATTATTTGGACTTGTGATGGATTGAATTTTCAAGTCAATGTCTTGGTCTATTTGCTTGGCTTGCAATAAATTATTATGCATCATCGTTTCTTTGATTGCCGCCACGATTTTCTTGCACTGTTCATCGCGATCCAGATTTTTGATGAAGTAAGAAAAATAGTGGTTCTTTTTTATGGCTTCATTTACCGGAACATCACCAATACTCACGATAAAGCATAGGAGCTTTTTATCCTTTTGCAACCGTTCAATCACTGCATTGAACTCAATGACTGTGAAATGCTTTTCTTCATATTTTTTAGAGTAAAAGATCACAACGGATCGTGCTTTCATCCCATATATTGAAGCAAGAGCCCCTTCAAAATCCTTTACCCCCGCAAACTCATAGATTTTGCTTTTGTCCAGAAAAACACGGTCTGCAAAAATGTTCTGAAATTCAGAGGCAAACCTCTCTACAACTTTTTCATCCTCTCTGGCATAAGAAATAGCTAGTTCATAATCATAATTATTTTCTGCGATCATAATAAACCTCTCTTTCTCTGATACTCATAAAAAATAACTAATACATAGAAGAATAATATGTGTAAGAAATTATTTGAAATGACATACGGCTTTCAGAATGGGGTAAAGATAATTCCCGCACGAAGATACACATAGATATTGCCTCCTTTAATACTTTATCTAAGTCCACCACGGGTTGTCTGCCAATGGAATAATATTCTACGCACGGCCCCAACCGGTTCCTACCAAGTATTTATTTTGCAAGGTCCACAAAATTGGGATTTGTATATCTTATAAATTTGGAATTAGAAACAAATGCGTCCTCCTGTAAGCTAAACACCGGATTATCAGTAGTTGCCTCACGATTCGAGATAATTTTTCCCCGGCCATCATACCTATTTGCCGCCCAATAGTGCGCAATCGGAGGAATCGCAGTATGAATATTATACGTATTCCCTTGATAAATGCTGAAGTGTAGATGCGATTGCACGTTTCCGGTATTACCGGATTTCCCAATTAACTGGTCCCGTGAGACTTTTTCGCTTTTCTTAACATAGATTTCCGATAAATGTGAATATCTTGTTGTAAACCCGTTATCATGCTTGATAATTATCGTTTTACCTGCTGAATAATCCCAAGTACCACTGGCAACAAGTACTGTCTCGCTCTGAGCTACACCTTATAACTTTTGGCTATAATGTTACCGATGGTTTCACCCAGATCTTTTACCAACGGCATCCAGGTAATAGTCCGGCTCCCTTAAACCCAAATCCTCAAAGAAAACCTGATTCAGCGTGTAATCCCAATTCTGGCCGGTATGCACCAGGATATGGTCAAAATAAATATGCAGTGGCATCGTATTTGATAAATTCACATATCACTTTAGCTTATTAACGCAGTGAGGGTCAGTCCCCTTTTGATAGTCTTTGGGAATGGCGCAAGCCAGTCCCGAAAACTACCCGAGCATAAGCCCAGTATACGGATTTTACTTAATCGTTTTAAGATAATCAGAAAACGAATTAGTTGGTAAAATCCTACGTTTAGAAATCATATTGCTCCAAATTTCGTTTCCGTATTTTCATCAATGTAGCCAGCATTTAATGCCGATACCAGTATACCGCCAGTATCTACATGTTCTAAATCATACTTCTCCACATATTTAGAAATATCTTTCAAATTATTGCTGGCAAGGATTCCAGCATATACTTTTGCTAAAGCTATAAGCCGCTGTACGGAATAAGAATCTGAGACTTTTCTATATACTTCTTTTGCAACATTCCAGTCCGGTGCCCAATTCCAAAAGTGGGCATGCTCCATGATCTCATCAAAATCTTCAAATACAGACACGGGTGTCCTCTCCTTGGGTATTGTTTTCTAAGCTGTATATGATTACGCCATTGTTAGCGAAGAAAGCTGCGCCAATAAATAAGCATCACTATTTAAATTTTTCACTTTCAAACGTTCGAGGATAGCATTTTCGGTCTCGGGACTCCAATATATTTTCAGTTTTTCTTTTGTGCGCGTAATTGCCGTATAGAAGATATTATGCGTAATACGTTCCTCGGTCTCATTCGTAATAACTATTTTCACCGAGTCATATTCCAAGCCTTGTGCTTTATGAATTGAAACGGCGTAAGCAACCTGAAATGGAACTACGGTCGAATCATTATCGTTGTCATCCTCATCCGTACTACGATACTTGTTAACGCTAAAAGAAATAATAGAATTCCCCGCGTCAGACTCACCTATAAGCTCAAAATCGAACCCCCATGCATCGATTTCATTAATTGACTCATCAAGTTCGATATCAAACCATATCTGCTGGTCCTCGGGGCGGATACCAACAATCCTCCCCTTGGAGTTATTGTGTATGAGTGGCGAAAATATATTTGACTCATTGAACAATATCGGATCGCCAATTTTATAAATACTGATACCCCAAAGAACGCCATCATTCGGATTGCTGTTCTGAAGAAATCGATTAATATTATTAATACCATATAGCCCATCATAGTTAAGGCAAAGAATAATCTCATCATCCTCGGTATGCTCGAATATTGATTCGTCAAGTTTAGTTGTAAATTCGTTCTTTACAAGTGGCTCCAGAATTGCATCATCAACATTGCGGACGCGGTCCCACACCGTAAGAAGCTCTTTATTTGTAGTCCGATAGGGATGCTTCAAATCAAAAATAGAGGTTATTGGCACGAATTTCTGCGCAATGCTGAACCAATTTCCAAAGTAGATCGATTCAATCTGGCAAGTGTCGCCGACTAGAACAAGCAACTTAAAATCTGCCTTTTCTAATACTTTTCGCATATCAGCATTACTTACTGTGCTGCACTCATCTATAAAAAGGACGTCACAGTCCGTATCGTTGTTCCTCTTGGACAGGAACCTTGCTATCGTGCTATAACTACTGTTTCCAGCAGTAACTTTTCTTCTCATATTATCTACGGCAGGATGTGTATTTGCCAGATATATCTTTTTCTTATCCGCCCAGAAATTTGAGATATGTTTAATTAATGTTGATTTACCAGTACCGGCTGATCCATATATTAGAGCAACATGTGAATTGGAGAACATCTGGCGCAGCGCCTCTTTTTTACTTCCGTCATCAATTTCATAAGACTCCCGTGTTATCCAAGAATCAACGGAGTTCGTATACTGAGACACTCCGGAAGAAACAAGATCTTGCAGTTTCTTAATTATCGCAGTGCTATCATCGGCGTACCCCTTTATGTAAATATGTTCCTTATAGACTTCAAGCTTTCGGTCAATGTGTTTATAATAGAGTGAGCTATTATATTTTCTAATTAGACCATCAATATCATCAAAGCCCTCAATATCCTTTTTAGAAGTAAAAAGCTGTCCTTCAATTTCTGTATTATTCTTGATAAATCTCGCGAAAAGCTCATGCTCACGTCCATCTATTGGTATAGATTCAAACAGATCGTAAATTCGGGGATTATGCTGTCGTAGAGAAGTACAATAAGGCATTTGATCAAACGGCATGCAGCCGTAGTTTAGATAAAGATTGGATAGCCCGCCGCACTGTTCGTTCCATAACTGCCACTTTATAACCCTATTATTCATTTTGTGGAGCAGATACCGGATAACATTAGCGCCAGGCTTGCTATTAATAACAACATCCCGACATTGATCAAGAAGTTTAAATATTTTTACCGACTGAGCACGTGCAGTTATTTGGGCTTTTGTGTATTCGAAATAGCTCCGATCGCTTGCTACTAGCTCGTTTAATGACATTCTTACGGTGCTAAGGAATTTCATGAGTTCCTTATATTCGTTGGCAGATGCACTAATGCTCATTCGCGCGCCAAAGATCTCTGATAGATTCTCCCATTCGCATGGACGAATAGAAACTGACCAGCTATCAATAACCTGGATCGTCATATCCTTGTCGAGTATATGAATTGTGTCGTTATGGATGGAGAATTTCACTGCATAGTTGTCAGTAATTTCATGCTTGGTAAACGCAATTAGTCGATCAAACTTGCTTGCCTTGGCATTTGCAGCAGTGAATGTAACCTCGTAATAAATATTCTGGTTTACGAAGAACGGCTTAACCTTCTGTACATAGTATCGATCACTATATGGAACGGGCCTACTTAGGCGGCTTGGAACTTCAATTCTTCCCGCAATCATAGCATAATAATCTGAGAGCTCAGTATCTGTATTTAACGGAAAATCCTGAATATTTCCGAGAACCTCTTGGTTGTATGTATCCTTGAGATACATTTTTATCCTTAAGAGGTGCTCATAATATTTTAGCATTAATCGCTCAGATCCGTCCTTATCTACCGTGTAGTGGGAGACAGATTTCTGAAGCATTTCATGGAATCTATAAAGAAAGCGCAAATCGCCACGCGCTTGCATGCTTTTTAGAGAGGCAACGTTTAGATCATAATCATTTGGATTGATATCCGCCCCATTAGAGAACGCCTTTATGGCAACATACTCAACAAAATTTCTTACATGACCAAGTATGTTCTGGCTCAGCAGGCCTCTTTCGGAACTATCAAATCTTGAAATATTATCACAGATAACCTCGTTGGTATCTAAAATTGCTTTATCTATTCTCAACATGCTTTAGCCTCCTGTACCTACTAGCTATCTCAGAACATGATGTTCAATTGAGCACCATAGCTATTAATCATAATGGGCACATAGAATTCATGGCCTCTATGAATATCGCGAGCATTCTAAACTTTCCATAATTGCTATTAGTAGGCTCAGGAGTACAGCCCATTAGATGCACTTTAGCCAAATCTTGAGACAACTTTTACCGTTCGTGCATCGTAATTTCTTTCTTCATTGTTTTCTTCTGGATTGGGGTAACGTCCAACATTATCGTAACTAATAGCAAAGCGATCCAGATCCTTTGCTAAAAAAGTAAATTTATATCTATCTTCACCATCTCTATCAATTACACTTTGATATACCAATCCGCTATTCATTAGCGCTTGAATCACGGTACTATATTCGTATTCGACATCTTCCAATATCTGTTCAGCTAAATAAAGCAGGTCTTCTTCAAGGCTTAAAAAATTAACAGTCCCGTCAACAACAGTTTTATCCGTTACCAATGCTTTTGCTTGTTCAAGAAACTTCACACCAGTCACTCCCATTAAATAAAACCTTATAGCCGCAGATCGCATTATCCTAAAAGATAATATGGTAATGAAAAAACTTATACTCAGGATTAACCCCCAAAACATAGGCTATAGGTACTTAGCCATAAAAACAGACTACAGGTGTTGTTAAACTTTCCATAACCAACACTAACGCCGGCACTATCAATGATTATATCCCTGACTTGTCCACCTCTGCCGGGGACAAATAGGGGACAAATAACTGATGGGCTTCATCCGATATGGCATAAAGAATGCAAATTCCCAACGCTAAAGCAAAGCCCCGACAACCATGTGCCCCACTTCTCCTTAGAGCATTTAGCACCAACACCCCGAGCACCAAATAAGCAAAGAAGTGGGCGTTCTTCCTTAATATGTTGTTGAAACTTCTTATATCAAATTCCGCCCGGGGAGCAACTTTTTCTACTGTTTTTACACTAGCCGCTGTTATTCCCCTACTTAATTGATTCGACTGCGCCGCTACCTGGGCCGACAGATTGAAAATAAGTGCCATCCATAGAATCACAGCTGCCCAGGAAATTATTTTATGCATTTACATTATTCCTTTTTGGTGTTGAGATTGCGTTCCTTCTTATGTAATCAAAATCCACTCATTCCACTCCCTATACCCCGTTGCTTCCCATGGTTTCCCAAAGGGCGAAAGGGTGCCCGGGGTGGAAACAAAGCAGGGGCCACCGCAGGGGCCACCGCTGTGGTGGGCTTTTCATGAGCATTTCTTCAATCCCTTTACTATCTGTGCCCATAATGATTTTCGTCGTCTCCAGGGTATCACGTACTGCAGTATCCTGGACAAGAAAATCAGGATTACTTACAATGGACCGGCTGACCAAACGTGGTATAGACAAGGCTTTTACTGAGACTATGGTTTGACTGATACTGATTACGTTTTTGGCCGCAACTTTGGTGCAGATTAATATCAAAATACGTTTAACATGCCTCCCTTAATACTTTATCTAAGCACTATATAGGCGGTGGCTTGCGTTATGCGAATTATTCAACTTGGCAGCCTTATTTTCCACCACAGACAACAACTACCCGAGCATTGTTTCCAATTACATAATATGGTGCAATATTTTAAAATATTTTTTTACTTGGGAAGTACATAATAACAGTGGCAATCGATTGGCAAAGACGTTGCCAATTACTATGGACAGTGCCGCCCCCCGTGAACAACCCCACGGGTTGACGCACAAGGCTTGGATAACGCTTTGCGTTACCCACACTGCCCACAGTAACTGCAACTGCTAAAAAATGACCACCTTAATTATCATGGTCCCCTAAATATAATAAAAATAGCTGCGAACGCAATTCCCTTGCAAACGTGCAGACAATGAATGGTTAATGTCGCTGCGCTCCACAACCTGCCCGGGAATTCCGTAACAGGTGACGACTTGGGCCATTCGGAATGAGTATCCTGTTTCGTATTAATGCGGAGTGGCTCTCACATTGCGCGCCAGTGGTTCTTAAATCAATGCGCCGGGGCACCCATAAACACCGCTAGGGTAGGCTCTATAAAAACGCGTTTCGCACTACCTGAGAGGACAGATTAAAAATAAGTGCCATCCAGACAATCACAGCTGTCCAGGAATAATTTTATACATTTATTATAGATCCTTTTTACTTTAAGCCTGTTGAACCAAATCCACCCTCTGCTCTCTCAGTTTCGCTTACCTCATTAACCTCTTGCACAGCCACTCTTAAGACAGGCTTAATAACCATTTGAGCTATTTTCATCCCTTTTCCCACCTTAAACACCTTTTTACTATGATTAATAAGAATTACACCTACTTCTCCTCTATACCCCTCATCTACAGTTCCAGGAGTGTTTAGCACAGTAACCTGGTGCTTAAGAGCTAATCCACTTCGTGGTCTAATTTGTGCTTCAGTATTCTTTGGCAATTCTATCACTATTCCCGTTTTAATTAATACTGTTTCGCTTGGCTCTATTTCAACATCATCTATTGAAAATAAATCCAAACCTGCGTCGCCTTCTCTGGCATATCCCGGTAATTTTGCACTTTCGGTTAGTTTTTTTACCTTTAAAGTTTCCATCTGCTTGTCCTCCAAATCACAAATGCTTATTCCAATAATTTTTTTACATCCGAAACAATCGTAGTTAAGAATAATGTTATAGAAGCTGTAAAATATGCTATCTGTATCATATCATAAGTAGCTGGGAGAAGGTTTTGCAAATAGTTAGTTATATAATACCCGCCTACAAACAAAACTACAAAACAAAGGTATTTTGCTATAGGGTTGTCTAATAACCTAAGTAACAATTTATGCCTTTGCTTCCTCTCTCCTCTAAGTGATTCCTTTAGATCCTTAAGCTCCGGAGAGTTCTTCACCTTGTTAATTAATTTCCTAGTCTCATTTGCCCAATCTCTTTCTTCAGCCCATTTGCTAAATTCTTTTATATCATAACCGTTTAGAATACCTATTTGTCCTGGTGTATTATTATGGGCTATAGAATATGGAGGAGTCTTAAGATAATGAAAAACAATAGAAACGAAACTGCTACCAACTTTTAGCTTAATATGATCCTTGGGATGGTGATTATGAACCGTTATTAATGATAAGCCCATATATTGTGGGTCTAATGTTGTCCCTATATGTCCCGCCCCTTGGGCCACTAAGGAAACTTTAGAATGATATGTACCGCCTATTTTATTTGTGACATAAATAGCTTCATTAGTATAAATTAGAGCTGAATCATTTGGATTAATTATTACTTCGTTAGTTTCCTGATTGTATATGCTTTTTTTGCTTTGTATAGACCAAGCAAATTTGCTAACAGTTAAATTTACTGAGTTACCTTTTATGTTATCCTCTTTTAAAGGGTAAATAAATAAATTATTGCCAATTTCGCATTTAATATCTTCAATGCTTAATACCGACATAATCTTACCCCCAAGATCAAATATAAGGCTTGTTAAGAAAAAATCCGTACTGAATGGAGCATTCCTTCTTATTTCTCCTCTGCAGCAGCAACTTCCTTGAACATCTCTATTTCCTTCGCCACAACTTTAACAAGATATTCAAGAAATCCTCCCCTTAAATATTCTCTTCTCAAGGCTACTTCTACTGTCGCCTCTAAAAAGCCTTGCTTGTTCCCCACATCATAATCTTCTACCCTCAAAATTATAAGCATACATAGCTTCCTTCTGGGCCAATTCTTTTAATGCATCGGTAAGCTGAATCTCGCCACCTTTACCTGGTTTGGTATGGCTCTAAGATTTCAAAGATGCCTGGATTAATGATGTACCTCCTTCTCGACTTATACAAGCGAATATTTATCAAGATGTAAGAGAAATTACGAATTATCCGAACACCTTGTCGAGTTAATAACCAACTGGTACCCTTTATTTAGGGCTTGCCGAACAAAATGAAAATTTAATAATCCCAATAGTTTAGTTGCAAAGTAAATTCCACAGTAATTTCAGTAAGGTCAGGTAGACATAATGCTATTTAGCACTGATCATACTAATTTGCTTTTTATTTTTTCTTTTAAGACTATCAACCATAACCATCTTCAGAATAATATCTTTCACGACCTTATCAAGTGCACTATTTTCAGAATAATCCGCAAGGGCTAAAAAATCCACTCTTTCATGTAGAATTAGTTCCTCAACTTTGCCCCGCTCACCTTCCTTATACACAGCAATGGAATAACCTCCATTTGTCTTTACTAGTTTCATGCAGGGGACGTCAGTGAGCCCATCACCTATATAAATCATATTTCTAAACGGGATCGGTCTATCATCTTCCGGTGTATATTTATTCAAATCGCTGTCATTAGAAAGATCCAACACCCCTTTATTTATACGAAAAAGAAATTGTGTCTTCGTGGTATAATTAACAGAGTTTTTGGGCCAACAAGCAACACCGTTAACATCATATAAAAATTCACAGGCAAACACATTACTAAAAAAACCATAAATACTTGAACCTTCAATTATTTCTTTGAGACCAGAAGAAATTATGTAATGCTCAACGATTACATCCATATCCTCTACGAAATGAGTTATTCTAGAAAACCAATCCTCAACACCTGGGAAATATTCTAAGTCTTTTCCCAACTCTACAAAATCTTGTCGTCTAATTGGTTGGTCAGCGGCATTTGCCTTTTTTAGCATTAGATACATATATGCTAAAATTTTATCCATTTTTTTATCTTTTGCAAGCGCATTTGACTCAATCCAGAAATCAGCCGGGCTCATCTGGACTTTGAGAATAAAACTATATTCTTGCATATCTTTCGTGCAAAGAGTTTTATCAAAATCATACATTAAGGCAATGACCGGCTTAGCCATACACACTTTCCTTCTTCCTACCTACCTATCATGAAAATGGCAATAGGTAGTTTTCATTTTCTGATGGTGCCGCATTTGGCGGCATGGGTGTCTATAAAGTCAATCTTATTTGCCCTTAAATTTCCCATCTTTTCCATGGATCACAAGTGCGCTGCCTGAACGTTGGCTTATAACTTTTCCTATTCTTACTGCTTCGGCTTTTGTATCTGCATACGCGCTTGCGCGCGAAGCACCGCTTTTTTGAACTTTCCAGCCATCATTAGAACTGGGTGACACATAGTGTACTTTTTGTGCCATATGCATTACTCCTTTCGTCAGAAGGTTACTGGATACTGGACAAAAGTTTTTGCTGCAATTGACGTTTAATTAGAACATAGATTGTTGCTAATTTAGCTATTCATTAATAGAAATTATTAACTGTTTTCACAATTTCCTCTTTCCATGTAAGTGCATGAGCGTTTCTCAGAATCAAACAGGCATCCAATAATTGCTGTAATCTGATTATAGAAAATTTATCTCGCCTGGAACATATTCATAATCTATATAAACTTACTCAATATCACCACTATACTAAGGGTATCAATAATTTTTGGTAACTTTCCCCGTTCAGCAAATTCCCTGACATAAGGTAATGACCGATCATAAACCCACATTATAGAGTTAGTTTAAACAAGTTTAAGCCTGACCCCTTATAAACCACTGGGCGAACTTCAGCAGCCCATCCTCAATACTCGCACTGGGCTTAAAATCAAAATCTCGCTCCAGAGCGGTAATGTCGGCGTAGGTGCCGGGCACATCACCCATTTGCATGGGCAGGTACTCCTTCCTGGCCGTTACGCTTCTGCCCACAGCCTTGCTCAGCGCCTTTTCCAAGGTCTCAATGAAGTACATAAGCTGTTCCGGCTTGTTATTACCAATATTGTACACCTTATGCCGCGCTTGCATTTCATCTTCATTAGGCGGGTTGCATAATATTTTCTCCACCCCGGTGACGATATCGTCAATGTAGGTGAAGTCCCGGTACATATCGCCGTGGTTAAAAACTTTAATCGGCTCTCCGGCCATTATCTTTTGACTAAAGGAGAAATAAGCCATATCAGGACGCCCCATAGGGCCGTAAACAGTGAAGAACCTTAATCCGGTGGCCGGTATCTTATAAAGGTGGCTATAATTGTAAGCCATCAGTTCATTCGATTTTTTGGTGGCCGCGTAGAGGGAGACGGGTTTGTCCACGAAATCATCCTCGGCAAAGGGAACTTTTTTATTGGCGCCGTAGACGGAACTTGATGAAGCATAGACAAGATGTTCTATACCCTTATAATCGCTGTTCGGATTATTTGTTTCAGCATAAGAATGGCGACAGGCCTCTAATATGTTAAAGAATCCGATGATGTTGCTCTGGATATAAGCATCGGGATTTTCTATACTGTAACGCACTCCCGCTTGGGCAGCCAGATTCACCACGATATTGGGCCGATACTTATTAAAAAGATGGTTAACCATTTCTTTGTCAGAGATATCACCCTTGATAAAGGTGAATTGGCCGCTGCTGTCAGTCGGTTTTCCAAGTTCCTCAAGTCTGGCGTGTTTTAGGGCCACATCATAATAGTCATTTATATTATCAATGCCAATCACCCGGCAGCCCCGCTCCAGCAGTCTTTTAGCCAGAAAATAGCCGATAAAGCCCGCTGCGCCGGTAATTAGATAGGTCTTTGTTTTATCCAATTCTTTGTAATCCGATCTCATATAAATAGTTTTCCTCTCTTAATACTTTATCTAAGCACTATATAGGCGGTGGCTTGCGTTATGCGAATTATTCAACTTGGCAGCCTTATTTTCCACCACAGCTTGTCTGCCAATGGAATAATACTCCACGCCCGCATCTTTCATATCTTCGATTTCATATATATTTCTGCCGTCGTATACCAGGGGCGTTCGCATCAGTTTTTGATAAGCATCCGGCTTAACCGCTTTAATCTCGTCCCATTCAGTGAAGATAAAGCAAACGTTGGCGCCGGAAAGCGCTTCTTCCGGTTTCTCCACATACTTAATTTTATACTCACTCTCCGGATACCTCTGCCTAAAATTATCACTGCCCACAGGGTCATAAGCATATACCCGCGCCCCACGCTGCAGCAATAGCGGAATATTATCCAGGGACGGGGCTTCCCGTAAATCATCTGTTCCAGACTTGAAGGTCAGCCCCAATACCGCTACCTTCAGGCCGTCAAAGGTAATCAGCCGGTTGGCGGCTTTCCGGTATAGTACTGTCTTCTGGTCGTCGTTCACCTTAATAGCAGCTTTCACCGTCCGCAGTTCATAGCCGTGCTGCCCGGCTAAATAATCCAGTGCCTTGGTGTCCTTGGGAAAGCAGCTGCCGCCATAGCCGATACCGGCGTTTAGGAATTTACTGCCGATACGCTCATCGAAGGACATGCCCCGGGCTACGTCCTGTATATCCGCGCCCACCAGCTCACAAAGATTGGCGATGTCGTTCATGTAGGATATTTTGAGAGCCAGGAAGTCGTTGGATGCATATTTAATCATCTCCGCCGATCTCCTGCTTACCGATACAATTGGTAGATTAAATGGTTCATATATTTTCATGAGCATATCTTCCGCCCATTTACTGTCGGCGCCAATGATGATTCTGGCCGCTTCCAGGGTATCCCGCACCGCCGTGCCCTGGGCCAGAAATTCGGGGTTGCTGGCCACTTCTACCCTTACATCGTTAACCAGGAAATCATGAATAAACTGCTCCACCTTGTCATTCGTACCAACGGGTACGGTTGATTTTACCACTACCAGACAGTCTTTCTCTATAGTTTCCGCGATTTGCCTAGCAACAGTAGCTATGTAGGAAAGATTGGCCGAACCGTCGGGTTGTTCAGGAGTCCCCACGCCGACGAAAACGGCATCGGCATCTTGATAAGCTTGGATATAATCCGTGGTAAACCTAAGCCTGCCAACAGCGTAATTTTTCCGCAGCAACTCCTCCAAGCCTGTTTCATAGATGGGAGAGATGCCTTGCTTTAACATATTAATTTTTTGCTCATCTATATCGACACAGGTAACCTGATGGCCAACCTCGGCAAAACACACTCCGGCCACTAGTCCGACATAACCTGTGCCGGCTACTGAGATTTTGTACATAACGCAGTGAACCTTCCTTTACCAATATTACCCAAATAAAAAGCTGTTTATAGGGACATTATACCAATCAACTTTTAGTTGATATAGTTTATTTATCGATTGCTCCTCAAAGCTTTACCACCGCATTAGTGGTTTTGTCGAATAAATCTTATGTATCAAAAAATTCCCCTGGCTGGTTCCCATCGGCAAGGGCTTCATAACCTTGAACTTCTTTAGTTTGTTAATGTGTTAACCTGGTGAGGGACTGTCCCCTTTAGGTAGTTTTTAGGAATGACGCAAGCCAGTCCCGAAAACTACCCGAGCAATCGCTTCAGCTTTCGCTTCCGGCCTGCTAGTTTGCTGTCTACGCTTAGAGACGTGGATCGCGCCCCATACCTCCCAAGACTCTCTATAAGATAGTTAGCTAAACTTTTCCTAGTGGGATTCCCACCCACTATATGATACGCCCTTAGCTTGGCGCACGGACAGGCCCCTTTTGGGGGGTTTTGGGAATTAGCGTAGGCTATTTCAAAAATCCTCCCCGAGCATATATCTTATAGCCGCTTTTTCCTAATAATTCTTTAGCATTACCAAAAATTTTATGGAGTCATCTTTCTCTTTTACCTATTTATCCCCCGTAAAACAATGTGGTATATTCCACTTTCACTTTTCCTTCTTCCTGTCCTTGGCATTTTTTAATCACCCAAAATTTATCACATCACTTTGGACGCACTGTGCACAAACAGGAAGAACCGTCCCCCTGGTTTAATTACTAAAATGTTGCGTGGTTCTTTTTAAGGGTTTAGCTGAATTAGATATCTCGGGTCTCATTTTCTTAAATTAAGTAAAGTCAGTATTATTTTTAAATTTTGTTTAATCCAGCCTATAAAATTGTAGCCACCATATTTGGACGCGATTTGAGCGAATCCTCCTCTTAAATAATCCTGCCAAAATTGCTTTCTTGAAGAAGGTTCTTCTGTACAACGATTTAAATTTCTTTGGCCTTTGAATGCAATATCTATGTCACATTGTCTTATTTCTGCTAAATTTTTTATTCTATTGAACAGTTCGCATCCTTTTGAGCTGTTCAATAATACTAAGGAAATCCCCTTATTATCTGCATACTCTGGAAATGTCTTATCAACCTGCCAAAAATCACCCATAGTAATATCCGCAACCCTTTCTCCAGAGGCAAAAGTGCATTGATAACAAGAAGGTCGCAACGCATTAAAAGAAAAAAATATATTTATAAATGTTCTTAAGAATAATGTGTTTACAACCTTCTTCCCATCACGTAATTCCGCCATGATTGGATAATATCTCCATCCGACAGGCTTGTATCTGAAAGAATAAGCTGTTACTTCAGAATTATATTTTTCTTTTATCTCATTAATATAACTACTCCATATCATTGGAGAAGGTGTTCCAGTACAAATAATATCTAAGGTAATAAGCTTGTCTATGTTAGCACCCACGACATTCAAATATTTTTGCAGTCCAGCAACCTGACATGGTGTGCCAGAAAATAACACAAATTTTCCACGAGCTAGTATCTCATTTATTTCTTTATAGGTATTCTTTAAGTCACTTTGTACATATTTTGATCCCCGTGCTTTATTTCTATGTTCTTTTGAATACAATGCTTTATGTTGAACATACATATTTTCATCAAAACATGCCCCATAGCAAACAGCGCCCAACTTGTCAATTAAATAATCAGTAATCAGTGTAAAAGCGCCACCAGAGGAACTTTGCTGCCTAACGTTACCGTCTATATGCTTAATAGCATAGCACTGTTGTGGCATAACTTTGTTTATTAATCTGTCATTCTTTTTATTGATCTGGCACACAGACTCGCAACGCCCACACATAATGCACTCAGATTCATTAATAACCGGATATAAGAAACCTTCTTGATCAGGTATCATGTTGATTGCATTTACCGGACACACCGCTTTGCAGGCTGTACAGCCGTGACACAAAGATTTACTCCAATAATTATTCATTTTCATTAATTTTACCTAACACTTTATCTATATACTGCCTGCTTAACATACGCTCGTAATCTAATATTGAATTAACTTCTTTATAATTAATTTTTTGCCGGCACACGGAATTATCACTTCCTTGATAAACTCGATTTTGCAAATTAACTAGTTCTAAAAAATCCAAAATACGATAATTAAAATTGTCGCGTAACAATACTGTAAAATTTTTATTAAAGTTTACAGAAAAGGCTATTCCATGAAATGAATTTGTTATTACATAATCCGCATAATAAAACAATGTAAGAAACTCCTCGATACTTGGATTTATACTAACCTTTCCCGATTTCAATTTATGATATGGTTGTGTTCCAATTCTTACAACCTTTAAGTTTAATGTGGTAGATATCTCCTTAATACATTTTTCTACATCTTTAGATATGCCAAAAACATACACAAGTATATATCTGTATTTTATGTTATTTTTTTTAAGTAGCAGTTCCCATTTATTAACAGGCAAAAGTAATGTTGGATCTATGATACGTTTTGCTGTTATTCCAATATCCTTAAGCATCTTAATTGCGGATTGCTCCCGCACTGATACAAAATTAAATGTTAAAAGCTTTTTTTGTACCTCATCTTGTTCTGTTTCAAATAAATTATCCATCCCTATACTTGATGCAAAAGAGAATTTAATCTTTTCAGGCTGCACAAAATCCAAATAATATGTAGACAAAATACCTCCATTATAAATGGAATTCCAAACTTGGTCACTTCCAACACAGAACGCATCAGCTATCGGGACTGCATCTACAAGTTCTTTGTATGAAAAATATTTTATCTCCGTGCATTTTAGCCTATTGGAAACAAAGCTGTTGAAAATATAATTATTTATCTTCATCGAAGGAATTAACATTTTTTTAACAATGTTGCTTAGTATACTGTGAAATCTTCTATGTACTTTTGCATCAATCAATCTGTTAACGATATTTTGGCCAAGATTATTTTCAGCATATGTGTCTGTATCATTTTCGCGATAATAATCAATAAATTCGGTTTCATATCCTGCATCATTAAAAAGCACTTGCGTAGCATATGCCTGAAGTACAGAACCATAATTCTTCACACGGTGAAGTGTTATTATACAAACTTTCATATGCATCTACCTCTCTTAAACCGTTTCTTGACTTGAAATAAATGCTCAACTAAATGTGCAAACCAACGGTCTTTATCTGTGAAATACCGTTTGATTCGACCGTACGCGTTATTTCTACCATAACGCTTCAGCACGTATAAAATCCCCTTGGTATGATAGTTAGTCCAAAATTGCTGACGTTTTTTGGGATCCACACTGGAAGGCCTTTTTAGACACCCCTGCATGGAAATACAGCTTTCTATGTCGCTTTCTAGAAATTCTATATCACCATGGAGCATATCTAAATATTCTTTTCCCTTTCCTGTATTGACTAATACTAGTGAAATCCCTTTTTCATCTCCGAATTTTGGTTTACTGTTTTTAACACCCCAAAAATCAGCAATTGTAATATCTGAGCATCTTTTTATCTGTGTATATGGACAACGATAACATGAAGGTCTGAGCATTACATTTGCATAAAATAAATATTTCCATGATTGAGAGAACATTGAAGTGCAATCAAAAGTTCCGTCTTCATATACTACTTTTTCCGTATGCCCCCAACCTTTATCTTTACAGCGGTTGTAGTACTCAACTATTTTCTTTTTACTTCTCTCTTCATGATATTTTATGTAATCTAAAAACACTCTGGGGCTTGGCACCCCATGACATATAAAATCAACAGTCAGCAAATTTTCGATATTACTCCCTTTACCTAAATAAGCATCTAACCCGTCAACTTGGCAGGGTGTACCCGTAAACAGAACATTTTTTCCGTTATTAATGTCTTTTTTTATAAGTTTAAAGGTTTCTTGGGTATCGCTTTGTACATATTTTGAGCCTCTGCAAGAAGCACTTTCTTCTTTTGTTGTTGCCCGAATATGGCGGCACACAATATCTTCATCATATGCTGCACCGTAGACCGCACCGTTCTTGTTTAAAATATGGTCAGACAACGCCGTGAACATTCCCCCGGAAGAACTCTGCATCCTTACATATTCATTGCGGTGCTTTGCGGCATAAACCAATGGCATTACCTGGAAATCCTTTTCATCGGTCTTATGTTTAAATCTACAAACCTTCAGACACAACCCGCAATCAATGCATAATGCTTCATTAACAAAGGGATATTTAAAACCTTTTTCATCTGATCTCATTGAAATGGCCGCTCTAGGACATATGCTCATACAAGCCGTGCAGCCACAACAATCCTGCTTTTCTTTAAATAATTTAGGCATGGATATACCTCCGATATATTTGCATAACTGCAGATTTTTCTTTTCGATTTAAACCAAACCCATACAAGAGCAAAGCATAAACTAAACAAAATATGCTGCATTCGGTAATTAACCATACCATGCCAGATGCCGGAATTAATAGCATCGGTACACAGATAATGGCTGTCCCTATGGCACACCAGAATATTCCCGAGAATATTTCTTTAAACATTCGTGGGATATTGAATCCAATCTTTTTTTGATAGTAAACATTCATTACTACAATATTTCCTACAAGATATGCAAGCGCGGTGCCAATAGGTGCACCTAATATCCCTATTTGCTTCACCAATACTATTGTAAATAAAATGTTAACTGCCGTTATGCCTAGTAAAACGACGGAACGAAAGGTTCTTCTGTTTTTAGCCGTTAGTACCACTAAACAAACATTCTGAACTAATGGAATCATCATTGGTACCATAATAATCAACGCAATGTTCCATGCCTGTAAAGTTTTTACCCCTGTCCAAAGGGATATAAATTGTTGTCCAAATAAAAGAAATCCGCACAACATCCCCATACAAAGTATGAGTTGAATTCGTCCCGGCCCAATCACAAGATCAGTTAGTTGTTCATTATCTGCACGCTTTACTACCATTTTTGTAGCCTGTGGAAGATATACGCTTTGTATTGTGGTAGGAACTGCACTAAATACACTGATGAACGTCATAGCAACCGCATAAATGGCAACAGTGGTAGTATCTATCATTCGTCCTAAAATCGTCATATTAATGGCATTGTTTGCATAGGTAACTATAGACTGTAGCAAAAGAGCAAACATAAGTGGTGTAGCTTCCTTTATAAACTGCCTATTAAAATAATGCCATTTTGCTTTAAAATTCAAAACAAGTTTTATATATAATAAAACCATAGCACAACATAATAACATCACAAGAACATCAGCATAAACTATACCCATTACGCCCATTCCGAATTGGATAAATAAAATAACTATAGCGGTTTTCAGGAGTATTCGCATCAAGCCAATACCTTTTACAATCGTATACCGCTCGTAGGCTAATGCTACACCTTGGAAATATTGGTCTAATACAATCAGCACAATCTGAACAATCATCCATTTAAATAACGAATGTGCAACAGAAATCTCTCCTGTTGTAAGATTTGGAAAAAGATTCTCAATATTATTTTCTACTACCCACCCAGCCATAACAATCAATAAGCAAAGGCCTAACACTAAATACAAGCAGTGCATTGCAAAGTTTTCTTCTTCCCGCCGATCATTTTGAATTCGGTATTGCAAGATGTAGCGCGTCATAACCATGCTAATACCAAACTCCAGCATTAAAATATATTGAGCGACAGAAAAAATCAACTGGTAAAGTCCATATGTATTAATTCCCAAATGCTTTAGATAAAAGGGAGTAAGTACCAACATCGATAGCATATTGGTACCAAGTGCGATATATGCAATAATAATCGCTTTATTTCTTGAACTGCTGTTACTCATTCTAAATCCTTCAGATGCATAAGATATTCATAAGCACGTTTTCGTTCTTTTGCCAAGTACTTATCTGCACCCAAATATAACCTCTCAACATCTGAATTTTTAATAATAACATCTTCTAAAAGGCGCGACAAGTTGCATCCTTCTATCAATTCTACAATACGGCACTGGACGGTTGGCGGTATAAATATGCGAGCCTTTTTCTTAAAAAGGACAGAAAAACATGTTCCGTGAAAAGAGTTAGCCACAACGTATTCCGCATTTGCAATACCCCAAACAAATTGTTCAGGACTTAAGCTTTTATCACTCAGGATTCGATTTTGGAAAGCCATACCGTTGCCGACTGAAAGGATTTTTAGGTTTAATTTTTTGGACAAGTCATTTGCATATTTCACTAATTTGGGCTGATTTGCCAGCATGTAAACAAAGATATACGGTCCCTGAATTTCAGTTATTGGTTTCCCAAACTCAAGCCAATCTTTTTTTTCTCGCAAAAGTGTAGGATCTACATGCCGTTGCACATCTTTATCTATAAATGGTGCCAGGATATTTTTTGCTTCCTCTTCACGTACTGATATTGCATCAAACCGCGTTAAATACTCCTTAGTTAAAGCAATTTTATCCGTTGGAAATTCCGCCAAACCTATGCTAGCTGCATAGGAGACCAACTTACCTTGGGAAGAATATACAAAATCCAATAATCGTGTCTCAAACCCTTGCGCATTAATGGTAGGATTCCATACCTGATCACTGCCGGTAAGATAAATATCATATTGAGGTGGCGATTCACGTAATTGCTGTGCACTTTTATATCGTTGTTTTGAAAAATGCAAATTATTGTACACACTTTCCTTCATAATTGCAGTTCTTTTTTTTGTTTTACTAAATAATACTAGTTTTTTTAAAACGGACGCACAAAATTTAATTGGTTTATTTATATTGCTCCATGGTATCCCTAACAAAGTTCTGTCTCGCATGTAGTCATAATTAATAAGCTCACAGTCAAACCCTATGTTCTTCATCGTCTTTTGCAGAGCATATGCCTGCAAAAATGCACCGTAATTATAAGCAAAATATGTAATAACTCCAATACTTTTCTTATTTTTCATACACATCCTCCATTCCGTTATGGCTTTTAATATTATTTTGAGAAAAGCTGCTACCATTCGTAATCATCCCGGGAATTGCACAAGCAATTATATATATTATAAATTGGAAATGATCATAAATCGGGTTACCAGTTAAACCGTATAGTATTACAAAGAGTTGTAAATACAAAGAAATCTGTAGATAATAAATCAATCTATGGGGCCCTGTAGTATTACTCTGCATACGAATCTTGCGAATCGTCCGTTCCAAGGATTTATACATAAAAACCATCAAACAAAATGTTCCAATTAAGCCTATATCATTTAGGCTTTGAAGATATACATTATGTCCTGTGGAATGACCTAAAGTTCCCACTAGTGTGCTTGTTGAAGCCAATCCATGTCCTAGTAATGGTTTTTCCAAAAACCCTTCCCACATCAATAAGAACATTGGCAAACGGCCACTATATATATCACCATAGCTTCCATAGAAGAATCGGCTCGTTAAGGTTTGACCATAGTCTGTAAATAGCAGCAACATCATAATAGCCACACCTAACAAGGTCACTAACCAGATAAAACGAAAGATATTTTTCTTTGTTTTTGCATACCAAATATACAATATCCCTAAGATGCTTAGTACACAAAATAATAACGGGCCACGTTTTTGAGTCGCAAGCAATGCTAGAAAGGCTGCACCAGCAAGGCATATAAATACGAATTTGGTATTTCTTTGCTGCTTAGATAATGTAATCAATTTGCAGACTGCAATGCCAACAAAAACCGACAGATAAAATGCATTGGTTCCAATTTGACCTGTTATTCCCGTATACGCATTTTGCCTCAAAAATAAATTATTCCAATATAATGTATTAGCATCCAAAATTACTGCATTTATTGATATCATTAATGCCGGAAACATAATTTGCAGCAATGTTGCCAAAACATGCAAAGTCGAAAAAGCAAACAAACAGTTAATAATATACTTCGTGTTATTTCTAAAATAAGGCAACCATAGCTTAATTAATATGCCAAAACTCCAAATACCCAAATAAACAAGTGCTCGTGATAACGAATCCGTATAAAACAGACTAATAATCCCGGATAAAAGGTATAGTAGAAAAAAAATATCCTGCGTTTGAAACACAATTAAGGCGTTATACTTATTTAAAGATGAAAACAATAATAAAAACAAAGCACCAAAAATTAGCACATACTTCACGGGATAATCCAGATAACCAAAAAAAAACGCGAAAAGCATTAAAGGAAATATGGATACTTTGAAAAGCATACTTTGCACATTTAAGGATTTTATTTTATGAATTCCAATTTCATATGTAGTTGAAAATTCCGATTTATACATTATATTGATTTCCTTTTCTAACTGATCGTAGTATTCATAAAGAGGCTTTTTGATAGCTGCTCCAGTATGGCAATATAACAAATACTTCCATATAAACTCCAAGTCGTATTTTGCATTTGGTGTAAATCTAATATTATAATCTTCAAGAATTGATTTCTTATAATTGAAAATGTTAAGGTATGGCTCATAGAGTTAGTAGACATATCCCATAATGAAATAATTACCGCAGGAGATATTAAAGCAAAATATCCGATGTTTTTAGCCTGATTCTTATGCTGCTGCTTTGACATTACATGTCAAAGGAATCCTATTAACTGCATACAAGGAGTTTAAGCCTATCGAAAATAAACTTATAAAGATTAATTGATTAAAGAAAAATCATTAATTTTGTTCTTTCAATAATCAACCCGAGCAGCAGTTTGTAACGAGAAGCAGAGATGGTCCTTTATAAAATCTGTTATTTTATGAAGACAACTAAATTTTATTGTAAGTGACTCATTTGGTACGTACGTATATTAAATTGGTAATATTTTACCCGGGCCTGACCCTAACAATGTAAGGCATTTCTGGAAATTTTTTACGGGGCAGACTCCGAGGATAATTTGGAAAGAACTGTTTTCTCTTTTCAAATTTTCTCGAGCAATAATTAAATTTTTTTCCTTATATAAGCCATTAATCGCAAACCCCAAATAATTCTAAATTGTATCAATTTCAAAAAAACTTTTTGATGAAAAGCAAAATTTTTTATGCCATCATTTTTGTTCCAGTTAGGATAACTACTTTCCAAACTTTTTATATGATGAATAATATTTTTTCGTCTTGCCCTATTCGAAACCAAAGTTAGCACAGTTGAATAAAGCATTTCCCTAACAAAAATTGTTTCAATCTCATTTGGGAATTTATTTTTCAGTTCTTTTTCCAAGGTTTGAAAGGCCTCTATAGCATATTTCTCGCTAGCATTTTTTTTATTGTTCACTATTGAGCTTTCATTAGAAATATAATAATATAACGGCTTTTTTATATAATGTATATTGTTGCAATATACAAGGGATCTTTTATTAAAAACCATATCTTCGAACCTTAATATATCCGGAAACTTTGCACCATTAAATTTAATATTCTCAGTTCTATATACTTTGCAGCACATACTCCCATTAGCATTAGCTATTGCAAGTTTTTGGTTTATAGCACCTTGCTCAAAACCTGGAATAGTTGAACCATGAATTATACTTTCACCTCTTCTTTTATAGTAATCAAACATCACACAATCGGCACCAGTATTTAATATTGTATCGCTAATTTCTTTCAAACAATGGAAATCTATATAGTCATCACTGTCAATAAACATGACGTATTTTCCTATTACTTTTTCTAGACCTAGATTTCTAGCCAATCCTGGTCCGCTATTCCTTTTTGTTTTTAGAAGAACAATATCCAAGCTACTATTTTCCTTGTATGTCATTAAATGATTATATGAATCATCCGTTGAGCAATCATCAATAATTATAACTTCAAAATTTTTATATGTCTGACTTACCAAACTCTCAAAATAAGGACCCATTAGGGAAAAAGAATTATACATAGGAGTTATTATTGAAAACTTTATTTAAACCAACCCCTTGCTCAATTTAAACAAAATAAAATAATTCTTATCATTTAGGAAGAGTACTTCCAAAAAACATCTTCCAATTTATTCCCCGGCTTATTGCGCAGTGCATACATGATCTTTGGGCAAAATTATCTGCCAAGCAAAAAAACCAAAGTAGTGCTTAGGTTCTACCTCAGTACAAGCGTGAACAAAATAGTATATTTCTTTCAATGAACAATTCCTAACATCAACAGTTCCAATTAATCAAAAACCGGCCATCATTACTACAAACGGTGTTAGTCAGCTATTCACAGGTATTTTTCGATATATAAAATAGCAGATGTAAAATGAAAACAATATTAATATTATTGTGAGTAACCAAAATCACTTAATGTACTTATCGAATTACAATAAATTATTATTCCCTTAATGCTTCTCATCTCACCAGTTCTTTTAAGTTAGGTCTAAAATAATCATCTACACAACCGTCTATCACGCTCATTAATAACATACAACCCTCTCTTACCTTCAAACGCAGCATCAAAGCACACCTTTTCTCCTGACCGATTCCATCTAGGATGCAAATCACATCGTACATCATTGTCATATTTAAACGGTGCAAATACTCTAGCCAATTTACTAATCCTACCATCATCTATACAATAAACAGTGGCAATTCTTGCTCTATCCGGATATGTGTCTGTAACAATCAACCTCCCATTCGGTGAGTAACTAGGATGACCATCTGAGTTTAGTTCAGACCAAAGTTTATAAAAATTTGGTGTTTTATCCTCCATCAAATAATATCCATTGCCACTATCCTTCTTATTAGCAAAAGCTAAAATCTCTGTATCATTTTTCCAACAGCAATGCGAAGTCATATTATCGTCACTTAAGTTGTACATATCCCTTCCATTGCAATTCACCGTAACTAGCCTTGTATATTTTCTTGAACTGTGAAACCATCTATGTAGGACCATAAACCTTTTACCCGAGGGGCTAATCATAATATGATTCACCTTATGCTCAGCACCCTCCATTTCAGGTCTTGGTTCAAAATTTACAAAATCAGTATATTTCAATAGTTGTGTTACTTGATGGCTTCTAAGATTGATATGCCAAATACATGGCTTGTCTGGACACTTTTCACCACGATATTTTTCTGTTTGGTTAGAATAACCATAGCCTTTTCTTAACCGATGCAAACGTGCAAAATCCAATGATAGCGCAAAATCCCCATCTTGTGAAACACTGTATACTGGCATGAGAATGACTCTCTCTTCACGTGTTATTATGTTTAAAATCACAGAGCAATACTGTCCGTCTCGGAAATCGTTATAGATAATCTTATCTGAATACTTAGGTCCTAGCCACTGAAGCATACATCCCTGTTGTACATTCCAAGAATTAGTCTTACCTAGCAATTTATATGAATTATTGTTTAGAGTGTCAAATAAAATAATATCTGCAGTTTCTCTAGGGGCAACTGAAGAATGTGCATCTTTTGCCCTTAAGCAAAGCATGTACCTATCAGTGATATCCCACGGTGATTTATCATAGTACCCAAAAAAATATTCCATCCCATCGTTTGGGGAAATTCGTGTTATATTTCCCTCAAATTTTATTTTAGGGGATATAGCATACATTCCTATTTGATAGATTCTTTTTGCTACTCTCTTTATTTTAGGGGCTTTATTTAGCAAGTTATTAACTTTTGATTCAATTACTGACATGATTCACCTCACGATGGCTCCGTAAATACTTTTTATAAATCCACTTTTGAAAACCAATTGGCATTATATAAATTAATAATTGTACAAATAACACTCTCAAAAAGTCTGTAAAACTACTAAATCCAATTTTAAAAGCATTGTATCGCGTTGCTATCAATAATTTTGTATTAATCCAATTTTTCCTTCTTTTATATGTATCTTCTTCAAACCTGAATAAAAACAAAGATTGGTTGATATTCTTAGTTCTGCAACCATCCATTAACATTCTGATCCACAAATCAGTATCTTGGTTTTTTCTTAAATCTTTATATCCGCCGATTGCTAACACCTTGCTCTTTCTATACATCACTGTCGGGTGATTAAATGGATCTCTTTGTTTTGCATATTTATATATTTCTTCATGAGTTTCAGGAACTAACCTTGTACAAATTATGTTGTTCTCATGTCCAATAAACTCATCTACAGAACATCCAACAATATCGAGCTCACTATTTTGTTCAAATTCTTTTAGTTGCCGTTCACACCGTGTACTTAAAGATATATCGTCAGCATCCATTCTAGCAACGACATCATTTGTGCAAATCTTAAGACCCTCATTTAGTGCTACTCCTAATCCGACATTCTCCTTCAGATCCACCTGCTTAATTATTCCTGAAAAATCTCTATCTATAGAATCAATAACCTCTTGCAATTCCGCAGTAATAGGCCCATCTTTAACAATTACGAATTCATTTGTTTGCATACTTTGATTTAGCATACTTAAAATGCTTTTTTTCAAATAAATTGGCTTATCTTTTTTGTATACCGTCATCAACACACTATACTCCATATTCTAACTCCTAGTGCCTAGTATTTGTCCTTAATAAACATAACAGGTAAAAATTTAATATTTTAATCTAGTCGTTAATTCTATGAAACTTTCTATCAGAATTCACCACCATAAAAGAGTCCCCACTTTTATCATAACTATTAATTACTGCTATTACAGTTCTAAACATCGTTTTAATTTCACCAAGGAAACTAAATGCATCTATGCTTCTCAAGTTATATTTCATCTTCTTAGGCAAAACATCATTTACATATGCCTCATCAACATCATCAGCATTGGCCAAAAGCTGTTCTTCGTTTTTATATTGAATACTAGCTTCCGAAGTAACCCCAGCTGGCAGAAGTAACGTTGCCATCATCTCATCTGTATATTTATCAACATACCTTACGACCTCCGGCCTTGTACCAACAAAGCTCATGTCACCTGAAACTATATTGAAAAGTTGTGGAACTTCATCTAGCCTAAACTTCCTTAGGATATTACCAACCTTAGTAACTCTAATATCATTCTTTGCGGTTATTTGCGCACCAATCTTATCGGCATTATTTACCATCGTTCGAAATTTAAAGATTTTAAACTGTTTCCCGTATTGCGTAACTCTAACTTGACGAAACATAACCGGTCCTTTGGAATCCATTTTGATAGCTATGCTTATAATAATAAACACAGGGGAAAGCATAATAAATGTAAAAATAGCAATTACTACATCAAAAATTCTTTTTACAAGTAAGCTTAGCCTTTTCTTATATAAAGAGTCATAGTACTTCTTAACACTATCTTTTTTCATGTTATCCGGTAAATCCTCCCATTTTCTTAGTATCATCTTCATCTTTTCTATTTTCCTTTCAAGCTCTTGTTCTATTAATTTCAAATAGCTACTCTGAAACCTCATCTATTGCCCACTTGAAACTACCGCACACATACTCTACATCCTCATCACTAAGTAAAGTATGTAGCGGCAATGTAATCTCATTCTTATATGCATTAAACGCATTTTGATAATCATTAATATCAAATCCTAAATTCTTATAAGCCGTAAACATAGGTAATGGCTTATAATGTACGTTACATGCTACCCCAACCTCGGCCATCTTAATAATAAGCTCGTTTCTTAGTTCTTCGTCAATTCCAGGTATCCTCGCTAAATAAAGGTGCCCTGAAGAGGCAAAACCATCACCATAATGTTGTAAACTCTTAACCCCTATCGGCAGCAATGCTCTATCATACATCTTAATAATCCCTTTACGTCTCTCCATCAAACCTTCATATCTACTTAACTGCATTAATCCAAACCCAGCCAATATATCAGTCATGTTACATTTATAGGCGGGATATATAATGTCGTACTCCCATGCCCCTTTTTGGTTTTTCGCTAGTGCGTCTTTAGACTGACCATGAAGGCTGTATAACATAAATTGTTTATAAAGCCACTCATCATCCAATCCAATATCACTACGCCA
This sequence comes from Desulfoscipio sp. XC116, assembly GCF_039851975.1. GTDB lineage: Bacteria > Bacillota > Desulfotomaculia > Desulfotomaculales > Desulfallaceae > Sporotomaculum. Next base: position 4,045,070 of record NZ_CP156660.1, read on the forward strand.
AACCACTGCACCGCCTTCAGCTGTGGTTATATTTTTAACTGCATGGAAAGAAAAACAGGTAAAGTCCGCGACTTGCCCACACTTGAATCCGTGTCTTTCAGCCCCAAAAGCATGGGCGGCATCAGCCATTACGATTACCCTATTAAACAACTCTTGAAGTTCACTATTAGCTTTGAAGAGCCCCCTCCTGCTTTCGATAGCTTCATATATGGTATCGTAATCACACATCTTCCCCGCTATATCAACAGGAATTATTGCTTTTGTCTTCTCTGTAATGGCATCAGCAAGTTTTTCATAATCCATCTCAAAAGAATCCGGAGCGGTATCAACCAGCACGATTTTTGCACCAACGTGATCTATTACAGAAGCAGATGCCGTATATGTATAAGCTGTAGTTATAACTTCATCCCCAGGACCAATGCCTAAAATACGAAGAGTAAGCTCCATAGCTGCAGTAGCAGAATTTAAACACACTGCTTTATTCGCACCAACATATTCTGCTATTTTCTTTTCAAATTTTTTTGTTCTGGGTCCAGTTGTAATCCAGCCGGACTTCATCGCTTTTATGACTTCTTCAATCTCCGCATCCGTAATATCCGGTGGGGAAAACGGTATATTTCTACTATTAGTCACTTTTTACCCTCTTTTAAAATTTAATAAATTCATATTTATGTACACTCAAAATATATCCTGATTTTTCCAGTTCACCAACTAACCAACTCAAACCCATAAACTAAAAAAAGACACCACACAATTTGCACTCACCCCAAATTGGCATGTCCTAATTATGTATACATCACATTCCCAATACCCCGCTCCATATGTAAACTATTCATCAATATGTATAAAATCGCTCGCCACCCCCAAAGCCCCGCTCCACATAACGTTTGCCACAAAACTGCCCCGGAACTTATTTCTTCTAAATAGTAAACTTCAACAAGCACTTCAAAATTCCTACTCATTTTCCGAAAAAATCTCATTCAATAAACAACAATATATGCTCCTGGTTTCTTTGACCTGATCCGCCTTAGCGGCCAGTTCCAGTACAGCTTCCGGTGCTGTTTTAGCATAACGCCGGGTAGTGGAAATGTTTTCATGCCCCAGTATTTCCTGCACCTTGTCAATGGCCACACCCTTTTGCAGCAGCTTAGTGCCTACTGTATGCCGGCAACGGTGGGGGTAAAAATGCACACCAATTTGTTTTATGCACTTGTATGACCAATTCCTGTATTGAATTGGAGTAACATCTATAAGGGGTATATCATCAATCCTTTCCCTTTTAATCTCCGCCAGTTTCCTGGCCACATCTGCATCCATTACCGGTACATATCTTTCTTTATTCCCTTTGTCATGTCTAACCCTGATAATATAACCACCATTGTCTAATCTAATTAAATCGCTGCATTGCACGGCTACAACTTCACTTGTGCGCATCCCGGTGGCCAGCATGGTACGGAAACCCAAAGCAATTTTCTCCGGTATAGTATTTAACCAGTCATTTAACAACTCAAGCTCAGCATTAGTCATAAATTTGGGCAGAGCTTGTCCTTCTTTTACACGCAATCTTCTGGTGTTTATAGGGTTGCCGCTGATTTTGCCTTCTTCAATCAAAAAATCATAAAAACCTTTCACAACTGATATAGCATCGTTTACAGACCGCGGCTTTAGTCCCGCTTCCACAAGGTGATTTCTATACATCCTTGCGTGGGAGGGGTTCGGAATAAGAAAATCTATATCATTTTTTTCAACAAAGAGTACAAACTTACTTAATTTATAAGTATAGCCTTTGACGGTAACCTCCGAATTGCCCCGCATTTTGAAATCAACCAGGTATTCTTTTATTAGTTGTCTTAATTTGGATTCCATTGTTATATATCCCATGTGAAATTTAACAGACATCTATGACATCTTGTTATGCTTATTTAACTGCTCCCCTTACTATGGTCGATGCATCATCCAAGCTATTGGCAGTATATATATTGTTAATGATTTCATCCAGTATAACTACGTCATTAATTTTCTTTACCTCTGCTTGCAAGCTAAAGGATGCCTCTGCGAATTTAATATCCAGGTACTTGCAAATTGCATCATGGGCCATTTCCACCTTGCCTTCAGCTTTGCCCTCAGCTTTGCCTTCAGCTTTGCCTTCAGCCTTGCCTTCAGCTTTTGCCCCAACCACCATTGAGATTTCATCCCTGACAGCTTTTTCTCTGAGTTCGTATAGCCTGCGCTCTTTCTTGTTCTTGAAGAAGATCTGCTCAATGGTCATAGCTTTGCGAATACCGGGGTTTCCCATAGCGATTGCCTCCATTTCTTCTCCCTGAATGTTATTGAGATAAAGCAACCATTCCTCCAAGCCATTTTGGGGCTTGCGTTTTACCTTAGCAACCTTCTGCAGCTCCAAGAAATGAATTTCCAGATCGTCGTTCAATAACTCTCCCGTTTGATCCTCCCTGACGTGGAAGGTGTGGTGGTATTTATATGTATCCTCGAACCAATCAAATCCAAGAATATTTATAGTGATGGTCTTCCTAAGGCAAATGAAATTCTGGCCGCTGGCCAATTGTCCATGATACAGTCCTGCCCAATAAAACAATGTGCGTTTATCAATGTTGTATCTGTTTACTATCTGGACTTCTACATTCACCAATGCCCCGGTGACTATTCTAGCCAAAATGTCAAGTCTGGCGGCTTTGTCCAGTAGGTATTTAGGATCCAATTCCCGATCCAGCAACTCTACTGCAGCCAGTTCCTGTCCCGGCAATGGCTTCAACACGGCGTTCAGTAAGCTTATTAATGCTTCTTTGCCCTCTTCCGATCCGAATATCCTTTTGAAGGCATAGTCATTTATACGGTTAATGGCTTTCATTTCCGACAATAACTTCACCCCCTTACCATAGATATTCCCTCAATAGAACTTTGACGAAAGCAATAGTGATTCCCACTTCAAAATAAATATTCAACCGTTACCGTTCAGCCATTGAACATTTTACTTTATATTAATAATTTTATCAATAGATGCAACTAATTCCGTTAAATTGAAAAATGACGTGATACACAAAGCACCTACAAAATTTCAAGTATGTTTATAACATTATATTCGCTGTCAAGCTGTTTAACCCAAGCGTCGCCCCAGGTGATCACCAGCACGTTTTTCAAGACATCTCCCGGAAAATCGCCAATTTCTTCAACTATCCTGTATTTCATACCAAGATTATGAAAAACGATTTTCAATATCGCCGGTACATCACCGGGAGATCCGCAAAGTATTATTTCCCCTGCGGGTCCGTGGGCAGCCTGGTATTCGGCGATAACTTGTTCCACCGCCCGGCTTATTTTGATAATCTGCCCGTACGATGCTTTAAGGTACTGATAAGCCAGCCGGGTTTTTTCGGCCATGCCCCCGGGGGTAAGGATATAGCGCAGGGTCCTGCCGTTGACCCTTTCTAGTTTAAGCAACCCTTTATGAACCATTTTTTTCAACAGCAGGTTTACGGTACCCACCGAAAGGCCGGTTCCGCCGGCGATTTGACGCTGGGATATTTCGGTATTTTTTTCTATATAGCTAAGTATTTCGTATTCATGGTTCAAATATTTTCACCACTTTAATTTTTAGACAACCCAATTCATTTTTGTTCGATTATATCCAATTCAGGACGTGAAGTATGGACGACATAAAGTTCCCTTCAGGTTTCATCCTGACCCACACTTAGGTGGCGTTTAACTTCCGGCTTTTGTTGCCCCCCCCAAAATGGCTAATACTTCATCGAAACTATTGGCTGCATAAACTTTTGTTATAGTTTCTTCCAATACAACCAAGTCACTGATTTTCTTTACCTCCGCTTGCAGGCTAATAGATGCCCCCGGGAATTTAATGTCTAGGTATTTACAAATAGCATCATGAGCCATTTCCACTTTACCTTCAGCTTTACCTTCAGCTTTGCCTTCAGCCTTGCCTTCAGCTTTTGCCCCAACCACCATTGATATTTCATCCCTGACAGCTTTTTCTCTGAGTTCGTATAGCCTGCGCTCTTTCTTGTTCTTGAAGAAGATCTGCTCAATGGTCATAGCTTTGCGAATACCGGGGTTTCCCATAGCGATTACCTCCATTTCTTCTCCCTGAATGTTATTGAGATAAAGCAACCATTCCTCCAAGCCATTTTGGGGCTTGCGTTTTACCTTAGCAACCTTCTGCAGCTCCAAGAAATGAATTTCCAGATCGTCGTTCAATAACTCTCCCGTTTGATCCTCCCTGACGTGGAAGGTGTGGTGGTATTTATATGTATCCTCGAACCAATCAAATCCAAGAATATTTATAGTGATGGTCTTCCTAAGGCAAATGAAATTCTGGCCGCTGGCCAATTGTCCATGATACAGTCCTGCCCAATAAAACAATGTGCGTTTATCAATGTTGTATCTGTTTACTATCTGGACTTCTACATTCACCAATGCCCCGGTGACTATTCTAGCCAAAATGTCAAGTCTGGCGGCTTTGTCCAGTAGGTATTTAGGATCCAATTCCCGATCCAGCAACTCTACTGCAGCCAGTTCCTGTCCCGGCAATGGCTTCAACACGGCGTTCAGTAAGCTTATTAATGCTTCTTTGCCCTCTTCCGATCCGAATATCCTTTTGAAGGCATAGTCATTTATACGGTTAATGGCTTTCATTTCCGACAATAACTTCACCCCCTTACCATAGATATTCCCTCAATAGAACTTTGACGAAAGCAATAGTGATTCCCATTTCAAAATAAATATTCAACCGTTACCGTTCAGCTATTGAACATTTTACTTTATATTAATAATTTTGTCAATAGATACAACCAATTCCGTTAAATTACATTGCATTTAAATCCCTCCCTTACACGGATCAGTAACTTCCAGGCATATCCTTCTTACAACTATCCAGGCAACAATGCAAACTACCGCAGCCAAAACCTATACAGCACCCGGCGTTCCTTTATTTCGTCAACTTTGGCCGCCAATTCATAGATGGCTTCCGGGGCGGTTTTGGCGTAACGTCGAGTGGTAGAGATGTCGGCGTGCCCCAGTACGTCCTGCACCTTGTCTATGGATATCCCTTTTTGCAAAAGTTGGGTGCCCGTGGTGTGCCGACACCTGTGGGAGTGAAAGTCCACCCCGGTTTTCAGGCGACATTTGCGTGCCCACCATTTAAAGGCATGACTGGTTATCCCGAATAAAGGTTTATCATCCCGGCGATCTCCTACAAAGTCAATTAAATAATATTCATAACTTCCGCATATACCCGCCAGAAGTTTTTTTCGCTACCCAGATTTGCTATGGCCATGTCTATATCGGAATGCTCCATGAATTTTCCCTTTTCCAGCAAGGAACCAAACAAGAACACCCGGCGCGGTAACCGGCCAATTGTTCCGGTGTTGGCACGTTAACCACCTCAACAATATTATATCAAACTACCGCGTAAGTTACTTCCTCTTAACCCGCCATTTCTTTTCTGTAGTGATTGAAATTGGCGATCAGACCGGCGAGAACTTCGAAAACGTCCTCTCCGGCTATCCCGCCGTTGCCGGTTTGAATCAAAAGTCTATGTAATTCGGCTTCCAGCCGGGCAAAATCCACCGCGGTGGGGCGGGCAACGAAAATTCTTTCATGTTTTGTGACATCGGAGCCCTCTTCCGCGGTGAGCAGTTCTTCAAACAGTTTTTCACCGGGCCTTGCACCGGTGAATCTTATTTCAATATCCTTACCGGGCTCCAGGCCGGACAGAGTAATCATCAGCTTGGCCAGATCAACTATTTTCACCGGCTCGCCCATGTCCAGGATAAAAACTTCCCCTCCCTCGGCCATGGCCCCGGCCTGAATGACCAGTTGAACCGCCTCGGGTATGGTCATAAAGTATCTTTTCATTTCGGGATGGGTAACGGTGACAGGTCCTCCCCGCAGTATCTGTCTTTTGAATGTAGGCACCACGCTGCCACTGCTGCCCAGCACATTGCCAAAACGTACGGCGGTAAAAGTGGTCCGGCTCATTTTGTCGAGGTGCTGGACCACCAGCTCCGCCAAACGCTTGGTGGCGCCCATGACGCTGGAAGGATTGACCGCCTTGTCGGTGGAAATCATTACAAATATGTCCGTCCCCACCCTATCCGCCGCCTCGGCCACGTTCCTAGTGCCGAAGACATTTGTTTTAACGGCCTCATCGGGGTGCCGTTCCATCAAGGGAACGTGTTTATGGGCCGCAGCGTGAAAAACCACGGAGGGCCTGTACAATTCAAAAATACCGTCAATTCTCAGCTTGTCCCGCACATCGGCAATTTCTATGTCAACGGTGAGGTCATGATACGATTCCCGAAGCTCCATTACTATATTATGAATGCTGTTTTCCCCATGTCCCAGTACAATCAAGCGTGAAGGTGAAAACCCGGCCACCTGCCGGCAAAGCTCGGAACCGATGGAACCGCCGGCTCCGGTTACCATCACTGTCCTGCCCGTCAGGTATCCGGCTATTTGCCTCATGTTCACCATTACAGGATCTCTTCCCAGCAAGTCCTCCACCTGAACGCTGCGCAGTCCGTTAACCGTTACTTTTCCGTCAATTAATTGGTAGATGCCCGGCAATATTTTCAACCTGGCATTGGCGCCTTTGCAAGTTTGCACTGTTTGACGAATGATCTCCCTTGGCACCGAGGGCATGGCAATAATAACTTCGGCGATAATACGTTTTTTAATTATCTCCGGAAGTCTGTCGCGGCCGCCAAGCACCGGTATACCCAATATAGTCATGCCGTGCTTTTTCACATCATCGTCTACAAAACCGACAGGGATCAGTCCGTTGCCGTGGTTTCGCAATTCCCTGACCACCATTGCCCCGGCATCGCCCGCGCCCACAATAAGGGCTTTTCTCTTTTCTTTTTTATACCCGCTGTCCTGGCCCATCGCTTTTTGGGCTTGCACGTACACACGCCAGGCACCCCTGGAACCGCCAATGATCAATATATTAAAGGCCCAGGACATCAGCACGACGCTTCTGGGCAGAGGTGTTTGAATAAAAAAGCTCAATATGAACACACCCGCCGTCCCGGCTGATACAGCTATGGTGATGGCGATAAGCTCGCCAATGCTGGCATAGGCCCAAACCTTATGGTATAGCCTGAACAGGTAAAAAGATATAATCATCAGCCCGGCGGCCAAAGGCGCAAAATTAATATATGATTGCAGATAATACAGAGCATTGCCCGATTCATAAAAACGAATCAGCAGCGTCAGCACCATCGCCAGGTTGACCAGCACAAAGTCGCAAAAAATCAGGATGGCTGTCCGCAATACCAAGTTCAAGCCCATCACCCTCCACTAATACTATACTATTGTCCGTTACGGGACGACACTTCAATTATTTTATAATATCTCTTTTCCGCTGGGATCAACCAAAAGTATGAGATGGATGGATTTAAACTCCGACTAATTGATTATTCTTGCAAAAGCTTTAATTCTCTGGCCCTGATTACAGCCTGCACTCTCCTGTTCACCTGAAGCTTGCCGTATATGTTGAGAATGTGGGTTTTAACAGTACTGACGGTTAGCTGCAGTCTGTGAGCAATTTCCTTGTTTGACATGCCCAGAGCAATCAACTCCAGCACCTCCAGTTCTCTTTCAGTAAGAGAGACGACCGGAGCCCCGGGCATTTCATCCTTTATCCCCGTGCTGTCTCCCTCGATGAATGGCTGCATATTTTTCACATAAGCCATCTGAGTGGATAAAAGCTTCAGCACTTCCAGCCGGTCCGGTATAAATACTCCCGCCATCAGGCTGTTTTCCAGGTAAAGAACTCCCACATGCATACCCCAAAACAGCACGGGCAAGCAAACAATGGATTTAGTCCGGGATTGGGCGATATAGGGGTCCCCGGCGAAAACCCCGGCCTGATCCCCGCCGTTCAGCACCACGGGCTCAAGAGTTCTGGCCACATACCGTACTACCGATATGGGCAGGTTGTTATTTTTTTCCAGATAAACCGGCACAATTACCTCCGCCGGGCGTCCGCTTTCTTTTAAGGCTTCAATAAATAATTCCCCGTCCTTTTCCAACAATACATACCCCTTGTCGGCGCCGGCGTTTTTAACGGTGATTTCCAGAAAACTTTTCAACAGCGCTTTGGGGTCGGTTTCTTCAGACAGTTTTTTTAGCTCTACCCTAATGGCATGCAGATCCAAATCGCCGACAGAGTCGCTAGCGGTGCTGGAAATGCGAAGGGCACTTTTTAATACTTTTGCGGGATCATATTTCCTCTCCTCAGGCGCTATCCCCGCCAGCAGATGCGGAAAGCGTTCCCGCAGCGCCCTGACCTTGGCCATGGCCCCCCACCGCCAATACCCGCGGCAGGCATCGACCATGTAGGCCCGGGCGATTTTTTCCCGGCCCTCGGCCAGATAATATTCGGCCGCCAGTTCGTTGCTCAGCGCCTCAATCTGGATATAGCCGTTCTCACGGGCGGACTGCATGGCCCGGTCATACAAATCCATAGTTTTTTGGCTTCCGCCGCTCAGACGTGATATTTCCGCGGCTACCAGCAGGTACTTGTGCAGAAAGTTTTCGCTGCAAAAATCCGACCATCTTTTCATTTGGCGCTGATTCTTTTTTAGTATCTTCCGGTATTTTCTCTTCTTTCCAGGGGACAGCCTATCATACACCGCGACAATCGCCAGAGAATAGTAGAAATTATATTCGGCAAGATTTCTAAATCCCATGATGGCATCAATATTTTTTTGGGCTTTTTCCGCCAAAGCCAGGGATTTTGCATAATCACCCAATAAGTAGCATAATTGCATCTCAGTAATATAATACGTCAGCAGAGATGGATTATCGTCTTTCATTAATTCCATTAAACCGTTTTCATCTAAACTGCTTTCATCATAGACGCCGGCGCTAAAAGTAAAAGGATCTCCGGACAGACCCATAATAGCTGAAACAAGACGCCGGTAAATAATTGCGTTAATAAACAAATTATCATGTTTCATCCTCTTGGCAAAGTTATAGCAATTTTTAACTTCCTCAGCGACTTCTCCAAGGGGAATGCCCAGCAGGTATTTATTTTCAATAAGCACCGCAAGAGCATAACCGGCATAAAGAACCTGACCGGATTCCCGGCCATACCGAACGGAATCACACAAATAATCGATACCGGTTTTCCCGTGTTGTGTCCAATGAGCAACAAATGAACCCAATAAAAAATAAACGATACATTTGTATGAGCTATTGTCATATTTTTCAGCAAGCTGCAAGCACACTTTTTCGAACTCATGCCCGGCAGCATGGTTTCCCAGAATGCTGCCGGCTGCAATGCCGCACCCGGCATATCCAATGGGGGAAAGGTCAGTATGGCCATGTTTTATCGTAAAATTGCCTATTTTTAATAGAATCAGCCCGTACAAATCAGGGTTGGAAAGGTCGGCGGCGTCCGCAATCAATATAATGAGCTCCAACATCTTCCTCCGCAGCGGATCGCTCATTTCCGGCAGGCTTGCCAGTTCTTCTGTTTTTTTGCCGCGCATGTACCATTTGAAGGTTATCAATTCCTTGATAAAATGAATTTTTCCGGGGCTGGGCGGCAATCCAACGCCCAGCTCTCGCAATGCCTTGACGCCAAGTTGAACAGCCGCGTCGTATTGTCTGGTCGTCGAATAAAATTGAATTTTTTTGCCGTATACATCGGCTCGTTCCAGTTCCGTTTTCGCTCGGGCAAGAATGATATCAAACAGCCGTTCCGCCGTCCCCGAATCGGCGCAAAGATATTCACACTGAGAACGCTCTATATAAAGGTCGTAGGTTAATTGATAATGTTTGTCCCATGCATCTTCCGGCAAAAGCTCCGCACCGGCCCGAAAATAATTCAGCGCCGCGGCGCAGGCGGCGGAGGCTTTAGCCTTGCGGCCGGCTGCCAGGTTATAACCGGCCAGCTTTATTCTCTCGGCCGGATCGCCGATTAAATTTGGGCCGCAGTTCATAAGATCCATAACGGAAAATATTTTCCCGTCCAGCTCATCCCGGCCGATACGCTCCAAGATCAAGCGCCCGATTTTCAGGCGCAGTTCCTTTTTCTGTTCCCCCGGTATCAGGGAATAGGCCGCCTGCTGGACACGGTCGTGCAAAAACTCGTACTCATGGCCGGGGCAAGATACTTTTAGGACAAGTCCTTCCAAAACCGCCGGCAAAAGAGTCTCGACCGCCGCGGCCGGATTTTTCTCACAGGCTATGGCCAATGTTGGCAAATCGAAGGCATTTCCGATACAGGCGGCCGACATTAAAATATGGCGCGTCTCCCTCGGAAGGGTATGCAGTCTTGCAAGCATGAAATTAATTATATCGTCCGCTATGGGAATTGCCCGCAAGGATTCCGTGTCCCATTCCCAGCAGCCCTTCTCCCGGTTAAAGGCAACGTGGTTTTCCTTATATAGGGACCGTAACAATTGGACAAGAAAAAAGGGGTTGCCTCCCGTCTTCCGATAGAGGATTGCTGCCAGCGGCGCCGCCTTTTCCTCTGAACAGCCGAGAGAATCGGCAATGAATTGGCCGGTATGGGTTGGATCAAGAGGTGCCAGTGCAATATGCCGCACCGGGATATCCGCTTTTTGAAGTTCTCCCAGGATCTCCAACAGCGGTTGCGTCCCGGCTGCATCATTATCCCTGTACGCACCGATAATCAGCAGACAGCGGCTGTCCGAGCCGTCGCTCAAAAACCGGATTAATTGCAATGATGCCGGGTCCGCCCACTGCAAGTCATCAAGGAATATGACCAAGGGATGTTTTCTTTTGGCAAATACCCGGACAAAATTCCGAAACGCCATACAAAAGCGGTTCTGAGCTTCCACCGGCTGCAGCGGCGGAGCCGCCGGCCGGGGTCCCGTAATCAGCTCCACTTCGGGAATTACTCCGGCGATGACCGATACGCTCCCGCTCAGGGCGCGGAGAAGTCTTTTCTTCCAGGCAGCGAGATTTTCCTTACTTTCAGTCAGCAGCTGCCGCATTAAATTGCCAAAAGCTTGAATGAAGGGGGAATATGGCACATTATGCCGGAGTTGGTCCGACTTTCCGGTAATAAACCAAGCTCTGCCTGCCGCCAGAGGTTTCAATGTTTCATTAACCAACACCGTTTTCCCGGTTCCGGCATAACCACTCACCATGACTAATCCCGCTTGTCCGGAACATACGTCTCCGAAAGCATCCGTCAAAGCCGCTGTTTCTTTTTCCCTGCCGCAAAGCTTTTGAGGAAGCTGAAAACGACCGGCAATATCCGCCTTTCCCGGGGGAAACGGATTAATGATTCCGTTTTTATTCCACTGCCGCCGACATTCTTCCAGGTCCCATAACAGGCCGTAATCGCTCTGGTACCGCTTTTCCGCCGACTTGGAGAGCATTTTCATAATAATAGCCGAAACTGCCGGAGGAACCTCCGGATTGATTTCAGACAGGGGTAGCGGGTTCTGTGCCGTATGAACGTAAACCCATTGAGCGGGATTCTCCGCCAGCAGAGGAAGCCGCCCGGTCAACAGCTCATAAAAAACTACGCCCAGAGAGTAAAAATCACTTCTGCAGTCGGTAGTCCTGTTTACCCGGCCGGTTTGTTCCGGGGACATATAAGCCGGTGTGCCTATCGGAATGGCAGAAAATGAGGCGTTTTCACTTTCCGCGGGAATAAGCGCGGCAATGCTGAAATCAATTATTTTCACTTCTTCGTTAGCAGGATGAATAAGTATATTGTCGGGCTTCAAGTCCCTGTGGATAACGCCTTGTTGATGAAGTTCCCCCAGGATTTTTACCAATTGAACGGATATGGAAAAAAAACCGGATAGGTCCGGGCGGTTGTCAGCCAGGTATTCTCTAAGGGATATGGCTCCAGTATCTTCCATAATCAGGGCAAGGGTTGCCCCGTTCTGTTCCAAACGCGCGGGTTTAACAATCCCCTCAATGTCAAGGCTGCGGCTAATCTCGTATTCGTAGATTAGCTTCGATATATTAACCGGGTCGGCCATTCCCGTCTTGATGGCTTTGATAATAACCGGTGACCGGTCCCAAACCGCATGCCCCCGGTAAACTTTGATCCGATTGTTTTCATGAATTTCTTCAGTAATTACATAATTAGGTAAAGTAAACATATATAATCAGCCTATCAAATAGTTAGTTTGGTTGGTCACAACTATACCATCACACCGCCCGCATTTGCCTGCAGCTCTTAAAATTAGGCAAGACCGCCGCCAAGGCGGCGAATACATCGTCATCCTTAAGTCGGGTGGGGTTTTGGGCCAAAAGCAGCAGTTCCTGCTCCAGAGCAGCTATCTCCACCGGGCAGGGGTGGGCCACAAATATTCTTTTATGTCTGGTAGCGGCTGAGCCTTCCTCAGCGGTGAGCAGTTCCTCGAACAGTTTTTCCCCGGGTCTGATGCCCACGAATTTTATTTTGATGTCTTTATCCGGCTCCAAGCCGGAAAGTCTGATCATTTCCGTGGCCAAATCCACTACCTTCACCGGCTGCCCCATGTCCAGAATAAATATTTCGCCCCCGTCAGCCATGGAACCCGCCTGAATGACCAACTGCACCGCTTCCGGAATAGTCATGAAGTAGCGCTGCATTCCCGGGTCGGTCACGGTAACCGGGCCGCCGTTTTTTATTTGCTCCTCAAATATGGGTACCACACTGCCCCGGCTGCCCAGCACGTTACCGAACCGCACGGTTACAAACCGGGTTCGACTGATCCGGGCCATGTGCTGCACGATAAGCTCGGCCATGCGCTTGGTAGCCCCCATTACACTGGAGGGGTTTACCGCCTTATCGGTGGATATCATTACAAATGTTTTGGTGCCCGCGCTGTCCGCCGCCTCGGCCAGGTTTCTGGTGCCGAATACATTGGTTTTAACCGCTTCGTCCGGATGCATTTCCATCAGGGGCACGTGCTTGTGAGCAGCAGCATGAAACACCAACCCCGGCCTATATTTTTGAAATATGCAATTAATCTTGACTTTATCCCGCACATCTGCAATTTCTATCCCCAGAGGCAGTCCGGGAAAGTTAGCGGTCAGTTCCAGCCATATTTTGTGGATACTGTTTTCTCCGTGGCCCAGCAGGACCAGCCTTTTGGGGCCAAAGCCCGCCGCCTGGCGGCAGAGCTCCGAGCCTATGGAGCCCCCGGCCCCGGTTACCAGTACGGTTTCCCCTTTGATGCAGCCGGATATTTCACCCAGGCCCAGTTCCACCGGCTCGCGCTGCAGCAAGTCTTCAATTTTAACCGGACGCAAACGGTTCACGGATACTCGCCCGTCGATAAGCTGGTACATGCCGGGCAGTATTTTTACCTCCAGCTTGGTTTCCTTGCACAAGGCGAAGATTTCCCTGACGGTTTGGGAATCCGCGGAAGGCATGGCGATAATGATGGTCTCGATATTGCGACGTTTGGTTATGTTGGGAATCCGTTCGCGAGTACCCAGCACCGGCAGGTCCAGCACCCGCATTTTTTGCTTGCTTATGTTATCGTCAATAAAACCTACCGGCAGCAGACCGCTGTCGTGGTTTTTGAGTTCCCGGGCCACTAATACCCCGGCGTCTCCCGCGCCGATAATCAAAGTGCGTTTACCGTGGTGGCCGTTGCCTTTTTTGTGCTCCACCAGCACCCGCCAGCTTAAGCGGAAGCCGCCCACCAGCAAAATCAACAAAGCCCAGGAGGATAAAATAACGCTGCGGGGCAGCAGGTATTCCAATAGGTAGGTAAGAGCAATGACGCCAAGGCTGCCCAGCGTTACCGCCTGCACAATAGCGGATAGCTCGCCGATACTGGCATAGGCCCATACCCGGTTATATAGTTTCATGACATAAAAGCTTACCAGGTAAACAAACACGACAATGGGGGCTATCTCGTAATATTGCAAAAGGTATGTACCGGATAAGTTTAAGCTGTCAAACCTCAGCATATAGGCAATAATAATTGACAGATTAATTAAAAAAACATCACAAATAAGTAAAAGAGCTGACCGCATGTGATTGTTCACCAGTTAACACCTCTTAAGACTTTGTTTCCATACCGCATACCTTCCCTGCCGGGCTGTGCTGTGATGAAGACGGCCATAAAATATGTATTTGAATCTTAACCGGGACTTTTTACTCAACTTAATAAGACTATTTTCCTATTGCTTAATAGAATGGTGTATAATACGATGATTTATGAGAAGTTTACCGATTATACTACATTATATTGATACAATTGGATAATTTTGCCGAATTAAGTTATAGATTAGTTGCCTACCTATCCTGAAAATAGTGATCGGTAGTTTTCATTTTCTGATGGTGCCGCGTTTGGCGGCATGGGTGTCCATGTCCATAAAGGCAATCAAACCTTACTTCGCTATTTTTTGGGAAATTCCTTTATATCTCTTGAAGAATTTACTTAATTGTTAAGTATTGTTTCGACAAAAAGCCCGGGCAGTTTCTACCAGCCCGGGCTTTGCACTTTATAGATGGCGCCGAGCCGCTAACACCCGGCGCCGACACCCGATAACCAGACGCCCTACGCCTGATACCAGGCACCTACGCCAAAACCGCTAACCGTCCAGCCCAAGTTGTACCGCAACCTCACGGCCCAACTCCTTGATCCGCTCCTGTCGGTCGGATTCCACATAAATTCTAAACAGCGGTTCGGTGCCCGAGGCTCGCACCAGGACCCACTCGCCGCTGTCCAGCACCAGTTTGATACCGTCCAGAGCAATCCGTCCGGTTACTTCTGTTCCGGCCAGTCCGGCCGGGCTGAATTGCCGCAGCTTCTCCAGGACCGCTTGCTTTTTGTAGGGCGTGGTGCGCACATCCAAACGTTCGCTGTACAACCGAACGCCATATTCCTCCGATACATCATCGGCTATGGCAAGCAGACTTTTACCATGCACGGCTACCATTTCCGCCACCAGCATACCGGCCAGGATACCGTCCTTTTCGGGGATATGCCCCTTTATGGACAGGCCGCCGCTTTCCTCGCCGCCCAGTACGCATCCCTTTTCCAACAGGTTTTGACCGATATATTTAAAGCCCACGGCAGTTTCATATACCCGCAGACCATGCCGGGCGGCAATGCGATCCAGCATGTGGGTGGTGGCCACGGTGCGGGTGACCGGGCCGACTATACCTTTAACCGTTATCAGGTGGTGATATAAAAGGGGCAGGAACTGGTTGGGAGTGATATAAACTCCGCCGGAGTCAATTATACCAAACCGGTCGGCGTCCCCGTCCAGCGCCAGGCCCAGACTGCCTTGCTCCCCCTTAACCCAGCTGCACACTCCGTCCAGGGTTTCACACGTGGGCTCAGGCATGCCGCCTCCGAAAAGCGGATCGCGGCAGCAGCGGCATTCTTCGACCCGGCAGCCGGCCTTTTTCAGCAGCACATCCAGGTAACCCATACCGCTGCCGTACATGGGGTCTACCATTATCTGCAGATTGGCCCGGCCGATGGCCTCCATATCCACCAACTGCTCCAGATGCTCGAAATATTCCGCGCGGGGATCAATAATAATGCGCTCGGCAACGCGAGGTTCCCCAGCACGAACCGCTTTTCCGGCCGCACCAGCTCCGTTAAGGACGGCGGCCAATTCCATCGCTTGTTCCTGGTCGCCCCGGTACATTTGAGCCGCCCGGCCCTGCAGACGGGCGATATTTTCCTCAATAGCCCCGGTGATATGCGGCAGCGCGGGCCCGGCATAATCGGGTATAAACTTAAATCCGTTATATTCCGGCGGGTTATGGCTGGCCGTGAGCATCACCGCACCGGCTGCCTCATGTACTTTAACGGCAAAGGCGGTCACCGGAGTGGGCAGCGGCTCGCCGGACAGGTATACTTTAATGCCGTTTTGGATCATTACATCCGCCACGGTATCGGCGAACCGGTCCGATAAAAAGCGGTTGTCGTAACCCACCACTACCCCTTTATGCCCCGCGTCGAGACCGTTAATGTATTCGGCCACAGCCTGCGATACTATGCGCAGGTTGTCAAATGTAAAATCATCGGCAATAATTCCCCGCCAGCCATCCGTACCAAATTTTATTTTTTTCAATCCAACAAGCCCCTTCCGTGTTTATAGTGCCAATTCGTGTATTAACCCGCTAAATGTTTCCATCCTTTTGTTTGTGCGGGTAATCTCATTGCGAGCGCGGCAAAGCAATCCCAGACTCCAAAGCAGGTCCCAAGAAAATGCGGGCCATAAAGCGAGGATCGCTTCGCCGCTTTGCCCCTCGCAATGACAAACTTCAAGTATCGCACGCAAATTGTCACGCAGATTATATTCATAGCGATGACGGACTTTAAGTGTGGCAGATTTGTATACCGGATTCCCAGTGAATAATTCTCCTAATGAATAATTATAACATATGTATACATATTTTGCCATTGCCGTGCGTATTATGTACAAACATTATTTTGTCTGGGTTATGCCTGTTTATGCATTTTTCACCAGTCATGCCATGAATTCATATAAGAAGGGATTGAAACATTATGCATGATGATTTTTATTTTAGGCTTGGCAGAATTGGGGGTACCGGCCGCACGGATATGTACCGGGATTATTTGGAACGGTTAAAGGAGGGCAAAAAGCAGTCCGGCTCACGGGGCGGTTCTTCTCCGGACATCAAAAGGGATATCGGCTTATGTGCATATAGCGCCGCAATAAAGATCCGGCTGCTCTCAACGTAGTCAGCCTCGACACTGCGTTTCATTTTTTCCTGCTATTCACCGGTTTGACTTTTCATTGTTATCGTTATATTATTATTTTAAATAGGGAATATTGGTAATACGGCGTGGGTTGCCTCAACTGTCGAGGTTTTTATCTAGGACCTCTGAAACTGTTCCCGCAGTTTCAGAGGTCTTCAATTATTTCCGTCGGTCAGCTATTAGCACGACGAGGGTTAGCAGAAGGATAAGGGCTATTACAGCTTGTATTGCGTCTGATATTTGAATCATTTCTGCCTCACCGCCTTCTTTGGATGCTTCCATCCCCGGCAGGTGAGGCCCGTATCTCAATATTCCCTTATTACATTATAACACAAATTGGCTTATTTCTTGGAAAAATCAACCTTCATTTTTGTAAATTAGTGCGTCCTCTATTATCTGTAATAATCCACCGTATCACGCAAGCCCTTGGCCAGACTGTGCATGGCCTGCCAGCGCAGGCCGGTGATTGCCTTTTTTTCGGCCAGATAACTGTGCTCGATATCCCCGGCCCGGGGCGGACAGTATTCCGGCTCCAGGTTGCTGCCGGTAATCTGACGCAAAGTATCGTACAGCTCATTAACCGACGTAGGCATACCGGTGCTGATGTTATAAATACCGGAATTGGCCGCTCCGGCCATATCCAGTGCGGCCAAATTAGCCCGGACTACATCGCCGACGAATATAAAGTCCCTGGTTTGCCTGCCGTCGCCGTAAATCCGGCACCGCTCGCCCCGCAGCAGCCGGTCCGTAAATGTGGCCACCACACCGCCTTCCCCGGTGGCATCCTGCCGGGGGCCGTATACGTTGGCGTAGCGCAGTGCAGTGTAATCCAGACCGTAAATCGCCCGGTACACCGCCAGATAGTGCTCCACAGTGTGTTTAGACACCCCATAGCCCGACAGCGGCTGCAGAGAGTGCTCCTCGTCCACGGGCAGGTAGCGGGGATTGCCGTATACCGCCGCAGATGAAGCATAGACAATTTTTTTGACCCCGCAGGAGCGGCAGGCTTCCAGCAAGTTAATGGTCCCTATAATATTGATGGCGGCATCTGTCGCCGGGTCGTCCACGCTGGTTTGCACATCAATCTGGGCGGCGTGGTGGATAACATAGTCCGGTTTTTCCGCCCGCAGCGTTTCCCGCACAAATTTTTCATCCCGCAAATCGCCCTTGTAAAAATTCACCCGGGGATCGACATTCTCAAACCGGCCGGTGGACAAGTTATCCAGTACGGCAGTGCGTATCCCCCGGGCAATCAATGCATCAACTATGTGAGAGCCGATAAACCCGGCTCCCCCCGTAACCAATACCTGCATGCACGCCTCCTTGGCACCCCTCCGGTGCCGGATGTTGAAAGGTTGAAAGTTATAGGATTAATCCCGTTATATTTTGTGCGCTACAACGTCTTCAAGGTAACCGCGAAACTCTTCGGCCAGATCGGGCCGTTTCAGGGCGAATTCCACCATGGCCTTGAGGTAACCCAGTTTATCGCCAACGTCGTAACGCTTGCCGTCAAAAATCAGGCCGTACATGGCCCCTCGCACGGCCAGTTCTTTCAGCGCGTCGGTAAGCTGGATTTCCCCGCCCGCACCGGGCCTGGTGCGAGCTAGAATATCGAATATGCCGGGCTCTATGATATACCTGCCCATAATGGCCAACCTGGAGGGCGCTTCTTCAGGAGCCGGTTTTTCCACCAGGCTGCGCACCCGGTAGATATTTTCCTTAACAGGTTCGGCGTCCAAGACACCATACTTGCTTACATCCGACAGGGCAACTTCCTTGACACCGATAACCGAAGCCTGCACCTCATCATACAACTCCATTAATTGTTTCAGACAAGGCACTTCACTATGTACAATATCGTCACCCAACAGCACGGCAAAAGGCTCATCGCCCACAAACCTGCGGGCACAGTGCACCGCGTGTCCCAGCCCGCGGGGCTCTTTTTGGCGAACGTAATGAATCTCAGCCAGGCTGCCCGTTTCCTCCACTATCTTGAGCAAATCCTGTTTCCCCTTGCTGCGCAGATGATTCTCCAGACTGGTAGATTTATCGAAGTGATCTTCAATAGCCTTTTTATCCCGACCCGTTATGATTAATATATCTTCTATGCCCGATTTTACCGCTTCTTCAATTATGTATTGGATGGTAGGCTTATCCACGATGGGAATCATTTCCTTGGGGAGTGCCTTGGTGGCCGGTAAAAATCGCACTCCTAAACCGGCAGCGGGGATAACCGCTTTTTTGATACGCAACTGTTATACCCCCTTACATTAGAACATCTTGCAAATTACCCCAAAGCGGTGGTGACTCGCTGTGGCAGATGTTATATTTACTTAAATTACAGTACTTCCATATAAATCTTAAAACTCCTTCCCTTCCCGATTGGCGCCGGGTGTTAAAATGTTGAAAAACTAAGATTTTCAACATTTTAACACCCGGCACCCAAAAAGGCGGTCCTACATTTTTGAGGACCGCCTTGACCGGTGTTCATCAGTTATTCCGTGGACCCCTCGAAGGGGCACGGCACGAGAAATTCAGCGCCGATGTTCGTCAGTTATTCCACGGCCCCACCTGTGGGAAACGCCCAGCACCCCCACGCGATTGGCCAGATAAATAAGCAGAATCGCCAGTACAACCAACATAATCAATGCCTGATCTCCGCTCACCAGATTCAATACTATAGCGGTTAGTCCCAGAAAGCCGCTGATAGCATATATGACCAGCACTGTCTGTCTGTGACTCAGACCCATCGCCATAAGTTGATGGTGCAGGTGCTCACGGTCAGGCTGGAATATGGGACGGTGTTTATTATATCGCCGGATCACCGCAAAGAAAGTATCCAGCAGGGGTACCCCCAGTATGACCAGCGGTATAATTACCGAAACTGCGGTAGCACTCTTGGTCAAGCCCATTATGGACATTACCGCCAGGGTAAAACCAAGGAACAGCGACCCTGAATCACCCAGAAATATTGTGGCGGGATGAAAATTATGCTTCAAAAAGCCAATTACCGCAGCTGCCAGTATCAGCGCCAGCATAATCACTTCCGGCAATCCACTGGTGCCTAGTGTCCAGGCCACCGCGGCCATGGTCAGGGCGGCAATACATGACACACCGCCTGCCAGTCCGTCCAAACCGTCAATCAGGTTTATCGCGTTAGCAACGGCTACTATCCAAAAAACAGTAAGCGGTATGCTAAGATAACCCAGATATAGCAATTGACCGGTTAGCGGGTTAGTCACATAGTGAATTTGGATACCAAATTGTATAACCGTTAGCGCCGCTAAAATCTGCCCCAGCAGTTTGACCCGCGGGGACAGGCCGCGAATGTCGTCCAATACCCCCACCAGCAGCATTAGCGAAGCTCCGGCAAGTAATCCCCATACCGGCAGCGACGATTCCGGCAGCATGTACCTGAGCAGCAACACCGCGGGGACAAAGGCCAGATATACGGCCAGTCCGCCCATACGGGGCATAACTCCGCTGTGGACTTTGCGAGGATCGGGGTGATCCAGAGCTCCCACCTTGATCGCCAGCACCCGCACACCGGGGGTAACCAAGTAACCCAGCGCAAGAGCCAGCACCAGGGGCAGCATGTATTTTTCCACTTTATATCCCTCCAGCCGTCAATATTCGGCTTAAGAAAAGTCAATTCATTTTATCACCAGCAACGGTGTTTGCACAAAGCGCAGTTATTGCCAATATTCAAGCGAAAAGCTCAAATATCTTATAAATGCGCGTAGTTTGTCCATTCATCCCCGCTGCACGGCAATATTTGAGTTGTGTTGGCTGTGTTGACTGGTTTTAGGTGTGTTAGCCATTAGCTGTCTAGTTGGTTGACTGGTTTTAGCTGTGGCAGCCGTTAGCTATCTAGTTGGTTGACTGGTTTTAGCTGTGGCAGCCGTTAGCTATCTAGTTGGTTGACTGGTTAATGTTAGGCTTTCTGGTGCTTTGGCAGGTGCCGGGTGTTGAAAGTTGAAAATCAAAGATTTTACAACTTTCAACACCCGGCACCCGGCACCAAACTTTCAACACCCGGCACCCGGCACCAAACTTTCAACACCCGGCACCCGGCACCAAACTTTCAACACCCGGCACCCGGCACCAAACTTTCAACACCCGGCACCCAAACTCACATCCCGGAGGAGGTTACTTTGTTCCCTTTTAATCCCTGTCCACCAGTGCAAAAAGCAGCTCGGCCTCGGCCACTGCTTCATCGCCCACCCGCGCGGTACCCTTGCCCTTGCCCAGGCTGCCGCGCACGCGCAGCAGCTCCACTTCCAGGCGCAGCACATCCCCGGGCACAACCTGCCGCCTAAAGCGGGCTTTGTCGATGCCGGCAAACAGGGCCAACTTGCCGGTAAATTCCGGGGTGCTGAGCACGGCCACGGCACCCACCTGAGCCATTGCCTCAATAATGAGCATCCCGGGCATCACCGGGTGCCCGGGAAAGTGCCCCTGAAAGTACTGCTCATTAACAGTAACGTTTTTAATGCCCACGGCCCGTACGCCGGGCACCAGTTCATCGATTCTGTCCACCAGTAAAAACGGGTAGCGGTGAGGCAATATCTCCATGATTTCCTTTATATTCATACTACCGTTGGCCATTTCGGAACATCCCTTCTTATTCTTACCGGCGCATATATCATTACAATTATGCCGGATCATTTTGCCGCATAAACTGCCAGCGGCAGTTAAAGAAGCTACTATTATTATCCCACATATTGACTATGCTTAAAAGTACAAACAGTTGTTGCTAAGGGTCCCGTCAAAGTTGAATGTTACTGTTCACTCCCCCGCAAAAAGCAGCAGTTCCGTTAGCAATAACACGCTTCGCGATGCATACGAAACGCAAAAACAGCGTTTTGGCACTGCAATTCTCCGGTTTTCTGTGACCTTCGCTCGCTACACGCACAAAAAACACGTCGCGTTTATCACCTGTGAACAGTAACTGTTGAATTTTTTCACAACATATAAATGGGACAGACTCTATTAAACACTAAATATTGACTAATATAACGACTTTGACGATATCGCAGCTATTCCAAGGCATGAGTCCGCCAAAGGTTATACATAGCCTTGATTTTACACCCGGCGGCATGGGCGGCGATCCCGATTATTTAAGAGTCACGGGAGGCTATATACAGCCTTGATTTTATATAGCGGCCCGGGGTATGCTATTTTTCTTTTCATCCTTGGCGTAATAGTAGTAATAATAGTAATTGCCGCCGTTAACGTCCACCTGGTTTAAAACAACACCGATAATTTTGGCGTTGGTCCTGTCCAGCAGAGATTTGGTTTCCTGCACCAGTTCTATTTTGGTAGAGGCCGTTTTCACCACCAGCAATACCCCGTCAACCATAGTGGATAGCAACGACGCGTCAGTTACCGTCATGACAGGCGGCGAGTCCAGCAAAACAATATCATAAGCATCCCGGGCGGCGGCAATCAGTGCCGCCATCTTAGTTGTGCCGATTAATTCAGCCGGGTTGGGGGGTATAGGTCCGCAGGTCAATATGTCCAAACCTGCCATTTCCGTGCTCTGAATCGCCTTATCCAGTTTTAAATCATTAACCAGGCAGTTGGTTACGCCCACAGCATTATCTAAATAAAAGTTTTGATGCTGTACAGGTTTTCTCAGGTCGCAGTCAATAATCAGCACCTTTTGCCCGGCTTGCGCTATCACGACGCCCAAGTTGGCTGTAGTGCTGGATTTACCCTCCGCAGGGACCGTACTGGTCACCAATATAGTTTTATAGGGCTTGTCCACTCCCGCAAAGCTTAAGTTGGTACGTAAGGTTCGAAACGCCTCAGCAAACGGTGAATGGGAATCAATACTGCTGAAGACAGCAGCCCGGCTATGCTTTTCGGACATTTAAAAACCCCCTTCCGGACTTGCCGCCGGAGCTTTTATATACCGGTATGGTGCCGATTACGACAAGCCCCAGGTGTTTTTGCACGTCATCGGGACCCTTAATAGTATTATCCATAAACTCCAGCACAAAGGCCAGACCCACCGCCACCATCAAACCCAGCACCAGAGCCACGGCCATATTCAGCTGTTTATTGGGTTTCACCGGCTTGGCGGGTACCAGAGCCGGCGACGCTACGTTAATACTGGTTTCACCCATGTCTATTGATCTGGCGATTTGAGTTTGAGTGATCTTTTGCGCCAGCATATTCTGGGTTTCCTCCAGGCGGGCAATTTCATTGTCCATTTGCTGCCGCTTAATCTGCTTGCTGCTAAGTGCCGTTTGCAGCGATGCCAGATTGGACCGCAGCCGGTCAATAGTGCTATTCATAGCTGCCAGGCCGGCTGTTTTTTCCGCCAACTCGGCTTCTTTTTCATTTAATTTTTCCGACAGTGAAATATATACCGGGTTCATTTCCTCGGAAGCAAACGCTTCCATTCCATCCTGGCCGGCTTTAGTTGCAGTTACCGTTTCCGGGGTGCCGGCCAGCTTCGCCTTAAGACTGGCCACGCCGGCCTCCAGCTGTCTTACTTCCGTATATGCCGTATCCACACTGGTCTGGTACTTATTTAAATCATCCGTAACGCTGGCAAATTGCTTTTGCAGATAATCTACACTCTGGACATCGGAATTGAATATCCTGTAATCTTCCAATAGTTTATTTAATTTTTCATCGGTTTCCTTCTTTTGCTCCTGCAGAAAATCAGTAGAGCGGGTCATCTGTTTCTGGTTTCTTTCCGAAAGGTATGCCAAATATGCCTCACCCAACACATTGGCCACATCGGCGGCCAGCCTCGGGTCGGTATGCTGCACCTTGAGTTCAATGATATTACTGTCCTTGGCCACTTCGGCCTTTACCATGCCGGCCAGATTTTTGGCGGTGTACCCCTGTTCGTCCAGCTTTAACTGATCGACTACCCGCTGGTATATGGTATCGCTGGTTAGCTGGCTAACGTATGTATTCATGGTCATAAAGGGCAAGCGCGACATGGTATTGATTACCGATTCAAGGTCGTCCCCATTTTGTAAAGCCGCCGACTGCTGGTTGGCGGCCGGCATGGTTACCAGCAGCATGGACTTGGCCTCATAAACCGGATCGATGACCAGGTAGCTCATTATGCCGCTCATAAAAACCGCAAGTATAGTGATAATTATGATAATCCGGCGCCATTTCTTCAGCACCTCAAATATTTGCCGCAGGTCTATTACATCGGACTCAACGTAGTCGGGTTTTTCAGACATTACCTCACCACTCCTGTACACTGTACTGCTCATATACTCTATAAAAAGTAAAGGTACCCAAGTACCATAACCTGTAATTGGCGCACATTAACGGCCGGAGGCGTCTCTTCCCTCGCCACAGCCCGCTTAAAAAATACGGATTACTTACCGGGGAAGGTATCTTTTCTCCGCCACAGCCTGCTCAAAAATCCCAGTTTACCTTGGGGGGGCGGTTTTTCTATAGTAGGCGGGCGAACAGGAGAGCGACCCTGCAGCAAGCGGGTCGGGTTGTCCCCGGTTAAAAGTTTCCCAAGACCCGTACTGTAACCTTCCGCCACCCGGCAAGCCTCGGACAGCACCGGGGAGCGTCTGTCGGTTCCGTGAGCATCGCTGCTGATAAAATGATAGCAGCCATCCAGCAGATAATCCACAGCCAGCCGGCGCGCCCGGCTGCCGAATAAACCGGTGAAACTGCCTGCCGTGCCCTGGCACAATGCGCCTTTTTCAATGAAGGATAACAATTTATCAGGGTCCTCCATAAACTTACTGTTTCGTTCAGGATGAGCAATAATCGGGGTAACACCCTGCAGGGCTATTTCAAAAAACGTCTGATCGGCATAAATAGGAATTTCCGCGGCAGGAAACTCCACCAGCAGATATTTGCCTCCATCATACAGAGTTAACGCCCGACCTTCTTTCAGCCACAACGGTATATCCGGGTCCAGCATATATTCCGCTCCGGGATATACTTCAAGAGGTATACCTTGGGCTTGCAGTTGACCGCGGAATGTCTGCACCGCATCCAGTATTTTTTCTTTACTGTTGTTATATACGCCGACCATTATATGGGGGGTGGCCACCACTGCTTTGATCCCGTCCGCAGCCGCACAGCGGGCCATTTCCAGTGATTCCTCCATATCCCGGGAACCGTCGTCTATGCCGGGGAGAATATGTATATGCAGATCAATCACCGGCGTATCTCGCCACCTTCTGCAACATATCTTTACGCAGCTGACTTTTTAGATCTTTATAATGTTCTTGCGCCTGATCGGCCATATCCATGGGTAATCCCTGTTCCTTTAATTCAGAGCGCAAATCGCCCAGAACTCTGTCAAAGTTCCGATCGGCATCCTTTTCCAGTTGTTTGCCGGCATTAATATACTCAAGCGCCAAACGGCCGATGGAAATGTCCTTTTGTCCCTTCTTAACGGCAATATAATCCGCCGTGGCTGAATCCAGCAGGCGAGTCAGCTCCCGGCGGTACCGGTTCTCCATGCTTGTGAAGATCCGCATATAAGTGTTTTCTACGATATTTTTTTTATCCGCTTTATCTGACTGCGGATCATAGAATATTTCCACATCTCCCTCGGGAGTGAAAGTAACATTTTCAGGCCAGTCCAGCTTTAATTCTTCCACATCCCAGCCCGGACCGGCATCACCGTCATATGAGGCGCCGGATGAACTGCCGTCCAGCGATTTATAGGAAATGGGCTGAAAATTATCACTGCCCAGCAAGCTAACGGCTATAACAACAGCCATACAAACCAGGGCGCCGGTAAAAACTATCCATTTAGTCTTTGAGTTAAGCAACTTATTACTGCTGCGTTTTTTCTTTTTGCGCACCGGCAATAAACCACCTCCGGTTTAGCACGTAAGCTTCAATAGCATATAATTCAACAGAAAACCGGCGACTCCTGCATGATTTCCACATTTTTCGCATGTGTTCGCACCCCGCGGGCCGGGTTTCCGCGCTTTTCTGTTTGGGTTTTGGCTTTCGATTTAGATTTCAGCGCCCGATATCAGGTTCCGCACCAGCCGGACTGTATAATCGGCGTTTTTTTGCAAATCGTTAAGCTTTCGTGCCATATCTTGCACCAGCTGTTCTCTGTCGGCCAGGTATATTTTAGCCAGGTTCGCCAGCGCCTGTCCTTGAATTTCAGCCGGTTTTCCCGCGGCGGCCAATCCAAGACGGCTTAAGAACCGCTCCACCTTGGGATCGTACGCGATACCCACCGGGGGAACACCACAAACCGCCGCAAATATCAGGGCATGCAAGCGCATGCCCACCAGCAGGTCCATATTGCCCACCAAGGAGATCATTTGCGGCACGGTTAGCTTTTCACTGATGATTGTATGCGGCTCCTTCATTATCGCCGCCACTTCCCGGGAGGCCACCAAATCCGCCGGGCTGTGCATGGGCACAAAAACTATAGTCAGACCCGCCCGGACAAGGCGGTCGCAGGCCTTGGCCAGCTCTATCTCCCACATGACCGCACCCGGCAGCGGGCGCACTGAAACCCCAACAACGCCCGTTCCCGCCGTTATGTCATAACGTTTCAATATTTCCGCTCCGGCGGATAGGTCAATATCGTCAAGACGCAGGCCCAATACCGGATCGGCGGTCACTTCCACAGGCCGCCGCACCCCCATGGCCCGTAAGTCTTGCAACGACTCTTCATCACGCACGGTGACGGCTTGCACACGCCGGGTGGTGATGCCCACCAACCGCCGGCCTGTTTTGGTGGTCACCGGGCCGATGCCCTGGGCATAATACATCACGGGCCGGCGAAACAGCCGGGCCAGCCAAATCACCCCCAGGTAGTACAGCAGGCTTCGCGGACCGGTAACATCCTGCAGCAGGCTTCCCCCGCCGCTGATTAAAAGATCCGCCCGCCGGATCACCCCGGCCACCTCCCGCATATTCCAGCGATCCACCGCGTGCACCCCGTAGTCCCGAGCGGTAGCCTCGGGGTCATTGGACAGCACGGTGATTGTAAGACCGGGGATGTCGTGACGCAGGGAACGTAATATACTATAGAGCACTGCCTCGTCACCCAGGTTGTTGAAACCGTAGTAACCGGATATAACAACCCGGTTATGTCTTTTGTTGGTTTTATTTTCCACGGGATACCCTCTTCGCGCAAAAGATTGATGAATATATTATCTATTAACTTCTGCGGTTGTGCAACCAGCCATTGGTCCTGCTCACGCGGAATAGGCAAAAACTATTGGTTTTTTAGCACATCTTCGCTGTATCGCAGTGATAATTGCAAGTATAGCACTCAGTCCGGAGTTGCCCTCGCTTGATCCGGTGAGATCGCCGCGTCGCCGCCCCTCGCGATGACAGGGGTAAACGTAAGCATCAGATAACGGACGCTCCCTCTGTGTTTTAGAGCAAAAAAAATATTGCACAACGAATTACTTGGTTCGTTGTGCAACGATCTCTTCCATATTCATTGTCCCAAGGCATAGGTTTCTGAAATGGCAAAAATTTAATGTTCAGGGGGCAGCTTAATATTTACTGTTACTTCTTCTGCATCGTCGTCACTGTATATTTTAATATCCATGTTGGGGGAATCACCCAGGAATTCTCTCATTGATTGCAAACTGACACCGGGTTCCCCACTATCAAGAGCACCTAGAATATCCTTTACGGTAACATTTGCAGTACCCTGATTTAATCTAATTTCTTCCGAAAAGCCCATCATGGAAATGCTGGCCTCGGTCGCGTTTGTGGTTGCTTTGATAGTTAATTCCGTGAACATATCCGTATCATTATAGTCTGTTAAATCAATTGTAAAGACATTATTTACTCCGGGAACCGTAACGGGCCTGCCGTCAACCACAAACGTTACGGATTTAACCAATAAATCCGGTTCTTCCTGGTTGCCGCCAGCGCTGCCGGCGCCACCGCCAACCGTAACAACTTCACCAGCAAAGGAGGCTTCTATAGCATCAACATTATGACTCCCTGCGCCTTCCACTTTCAATTCATTCTCTACTACTACCGGTTTTTCATCTTCATTGTCCGGATCAACGGCCCGAACTTTATAGGTTTTGCCAGGGTAAACCGGCAGCTCAAATGCCCCGCTGGCATCGGTCTTAGCAACAAAGGTGGGATTGGTTGTAAAATACATGGTGGTTTTTTTTATGGGCTTATCGTTATCGCCCATTAATTTACCTTTAAGCACAGCAGCTTTGGTTAAATCAAGGTCCGTCCGGGTCAGCTTTTGATCGGCAACCGCAACATCACTTTTATAGGAAATTTCCGAGTCCGTAACGGCTGTAATATCATATTTTCCAGGCTCAAGCTTAACTTTAAAATTACCCTCGCTGTCAGTTTTGGTTTCTTTCAGCACCTCATAGCTGCCGGCTTCAAATATATTAACTGCAGCATCTTTAACGGCCTGACCGTTATAAGTAACCGCACCTTCCAGACCGGTCTCCCGCACCGGCTGTGTCTCAACCGGCTTTGGACCTCCGGGCGCATATTCCAGGGCGCGGTCCAAAGACGCTACCGCCTCGGCGCGAGTGATGCTTTTTAGAGGCATAAATGTATTATCCGGCATCCCGCGCATCAGCCCCTTTTGGGCCACAGCGCCAATATTGCCCCGGGACCAGTCCGATATCTTAGCGGCGTCTGTAAACGCACTAAGGCCCTCGGTGGTAGTTTCAATATCAAGCAGTCTGACCAGGATACCGGCCACTTCCTGGCGGGTAATGGGGGTGTTGGGCTTGAAAGAGCCATCGGTGTAACCGCCTATGTAACCGGCCTTCTTGGCGGCCGCCACATCACCGCAATACCAGGCGTCAGCCTTTACATCTCCGAAACCGGCCGCGGCTTCTTCTTTATTAATGCCAAAAGCCCGGTTGGTCAGCGCCACGAATTCGGCCCGGCTCACCTGTTGATTGGGCTTGAAGGTGCCGTCCGCATAACCGCCGGCCAGTCCTTTTCCCGACCATTTGTTGATTTGACTCTCCGCCCAGTGGCCGTTCACATCCGTAAAGCCGGCCGCAAAGGCATATCCCGAGGCAGCCAACATCAGAAACGCAGTTAATAATACCGTTAAGTATTTCTTACCATGCATTAAAAACAAATACCTCCTTTGAAATAGCGTCGAAAATTACAATTATACACTTATGGATTCTCTGTACTCAATGCTATTCCCTGCATTCATGTTTAACTACTTTTTTAAAATAATAAGCGGGGCTCCCTCTGTATTTTAGAGCAAAAAAATGTTGCACAACGAACTACTTGGTTCGTTGTGCAACAGCCACTTAAACAGCTTAAATTATTGCTCTACATTTACAGTATAAACAGTTTGATTGGATGTATTTGCCTCATCCTTAACGATTACCTTCAAATCGTCACCGGTCTTATCGCTTAGCGCCACCATCAACTGGTTAATATTGACTGCGTTTAGGATTTCTGCTTTAGCCGGCGGTGCAAGGCTATCCAAATAGTCGTAAACCACAAGGGCCATGGCCATGATAGTTGTCTTTTCCGCATTTTCGCTTATAGCTTCAATAACATCTTTCTCATTAACAGCGTCAATAAGGGCACTGTAGTTGGCAGATGAAGTTATGGCATCATAAAGACCGGTAATGTTAACAGCATTGTAGAAGTCTTCTTTGCAGGTTGATGCGTCAATCGCGGCCAACACGTCTACGCAATCACTGCCAACCAGATCGCTAACGGTTATTGTATCGCTTGGATCGTCAACCCGGCTGTTGTACACATTTACAGCAGGCTGTAATATATCCTTGATTTTCTGCTTGGTTGCCGTATCGGCAGCATTATTGATAGCAGGAATGTTCAAGGCTGCATATATTTCTTTTCTGGCATCATTAGTTAAGTTTTCGTCATCATTTGCTATATCCATTATTTCTTGAAGAACATTTTCATAAAACGCTTGTTTGCTTGAGGAATTTTTAATAGCCTCAAACATCCGGCTGAAGTTTACGGCATCCAGCACATCCTGATGACTTAGACCCACTTCAAGCAGCGCAGCTGCGGTTTGACTGATATTAACACCCGCTATACTGCTGCCCAGTGCAATATCGTTACTACCGTTTTCAAAATTCCAACTGCCAAGCAAACTACCGTTAAGTTTTATTTCCAAGATGCTTTCACCGGAAGGTGAATACAGCTCAATCTCTGAATCGGATAAGTTGCTTGGATTTTTATCTAAGATAATCTTTTTATTCTGTTGATCAATTGTTCCATTGGTAATACTATCAATACGAGGATTTTGCTCCGTGACTGTATACTCAAAAGTTTTCACATGACTGTTCTTCATATTATTTTTAACAGCTATGGCTTTTATAGTGGTGTTTGCATTTACTGTAATCGGTCCTTCATATAAAGTCCCATGTTTTTTAGCAATAGGATTTTTGCCGTCCTTGGTATAGTAGATTACGGCCCCGTTCGTGCTTGTGCTCAACACGACTTCGGTACCCTTGGCTACCGTTCCGGCCTGCGGAGAAGCCGCCGGCGCTTCCACTCTTGCAGCTTTCACAACCCCCCATTTGGAGAAGTGATATACCGTTGCCCTAACTACTTTATTAACTTCGTCCACTGTGGAATCGGCACATTCCCAATCTCCAGTAGTTTCGTTATAATAGAAGATAGCTAATCCGTCACTTGCAGTTCCCTCAAAGGGCAGTGTTATTTCAACCCCATCACTTAAATCAAGGTTGGAGCTAAGTGATACATTGATTACCTTACCCGCTACCTCGAACGTCTGCCCGGTGGTGGGGGTCTCATAATCGTCTTCATCGCATTCGGTAACCGTCACGGTTACGCCACCAGAAATACTCGGTATATTAGTAAAGTCAACGGTTACTCCATCTTCAAAGGCCAAAGGAACTTCATTATCTACTGTCACGTCATCGCCTAACGGCGCTTCTACCCTCAAGATCAGTTTTGCTTTTTGATTATATCCGCTAATGGTGCCTTCAAAGGTGAATACCCCGGCTTTATCAGTGGATACAGTATTGGGCACCCATGTTACAGCAAACTCTTCGGTTGTGTCGTTGCTCATTTTAGCTGTAACTTTATCGGGTAAACTATAACTACCGTTTAAGGCAACTGTAGCCTTGATATCGTCGATAGATTTTATTGTGGGGCTAGAGATACCACCGCCGCCGCCACCGCCGCCGGGTGCCGATGTTAAGCTAAACGGAGCTTTCAGGATACCCACGTCACGGGCGCCGGCAGCTCCTACTGCCACATCTTCGGCGACAAGTACCGGCTCATCGTCCTCTTTACCCGGTTTGTAAACCCGAACGGCGTATTTTTTGTCGGGCAGCACAGCCCCGGTAAAACTACCGTCACTACCCGTGGTAATAACAAATGTGGGGTTGGTGGTAAAGAGCATTGTAGCTTTTTTAACCTTGCTGCCGCTTTTATCGTTCAAAGTACCGGAAATAACCGCCGCGGGCACAAGCTCCAAATCCGCCGCGGCGCTTTTGTCCTGTGCTAAAACGATGTCGCTTTGATAAGCTACGCTGTTGTCTGTAACCACTGTTATATCATATTTACCGGCAGCTAATGCAAATTTATAACAGCCTTTGCTATCGGTTTTGGCTTCTTTCAGCACTGCATAACCATCAGCCTTGAAAACGCGCACGGTGGCGCCGGCAACGGCTTTATCGTCCCGGGTGACGGTTCCTTCCAGGAAAGCATCCTCAACCTCAACCGGCGGCGCCGTTTCCCGGGCCCGGTCCAGGGAAGCCACCGCTTCAGCCCTGGTAATGCTTTTGCCGGGTTGGAAAGTGCCGTCGGGATAACCGGCCATAAAACCGGCCTTTGCAATGGCGCCAATACTGCTGCGAGACCACTGCGGAATCCGGGTGGCATCTTTAAATTTATCCAACCCCTGCGTGGTCGGTTCCAGTTTCAGCAGCCTTACCATAATACTGGCCGCTTCCTGGCGGGAAATAGATTGCTTGGGTTTAAAAGTACCGTCGGGATAACCGCCGGTATAGCCTGACGCACTGGCAGCCGCTATATCGCCATAGTACCACTGCCCCGCGGCCACATCACTAAAATCTGCGGTAAACCCCTTGGTATCAATTCCAAAAGCTCGGTTGACCATAGCTACAAATTCAGCTCTGGTTATTTGATTATTAGGTTTAAAAGTGCCGTCGGAATAACCGCCGGCCAAACCATTTTGCGCCCATTTGTTGATTTGACCCTCGGCCCAATGGCCCGAGGTATCGGAAAATCCTGCCGCAAATGCATATCCGCCCACAGCGAATACCAGGGATAGCGCCATCAAAACCGATATAATGTTTTTCCTGTTAACCACATAATTCACTCCTTTCGTCTAGCAGGGTGAGCACATCTACTACATTTTCAATAATCTCCAACAAACACCCCCTCATATCTTGGATATTTTATCAACTATTGGAATAATATAAAACCAAATGTAAAACTATTTAATTCTACGACAGTATGCGAAACTCCTTCCGACAAAAACAGAATCTTAATATGCCAAAATGCGCACACATCCGCACCTTTCCCGCAAGGCCAAACAAAACGAAAAAAACAGGACGCAAGTCCCGGCTGGAAATTACTTGCGCCCTGCTTATTTTCTCTCATCAGGAATTTATGATTATGTCTACATGTCCGTTTTCAAGCGGGCAAAGAGAATACCAACCCAACTTGGATCATGGATTTATGATTATGTCTACGTGTCCGCTTTCAACGGGTTCCCCCTGTTTACCCTCATCGGGTGCAGTCGAGGTGGAGGTATGGGGCGATGTATTACCCGGCTGCTGCTGCTCCCCACTTATATTGCCGCTGTCGCCACCGGCATTATCTTCACCGCCGGCAATGGATTCATCAACATCTGTCTCAGCAGTACCGGTATTGTCGGCAGGATCAGTACTCTTGGCGGCATCATCGGCATCATTTGCATCAGCGTCCGCGTCCGAAGCCTTCCTCTGCTCCTGCCCTGTGGACCGGTTCGACTCCATAGCCACTTGTTTGGGCGTATCGTTTGAAATTGCCCCCTGCACTACCTCAACGACCTTACCTTCTTCAAACAAAGCCGTGGCAACCTCTCTGGCTTTTTCAGGGTCCACATACCAATAGCTGGCCCCATCATCCAAAAACCAGCCCGGCATCGTTTGCGTTACTATTTGCACGTTATCGAGATTTCTAGCCGCCTTAGCCAGCGCCGCCATTTCCGCCGGCTTCAAATTGGTTTTTACGTTTTTATATATTTGCGGAACAAGCTTGTGCAGCTTGGTAATGGTACCTATTTGCATCGTTTCATTACCAATGGCTGTCAATAATTTAAGCTGGCGCTGGGTACGGGTGATATCTCCCAGTCCATCGTGGCGGAAACGGACGTACTGCAATGCTTTATCCCCATCCAGCTCCTGAACGCCTTCTTTTAAATGAATACTATAAGCACCGCCGTAAGCCTTTTCATCGTAATTCAAGTCGTCTTCGACATCAACCGTAACCCCGCCCAGAGCGTCCACGATATCCTTAAATCCGCCAAAATTAGTTAGCACATAGTAATCCACTGCAACGCCGGTAAGCTCGGACACCTTTTCCATGGCCAGTTCGGGACCGCCGTAGACGTTAGCCGCATTGATTTTATTCACCCCGTGACCCGGAAGATTCACTTTAGTATCGCGCGGTATGGAAAGCAGCGCCACACGGTTATCCTTGTTATTGATATTGGCCAAAATCATGGTATCGGTACGCAGACTGGTTTCATCGCTGCGTTCATCGACCCCCATCATCAGCACATTAATGCCGGGCATTTTGGCAAACTTATCCGCTTCGTCATCAGTGGGATCAAGATCAACCAGAGGCTCACCGGCAATCAAAGGCCACAAAAAATTATTGGCCGCCGCAAAACCACCGGCGAACAGGCCGACCAGAATAAGCGAAAACATAAAAAGACGCAGTTTGCTTTTTAACTTTCTTTTTCTTTTCACGGACATATCTGATAGGACACCTCCCTTTCGCCGCCGCTTACCGTACTAACGGGGCAACTTATTCTAAAAAAACTTAAGTTACTTTCTTCCAGTATGCTTGCAACTGTCATTGCGAGCGCAAGCGAAGCAATCCCAAATGCGCGGCAGGTCCCCAAAGCAATGCGGGCTGTAAAGCGGCGATTGGCTTCGTCGCTTCACTCCCCGCCATGACGGACTTTAAGCGTTGCAGACTGTACTCATAGCCATGACAGGCCAAGCTATTTTTTTATCCTTCCGCTGGTATCGCGTTAATAACATGGACGTCTATAACGACATAATATATCTTTTTGAAGTCTCATTCAATTGTAATTATCGCGCATACCGAAAAACATTTTTATTTTCGACCTAAACGATATGTCCTCAACACCAGCCAGGCAAATCTAGGCAGCACCAACATGCGCCGCCAGCGCGACGGCTCACTGATCAGCCGCCCCAGCCATTCTATTTTTAATTTCTGCATCCACAGGGGCGCTCTGGCTACCCGGCCGGAAATTACGTCCAAACTGCCGCCCACGCCAACAGCCACCACATGGCCAATGCTGTCAATATGGCGATCAATCCATTTTTCCTGGGCCGGAGCCCCCAAGGCCACAAATAACAGCCGCGGTGCTTTTTGTTTTATGGATTGTACAATATCGACTTCCTCATCCGGCTTAAAGTAACCATGCTGTGTTCCGGCTACCTGCAATCCGGGAAAGCGAATGGTTAGTTGTTTTGCCGCTTCTTCAGCCACCCCGGGGGCAGCTCCCAAAAGGTATATTCTCCACCCCTCGGCGGCGGCCCGCTCCACCAGGCGCAGCATCAAATCAATACCGGTAACCCTTTCCGGGAACGGCGTACCGGCCACCCGGCCGGCCCAGACAATGCCCTCCCCGTCGGCGGTAACCAGATCCGCTCTGCCTACCAGTTCCAGCAAAGCATGGTCGGCCCGCACGGCCCGGTAAAGGATTTCAGGGTTCAGAGTGATTACCCGGCGCGGACCTCCAAGCTCTATCAATTCCGCCACCCGGTCAATACATTGGTCCATGGAAAGGCAATCAATTGATGCGTTTAATAGTTTAACTTTCATATGTATCACCCGGTATATTATTTCGACGCAGAAAGCCGGTCATATGTTTCATGAAATAAAGCGCCGCGTAAAA
The DNA here is from genome assembly GCF_039851975.1 of Desulfoscipio sp. XC116. Taxonomy (GTDB): domain Bacteria; phylum Bacillota; class Desulfotomaculia; order Desulfotomaculales; family Desulfallaceae; genus Sporotomaculum. The sequence goes on from NZ_CP156660.1 coordinate 4,079,900, forward strand.
AATTTTATCCAAGCAGATGGACTTATGCTTTTATTTCGACAAAACCGATATATTTCCTGCATATTACCTTGTCCCGGCCAACTCCTTATATACCCGGGCACGCCCCGAACCCAGCCTCGCCCTTTGCAGCCGGGTTAAACCGGCTCCGGAAATAACAGGGAACCGAGTATGCATCCGGTTCCCTGTTGTTTAAATTTGTTATCCCAACGAATATTAATCTATACCTCAACGCCTAGTAAAGGATTTCAATGTCAAAATCGTATCTGTAACTGTCCAGCGATTTATCGTTTTCATCAAAAAAATATGCTCTTACATTATCAACTTTTACATCCTCATCATCAAATTTTTCAGCTATGTCCCGGCAAATATCTTCCACATCATTTCTAATGGTGTTATTGTTTGAATCCGCCCAAAGCTCCGAACAGTCATCATCCCTGGCATCCAAATACACGGTAACCTCGTCATCATCTTTATCGTATTTTATTTGGGATACTATAAATTCCATATTGTCTACATCATATTTATCATTCAAAAGCTCATCTTCCACATCGGAAGCATTACCGCTGTCACCCCGGTAGTCTTCGTCTTTAAAATCAACGTCCAGCCTGTCGTCACCGTCTTTATCGAATTTCACAAGCTCCTCATCATCGTGTGTATCGATGATCACACCTTTAACCACCGTATCTTCAGTTAGCTCATCCTGGATATATTCAGTCAGGTCCTCCAGCCAGTCTTCAATTTCTCTGTCCGTTAAATCTTCCCACTCGTCGCCATAATCCCTTAAATCCACTTCTATCTCTACGTCCACATCATCCTCGTCGCCGTCCAGCTTGATATCCTCTATAGCCACACGTTCCAGTTTATCGTAATCATCCAGCAAATCATCTTCCAAGCCATCTAAATCATCTTTATCGTATTTGTCCTTTTTATCCAGTTGATATTTTAAGTCTTCCACTTGTTTTTTCAGATTAGTTATTTCCTGATCTTTTGCGGTCAGCTGTAATTTTAGGCTGTTGGTTGCCGCGGTGTCGCCACCGATTATCTGAATGGTTTTTGTTTCAGCCTGCCAGTTTATTGTACTGTTTAATGCCTCCCCGGCCACGCGCAGCGGCACATAAGTGACTCCGTTCAATAAAAAAGGCTCCTGGTCGGCTGATACGCTAACTGCTTTTCCATCGGCGTATATCACTATATTATTGTATTGAACCTTAATTTGCTTGCTGGCCACCGATGCCTCGGCCATACCCCCCAAGGCCAACAGTAAAAACCCGGACATAAGCAGTACCATGAATTTCCTTTTCAAAATGATAACCCCTCCTTAATAATTTGACTTGTCGATTAGTTAGACGTCCTAATCCGGCAAGTTGTTCCTTGTACAGTAAAAATTTTATATTTTTATGCTCAGGTCCCGCACCAACGAAAGATTTCCAAGCCACCGTGCGGCGCACTGCCGCTAATCTCCCCGCAACCAGCCCCAGCGCGTGATGAGGAGGTTTTCTCCAATACGCCAAAGGGCAATCAGCGCCAATCCGATAATAATACCTAGCCAGAGGCCGTGCAAGCTGCGGGTCAAAGAAATAAGCAGGGGGGTGTGAATATGGGCATAAGTATTGACCAGAGAAATCTGGCCGATGGCCCCGCCCAACAACAACGGCATATATTGATTGTTCCGGTACCCCAGGTACAGCAACAGCAGCATGAGCGGGTGCCCCAGCAAAAACTCCTTGGTGCGGGGACGCACGCCCAGAATATTATCGAGCAAACTGCGAAACTGTAATTCCCAATCGGATATGGCCGCCGACTCGTTGCCGGTGCGGGAAACATAAACCAGCAGAGCCACCAGCAGTATTCCGCCAACAACGGTAAACTTGACCAGCACCGGTTGCTCTAAAAGGTCCCGCACTTTCTGCTGCCAGCCGCCACCGCCCTTTGCTCCCCTAAAAAAGAATATCACTGCCAGCAACAGCAAAGGGACGACGTGGGCCAGCTTAACCCCGGTAAACTGATCCATTTTTAGCATAAAACCAACATCGCCCAGCAGTCCGACCATTAAAAGCGCCCCGACAAGCGAGTAGAGAGAAGTGCGCAGTAATAACAGCACACTATGGACCACCGAAGCCCCGCCCTGCCGTACATTGAGCATCAGGGACAGGGTGGGGAAAACCACCACGGCAATAAAGGCCATTATCTTGCGGGCCAGGCCGACCATATCCACGGCCAGTAACCCGGTCCAGGCCATAATGCCTATAACACCGCAGCCAAGGGCCGCCACAGGCCAACCCATTGACAGAGCAAGCAGCATCACCCCGGCAATGACCCCCAGCCCGACCACAAACAATAACAAACGGGAAAGCCCCAGGGGCTGCAGCAGAGACGCCTCACCCACTTGCAACCCTTCCGCCTCCAGATTTTGCCGAACCTCTTCGGCCAGCTGTAAATTCGTGGCCAGCATATCCGGCATATCGGCTTTCATGTAGGTATGCAAAAGCAGAACCCTGATGTTGCGCTCCGTGACCGCCAGGTTAAACCGGTCCACCATGGCAGCCAGATCGTAATTTTTCTTGTTATCTTCCTCCAGGGTCAGTGTGTGCAGCCTGACCACGTTCTTGTCCAAAAGCAAGCCCAGTTTCGACAGGCCCACCTGGTTGGTGAACTCAATCTGCACCAGGGGAACCTGCAGTTCCTTCATTAAATATGAAAGCAATTTTACTTGTTCGGGAAAACCGGGCAGCACCGGATCGTTAAACAATACCCCGGATAAATTGGGTATTTTTCTAATCTCCCGAAAAACATAGGTTAAGCCCTCCGGGGTTACCTGATTCCAGGTACGCACCTGCACCATGGCCTGTAATCCGGCTGCATTGACATCCTCCACCGCCCCGGCCGGAAATCCGAGGCCCATTTGTTCAAACAGGCCCCAGTTGTAGGCAACCTCTATAATATAAACACCCGTTTCAGCCGCGCCTTCCCAAAATCTAATCGGTACTTTCTTGGCCTGCAGCTGTCCCTGAATCCTTTGGAACACGTCGGCGTCGGGAATAATTAGATACCGGTGATCCGGTTTAATCTGCGCCCGAAATTGTTCGCCAAATTGCTGCCATATAGCAGCGTTGCCCGGCAACAGCAATTCACTGCCGGTACGCATCAGCAATTCACCGTCAGCCTCGGCACTACTAACGGTGGGCTCTTTAATCAGTACGGTGTTGACTCCCTGTTCCTTGAACTTATTTAACACATCCACCGTGCTCAGGCCGTTCATCCGGGCCAGGGAAGCCGCCTCATCATAGACCACCGACATGGCCACGCTTTGATTATTCGCTTCCAGCCCGTACCTTTGCCAGGCTGTATATCCCGCGGCCAGCAAAGATATAAAAATTATTCCGACCAATATTAACTTCCACTTATTCTCGCGCACAGGCAAAACCTCCAACGGTTTATAGGCAAATAGAAAGACAGGGGAACGCAATATCATTGCAAACGGAACGCATGTCATTGCGAGCGTAAGCGAAGCAATCCCAAACTCCAAAGCAGATCCACCAAAGAAATGCGGGCTGCAAAGCGGAGATTGCCACGTCGCTTCGCTCCTCGCAATGACATATTTTAAGCATCGCGGGTTATATTCATAACCATGACATACTTTCACCTTTCCCAGTGCCATGCTTATTGGCACTGGGCGCTTACTGCATTTGGCGCTATCGGCACTTGGCGCTTATAGCGCTTGGCATGTGTCGGCATTCGGCGCTATTTGCGTTTGGCGGTCATTGGCACTTGACACATACCGGCGTTTAACGTCTAATATCCCTTATCCCGCAGCATATCCGCCTACTGCGGGATATCCGCTTCTTGCAGCATATCCACAAACTCTTTTATCAGCAGATAAGCCGCCCCGTGGCTTAGCGGTTGTCCAGGGTTCATATAATCCTGCCAGTAATCTTCATGCTCCGCGAAAACACCTTTTTCCGCAAGATAATCAAACGATGCTTGCTTGCTTAGATCCATGCCCAGGAATTTAACCAGCATGCGACAGGCATCATAAAGGTTAAAGACATTTCCCTCGGGATACAGAGCAGGATGTTCTTTAATACCCAGACCGGTCTGTTTGGCTGCCTGGTACAGAATATTGATATATCTTTGCTCGGCGATATCCCGGTCCAATTGATAATCATTATTATACCCACCCGAGGCCAGCCCAAGCCCGCGCACTAATTTCAAACCGGCGTAAGCTTCGTGACCGGTCAATTCGTTGGCTATACGGAACGGCTTCAGCTCCATACCCTGTTCGTTTAACCGGCGCTGTAATGCAGTGATTAATGGCCGGCTGCCGGCCATTTCCCGAAAGGTTAATTCGTTTTCCGCCGCCAGGGCCGCTGCCGCACCGGCGGCCTGTCCCGCAGCCATCCCCACGGGAATTGTCCTGGCGCTGCCGTGGGCCAGGGAGTCAAAGCCGGCCGACCGGCCCACCACCAGCAGTCCGTCCACCTGCCGCGGCACCAAGCACCTGAAGGGTACGGCATATTGCTGAGGCGCGCCGATGATGATACCTGGGATACCGGGGTCGGCGGGTTGGATATCTACGGGATATGATCCGAAAGCTATCCTGTCGTCAAAATCCCTGTTTTCCAACACATCATCCAAGGTCAACCGGTACTCGCCCCAAATATGCCTTGACTCGCGCACGTATAACTCGGGGGCCATTCCTCCCGAAACGGCCTTATTTAAACCAGGTATATGCTTATTTATGAAATCTACAATTAAAGGTATTTCCCTGGCGGCAATCTTTTTGGCCTCCTGCCTGGAACCGGGGTCAAGGGGGTCGACTCCGAAAATCAGCAGCGCATTAATCAACAAACTGCCGTCATTTTGCCGGCCGATATTCAATCCTCTCAAAAAAAGCCTTTCATCGGACGGTTTATATAAGGATGTCTGCTCATAAAAACCCCAGGCGCTGTGTATATTGGCGCCGGTACTTTTTTTATCGTCGGTAAATCTCAGATGATATAGAATCTTCAGCCAGTCCAGCCAATTCACATTCTCCAGCCTGAATACCCGGGTAACCGCCATTAGACCGGATTGTCTGCCGATATCCTCCTGGCCCAGGCTAAAAGGCACTCCGGCCAGGGCCGCCATGTCCGCGTCCTGAGTAGCGTCAATAACAGCCCGGGCACTAATTTCTTCAAGCACGCCATCATGAACCAGCTTAATGCCCGTGACCGCTCTGCGGCCCAGTGGTTCATCTTCCACCACGGGTGTTATAGTTTCAGCGTTAAGCAGCACACTCAATTTTTCTTCACGGTTCACCAACCGGTTAAAAGTCCGGACGGCGGTTCGCACATCGAATGAATCGCCTTCCACCCGGTTATAAAATTCCTGAAAGATGCCTTTGTTTAAAATCTCCCCGTCGGGGCCGTAGTTCATATCTATGCTGTTCAGCCAGCCCCGGGTCATCAGCCCCCCCAGTTCCGGCCCGGTGTCCACCAGCAGAACGTTAAGGCCGTTCCGGGCCCCCGACACTGCGGCGGCCACCCCTTCGGGCTCTCCGCCCACAACGAGCAAATCATAAGCATCCTCCGCGTGAGAAAGCGGATGTAAATATTCATCCTCCATAACCCTGTTGTTGATGGCGTTAACAAGCACGCAGGCCAATATTATAACTGCCGCCCCGGCCAATAATGCCGACAAAGCAAACCTTCTGTTAATAATCATCAGCAATAATGACCTCCTCCCCCACTAAGGCGAGGGGCACCCGAGTCAACCCCGGATACTAATATCCCCGGTACATAATGGTAGTCGGTTTTTGAGCCTTAACGCCCCGGCCGTCAGATCTGGGCAGGCTGAGCAAATGGTTGTTTTCCACTGTCTGGCCGGCCATGACGTTTTTCCCGGCCGTCAGATCGGGTATACCGCCACCGCTGGGATCCACCACTGCGGCACTGCCGCTGCGCACAATGATTTCGGTACCTGCCTTACCAATGAACTCCTGGCCGGTTTCCAGTTCGGCAACGCTCCAGGCCAAAGAACCGGAGCCACCCGAATTGCTCATGCCGCTAATGTATTTCTGCACATATTCTTCCACAAAGCTTTTGGTAACCAGGGGATCGCCTGCGGAACCGGGGTCTCCGCCGCTGGCAGCGGCCAAACCCGTATATCCGATAATAGCCGCGGCCATGAGCAGCAAAGATACCATTATAGCTTTAGTTTTCCTATTACCCATTGAAAAACCTCCGCTCCGTTTATTCATACCTGGTTTTCTACTTCGACAAGACGAGTGCATTTCCTGCATATGGCCTTGTCCCGGCCAGACCCTTTCTGTATAATTAACATAATCCGGGTGTCATTACCGCGCATACAACCTATGTGCGATGCCTGGAGCCCTGAATATCCCCGTGTTTTAGAAAGGTGGTATTTGATTTGAAAAAACTGCGGGTTATTATTGTCGCATTACTTTTGACATCCTTAACTATAGCATGCGCATATCAAGCCCCGGCCCAGGAAAGCACATCGTCAGGTAAAACAACCGTCCGCACCCCAACTGTATTATACATACCGCTTGACGACCGGCCGGTTAATTACAAAAATGCGCTTGAATTGGGCCAAGCAGCAGGTTTTAGTCTGAGTTGCCCTTCCCCGGAGCAGCTTACCACCAATGCCAAGTTAAACAGTTGGTTGGCGGAGAAAACTCCCCAACACGAGGCTGCCGTGGTTTCTGTTGATATGCTGTTATACGGTGGTCTGGTGGAATCCCGCAAGCACAACCTGGAACCGAATGAATTATCAAGCCGGGTCAACGCCATAAAAAGCATTAAGAACAACGATAATACCGTTTACGCTTTTGTCTCTGTAATGAGGGCTCCAACGGCCAATACGCCCCACACTATGCCTGATTATTACGCCAGGCACGGCGCCCAAATTTTTAAATATGGCGCATTGCTGGATAAAAGCCGCCTGGGCACAATCGAGCCGGCTGAAGCTGAAAAGCTGAGCGAGCTGACAAAAGCCATCCCCGCAGAGTTTCTTAAGGACTTTACCAGCAGACGGGATAAAAATTATCAGGCAACCGAGCAAGTTCTGGAATTAGTGCGGCAGGGTTATATTGACCGCCTGCTAATAAGCAAGGATGATACCTCGCCCCACGGGTTCACTCGTATGGAAGCCGAAAAATTGGGCAAATTGGTGCGGCAGTATAACATCGCTGACAAGGTGCTGTTCTTAACCGGTACCGATGAATGCGGCCAGGTGCTGCTGGCCGCTATGGCCAACAGTCCAGGCGTCGGCAAGGTATCCGGCGGCGCGAATGGCAGTAGCGGGAACGACGCAAGCAATGGCGCGGGCGGCGACGGATCGGCAAGCGACATAAGCAGTCGGTTGGGCGGGGGGGCGCCCCGGGTTTACGTGGATTATGCCTGCCCGTCATTGGCCGGGAATATCCCTTTGTATGAGGATGTTCCCCTGCGGCAAAACGTGGCCTTGCATATTGAAGCCGCCGGAGCCGCACCCGCGCAGCTCCCCGGTGAGGCGGACATCGTACTTGCTTTAAACAACGGTTCAGGAAACGAGGAAGCGCATTCGGAAGCCGCCGACGGGCCCGCCGCTGAAAGGCGGCAATTTATCGATCGCATCAAAAGCTACACCGCACAGGGCATTCCGGTAACCATAGCGGATGTAAATTACCCCAATATGGCGGATGCCGGGTTTATGAATACGCTCAACAAACAATACGACCTGTCACAATTGGCGGGCTACTCGGGATGGAATACAGCCGGCAATTCAGTGGGTCTGGCGTTAAGTCAGGGAACCATAGCCGCCGGACACGCCGCTTCAGACAGCCCCGGCGCCGCCCAAACCAAGCAAAGCATCATATTGAAAAGCCTGCTTGAGGACTGGGGCTATCAGGCGACGGTCAGACCGGTGATTAAGGAAAAGGTACCCGCTGCACAGCATACTTTAATAACCGACCCCGAATTGGAGCGGCGGATCACGGCGGAGATAGAAAAAATGCTTAATGATTTCGCCGAACATAACTTGCGGGAGGACTTTGGCAACGTTAACGCAAACAAAGTAAACCTGCCCTGGCACAGGTTATTTGATATTGATTTTGATGTTTAAATATACTGAGTCTTCACCTTTAGCCCATCCACTTTAGCTCATCCGGATGCCAGACCGGACAAAGCAGAGGCGGCCACCATTTGTTTCGGTGACCGCCTCTGCTTAAGCACAAACAATATTTTTTCCGACATTAGGAATATTTTAAGTTAATGCCCGCATGAATATCAGCTCCTAAAGTAACCATCGTATATTTCCAATTTCCCCCACTGGTTTCCGCTGCTGCAGTATAGTGACCGTATGTGATATAATCGGAAAGAGTCAAGAATTATCGCCCGGTGAAAAAATAACAACGCCAACAATAGCAGCCTTTTGAAAGGTGATAAATATATGGATAAAAAAATATTAATTAGAAATTTTGGTCCTGTGTCCAATTGTGAACTAGAAATAAATGATTTTATTCTGTTTATTGGCGAACAGGCAAGTGGGAAAAGCACTATATGTAAATGCATTTATTTTTTCAGAGCCATGCGTGATGATATTTTCACCTATCTGGTTGAGTCTATCAATAATAGAAGCTTTGATAAGTTTCCTCGTGTTTTATACACAAGAATTAGACAGAGATTCCTCGATTTCTTTGGTTCTTCCAGGCATCTAGATAATACGTTTTTAAAATTTAATTATAGCAGTACGAGCTACATTGAAATCACTCTATCACCCAAGGAAAGAAATATTACAACCGATTATAGCTCTGATATGTTAAAAAGTCTAATAAACCTCGAAGAAAGGGCAAAAAGGTTTTGTAATGATCTTTATCAATACAATGATAATTTATCCAGCACACAAGTACAGTTAATTGAGAAACGTGCTTTTTATCAAGAGCTTAAACTTGAACTTAATAGAATTTTTAACGACGATAGAGAACTTGTTTATATTCCAGCAGGCAGAAGTCTGTTGTCATTGCTTTCAGACCAATTATCCACAATATCCCTGGCTAACCTCGACTATATTACAAGCCAATTCCTAAGAATAATTCAAGAGGAAAAAATAAGTTTTAAGGATGGTATTGATGAACTAATATCAAGAAAAAAGCATACAACAATCGAACCAATAAATAGAAAGATGGTCGAACTTGCAAAGGTTACACTAAGGAATATATTAAAAGGAGAATACAGGAACGATATAAATGGGGAAAAAATTATACTGGATAGCCAATCCAGTAAATTTGTTAAAATAAATTATGCATCTTCAGGACAACACGAATCAATTTGGATACTATACATGATTTTTAGTTGGATTTTAAATCAGAAAAAAATGTTCGTGGTTATTGAGGAACCTGAGGCACATCTATTTCCAGTAGCCCAAAGGGATTTAGTAAACCTAATTGCACTTTTCTCCAATCAAAATAATAATCAAGTGCTTATAACTACCCATAGCCCGTATATTTTAACATCAATAAATAATCTTTTATATGCTTATAAGGTAGGTCAAGAAAAAGAAAATGCTGTTAATAGAGTCATAGACAAGGAATATTGGCTTAATACTAAAAGAGTATCGGCTTATTATCTTGAAAGCAATAAACAGCCTCAAAGTATGATAGACAACGAAGTTAACTTGGTAAAAGCCGAAAAGATTGATGATATTTCGAGTATAATTAATGATGAGTACACCAAACTATATGATCTGGAGGATTAAATGATTTCCTTAGGATATCCTGAATGTGAAAAATCAAGAAGAGATCAAACAATAACTCTAAAAGATCGTACCGGCGGGAATAGTAGGTATATTGGAAGCAATCCCGGCGCAAAGCTAATTATGCAAATTGAAATTGACGGATGCGTTATTAATGATCAAGACAAAAGAAAATGTGATTATCTAATTCTTAATTGTGATGATAATGTATCATATTTTATTGAACTAAAAGGAAGCAATATTAGTGATGCTTATAAACAAATAGCTGAAACATATTTTGAATTAAATAAGATTGCTCAATTCAGAACTAACGTTATTGACGAACACTTCAAAATGATGGCAAGGGTTGTTCTAGCCAAAGGAAATGTCCCCAGGATCATACCCAGTTCTTATCGCAAACTGGTTAAAATATTGGAACAGGTCAATGGTGAAAAAGTTAAAGATGGTATACATATCAAAAGAATAAAATCCGGTCAACCAGAAATATTATAGTTAATTAATTATATAGTCTACCTATAAATTTTCAGCATCAACCAACCGCATGTGATACTGAGTTTATTACCAAAGTTTATTTGCTCCAAAGCTACTGCTTGTTTTTCATCAAATACCACCTTAGGACCGTTAGGTATAGGATAAATTTCCTTCACCCTGGGAAATTTATCAAAAACCTTCACAAAGGTTTCTAACTGTTCGGCTTCCAATACTTGTTTTAAAACAACACCATTCTCATCCGCTTGTTCCTCTTCACAGAGAATGGGCTCCACTTCAATTATATCTTCATCGACTTTTTTAAACGAATACTAATTTTAGATGGAGCTACCACCTGTTCGCTATTTAAATAAGCATCAAGAGTTGCACCCGTTTCCTTTGCTAAACCTTTGATTTTAGCGAACCATTTGTTTCGGTGACCGCCTCTGCTTAAGCACAAACAATGCATGCTCAGTATCATCATTGCAAATACAGTAGCTTTATTTTTAAATCTAATTATATCAAATTAACCAAGGATGATCATCCACAGCACCACTGTTTTGTGACAAAGCTGACCATTGTATACATGGCAATTATTCCGTCAGCCCGAGCTCCAGTGCTTTATTTACCGAGTACTGTTCTATTGCGTCTTCAATGTACTGGTTTAATGACTTTCCTTCTATCATCGCCATTTGTGCGGCCTGCTTATGGAGCTCGGGCCTAATCCTTATATTGAAGCTGCCTTTATACATTCTTTCAGGTTCCTTCTCATTCAAACGGCACAGTTCAAAATAATCCTCGACCGCTTCCTCAAACGCCGCCTTGAGTTCTCCGACACTGGCGCCTTCAAAACTGATCAGATCATTTATGCCTTCAATCTTACCGAAGAATGTTTCATCCTCTGTACTATAATGCACTGAACCAATATAATCTTGATATATCATAACATCTTTCATGGTTAAAGCACTCCTTGTTTTTTTAATTCTTCTATCAGTTGCTCAATCTGATACTTCTTCAATAGCTTTCCCGGATGCGGCCTATGAAGTCTCACGATTTGCCCTGTATCGTTATTAATAAAAGCAACCCTTGATCCAGAAGTGCGGCCTCTATGATCTGTTTATGGTCTCGGAGAACCCCGAAAGCCCATCTTTACAGGCAATCAGGATGTCTTCTACACCCCTGTTTTTAGGTCATTACGCACACCAAGCCAAAAGCTGGCACTTTCATTTTCCCCAATTGTGCGGGTTTTTCGTGACCATTTATGAGAATTTTATCATGTTCTTTAACAAAAAGAGGGTCCTGGTACAGAATAAAGTAGTTGCTAACAATAAGTCTTTCGATTATAAGCAAGGACTATGAGACTTGCCCCGCCTCGTTCGGCACCGTTCCCTAAATGCGGAGTTATCAAATAATATCGGGATTTGGTTCCTTAAATGTGTTGACCGGTGAATGATCCGGGAGTACAATGGAAATAATAAAAGCGTGTGAGGTGGTATCATGGTCAACCGAATAGCAAGAAACGAATACCTGGACTGGTTAAAACGCTGGCGGGAAAAGCAAATCATCAAGGTCGTGTCGGGCGTGCGCCGAAGCGGAAAGTCCACGCTATTCGATATATACCGTGATTATCTGCTTGGTAACGGTGTTGAGAAAGAGCAGGTCATCATGCTAAACTTTGAGGACATTGAGTATGAAAATCTATCTGATTACCGGCTTTTGTACGATTATGTAACGGAGCGGCTTGCGCCGGACAAGATGAATTACATCTTTCTGGACGAGATACAGCACGTTGCCGCCTTTGAAAAGGCGGTAGACAGCTTATTCCTGAAAAAAAACTGCGACGTGTATATTACAGGCTCAAACGCATGGTTTCTTTCCAGCGACCTTGCCACGGTGCTTTCCGGCAGGTATGTGGAACTCAAAATGCTGCCGCTTTCTTTTCGGGAGTATTATACCGGTCTTGAAGAAACGAAGCAGCACGGTCTTTCCAAAAGGGAAAAGTTTGAACGCTATCTGGAATTCAGCTCATTTCCCTACATCCTGCGGTTTGAGCTGAACAAACGGGAAACCCGCGAGTATTTGCAGGGCCTGTATAACACGGTGCTGCTCAATGACATCGTGGCTCGTAAAAAGATAACAGATGTGGAACAGCTCAAAAAGGTTGTACGGTTCATGCTCCACAACATTGGCAATAAAACCTCCGCAACCAAAATCGCCAACACCTTAAGATCTTCGGGGAGCGGCGCGGACCAAAAGACCGTCGGTAAATATCTTGACGGACTCACGGAAAGCTTGCTTCTGTATGAAGCGCCGCGTTATAACATCAAGGGCAAGCAGTATCTGACGACGCAGCCGAAATACTATGCGGTAGATATCGGCCTTAGGAATATGCTTGTGCGCGGCAAAGAAAGCGACATCGGGCATATTTTAGAGAATGTAGTCTACCTGGAGCTGCTCCGGCGCGGCTATGAGGTTTATGTCGGAGAGATAGACGACGGTGAAGTGGACTTCGTGGCACGAAATGACGAGGGGCTTGAATACTACCAGATCGCGGCAACAACGCTCGATGAAGAGACGCTTGCCCGTGAGCTCGCCCCGTTCAGGAAAATAACGGACAACTACCCCAAAACCTTGCTGACGCTGGATGATGTATTTGGCGCAGCAGATTACGACGGCATCAAGAAGAGGAATCTGCCGGAGTGGCTGCTTGAACAGGCGGAATACAGCGGGCATTTTTTAATGTGCCGCCCGCCGGACCCAGCCAGTTCTGACTAATGGTATCAACCCAGACCCAGCTCTTTTTTGATTGACAAACGCTAGTGCACATGATATTTTAGTCATATACCATATTTTAGTAGAATTAAATTAACTCTTAGGGTTTAACAACCATTAACGTATATTACGGACTTTCGCGAAAGGTACTTCTAAAGATGTTTGTGTATCCCCAGTCGCAAGTGAATGGAGGACTTAGTGTGAACCCAGTTGAGTGTATACAAGAGCATATGTTAGAATTACGCGATAACTATAAGGTTTCCAAATTAGGAATTTTCGGCTCATTTGCCCGAGGTGAAGCTAAAGGATCAAGTGACATTGATATACTGGTGGAATTTAGCGACTACGTGGATTTGTTTCACTTCATCAAGTTGCAATATCACTTGACAGAGATTCTTGGTCGGAAAGTGGACCTGGTTACGCCGGATGCCTTAAAACCGATCATAAAAGACCGGGTTCTACAGGAGGTACTGTATATATGACAATACGTGAATCCCTGCCTGCATTGGCGCCGCTGATCAAGCGAGTAATCGTAGAAAGGCAATAACTATTTCTTCGCCAAAAATTCTTCATACCGGTCGCAAAGCTCCCTGGTTTCCCCAAAGGCAATCTGCTTGCCTTTGTCCAGCCAGAGCACCTTGTTGCACATCCTTTTAATTTGATCTAACGAATGGGACACCAGGATGGTTGTCACTCCGCTATGAATGATCTCCATCATTTTGGCTTCGCTCTTCTTCCGGAAGGCCCCATCGCCGACTGACAGCACTTCATCCAAAATTAAAATCTCCGGATTAACCAAGCAAGCAATGGAAAAAGCCAGCCTGGATTTCATACCGGATGATAATTGTTTAAAGGGCCTGTCCTGAAACTCTTCAAGCTCGGCAAAAGCTATGATTTTTTCATACATCTCGTTCATGAACGCTCTTGTATATCCCAGCATGGCCCCGCGCAAATAAGTGTTTTCCTTCACCGTTAAATCACCGTCAAAACCGGAAGCCAGCTCGAGCAGCGCGGCAATATTGCCATTAACATTCACATGGCCCTTTGTAGGCACCATAATACCGGTAATTACCTTCAGCAACGTGGATTTCCCCGCTCCGTTGCTGCCGATAATTCCGCATAAATCCCCCTTTTCAAGAGCAAAGGAAACGTCATCCACCGCCCAAAATTCCCTTATATCATATTTCCCCTGCAAGCGTCTGACTATATATTCCTTAATGCCGATTTCTTTAAAATCCCCTGTGATGTATCGAACGGATACATTACGCAGCTTCACAATCATAGTAGTCCCTCTTAAACATAGTATAGGAATTTGTAATTGTACTTTTTATAGATAACACCACCGACAATCATTGCCGCCAGAGCGTAAAACGCACAGAGCAAATGGTAATTAACCGATGGAACCGTATTGTCAATAACGATTGTTCTGAAATAAGTAATATACACAAAAATAGGGTTTAGGTGAAACATATATTGCATTGTTAGTGAATAAGAATCAATGGTATAAAATATGGCTGAAAGATACATTATCATCATCGTAAATACATCATATAGGTACTGAATATCCTTAAAAATAATAAATAATGCCGATAAGATTAAACCTATCCCAATGTTGAATATGAGCAAACAAGCAGTGGGATAGATTAACAGTATAAATTTCCATGTAAAAGGTATGCCGTCCATAGCCACAAAAATAAAAAATATAACCAAAGTAAGAGCAAAATTAATTAACGAAGATACATTTTGGGAAAACACAAATAAATACTTGGGCACATTCACCTTGGTAAAGATCGAAGAATTAGCGACAAGAGCGGTCATACCACCGCCGGTAGCCTCCCGGTAGTAAAAGAATACCAAGTTTCCGGCAAACATATAGATAATAAAATGGGGAGTGGTTCTGCCGAAAAACTCCGTAAATACAATAGCCATCACTAAGAGTGTCAGCAGAGGCGCAAGCATGCTCCACAAAATTCCCAAAACAGTCCGCTTATACTTCTTTTTAAAATCCCTTTTTACAAGTTCCTCAAAGAGAAACTCATGCTTTTTCAGTTTTTTAAGCAACGAAAAAACTTTAATATTAATCCTAAAACTCTTTAGCATGGGAGTTCTCCTCTTTAATCCCTAAATGATGATACCAAAGAAGAAGAAACTAAAGCCGAAACCATCTTAAAAACACAGCTTTTTCTGCACTGCAAATACCATACTTTAGCATAATAACATTAAATAACTTCATGTATCTTCTATTTCTCCATAATAAATAAGGCAATATCATTTACTCGCCAAACTCGATGGCAACAGCCTTAAGTGCTGCGTCAATCACCTTATCCATATCATAATAACGATAACTACCCAACCTACCGCCAAAAATCACATTATTTTGGGTTTCAGCAAGTTTTGCATATTGAGTATATAACATATTATTTTTTTATCATTAACCGGGTAAAACGGTTCATCACCGGGCTTCCATTCTGAAGGATACTCTTTTGAAATCACAGTCATAGTTTGTTTTCCAAACTCAAAATGCTTATGCTCGATAATTCTGGTATACGGAATTTCACGATCAGTATAATTGACAACAGCATTGCCTTGGTAATTGTCACAGTCCAACAGCTCATGCTCAAAGCGCAAGGGCAACCTTTTAATAATAAAAGCCGGAAGCTCTGTACAGGGACGGCCCCATTGTTTCTCAGTATATCCTTTAATCAACTTCTCATAGACATCCCTGCCAACCAATGATAAAGCCTGTTCCTCCAAATTAAGAAGGTTCGATAATATTTAGCCGCCGGGTTTGCTCTTTTACTTTTGCCCTGGCTTGAGCCAGAGTCTTGAAGGTATTCATATTGAAAGGTAAATTATATAATTCACCTTTATAAATAGCAACAGGAGAATTAATGTAATTATTAAACTCTGCAAACTGATTGATGTATCGCCAAACCTTTTCATTGCAGGTATGAAAGATCTGTGCTCCATATTTGTACACATTGATTCCATCTACGGATTCACAATATTATATTACCACCAATGTGGCCACGTTTATCTATCACAAGACAATATTGGCCCCGCTTGTAGGCATCATAGGCAAAAATGGAACTCAACAGACCTACACCAACGATAAGATAATTGTATTTCATTATCTTATCGGCAGGATACTAGATCTTTATGGAAAGGCTCATCTAAACTCCTTATTCAGTCCAGATAGGATACCACTGTTCTCCCGATAGAATCATAAACCAAAGGATAGCCTTCCATACCCCCTGGGTCGTAACAGTTCCTTCCATCTAGAATGATTGGCCGCTTCATAGTAAGAAAATGCACAGGCTGCAGTTCTAGCACTTCCGGCCACTCGGTAAGGATAAAGCAAATATCAGCATCTTTTAAAGTTTCTTCAGGGGTGTCGCAATATATTATATTGCCGCTAACTTTCCTTTTAAATTTCTCCACTCCGCAGGGGTCAAAAGCCTTGACCTTCGCACCGCTATCCAGCATGATGGGTATATTTACCAAGGACGGTGCCTCGCGCAGATCATCCGTGCCAGGCTTAAAAGTTAGGCCAAGCACTGCGACTATAAGGCCTTCAAAACTATCATAATACTTACGTGCCTTTTTAATAAGACGCAGCTTTTGGTTTTCGTTAACCTCAATAGCCGCTTTTACCGTCTTCAACTCGTGATCATGGAAGTTGCCCAGCCAATGGAGTGCTTTCGTATCCTTTGGAAAGCAGGAGCCACCGTAACCGATACCGGCCCGAAGAAACTTATCCCCAATGCGTGGGTCCATACCCATGCCCCGGGCCACATCCTCCACATTTGCCCCCAGCACCTCACAGAGATTGGCAATCTCATTTATGTAGGAGATTTTTAGGGCCAAGAAATCGTTGGAAGCATACTTAATCATCTCCGCACTGCGGCGATCGGTGAATACAACCGGCTGCTCCAGATTTTCATAGATGTTTGCCATCACCTGACGGGCGGATTCCGATTCCGTACCCACCACGATACGACTGCCGTAAAGCATATCTCTTATTGCAGTGCCCTGAGACAAAAATTCCGGATTAGAAACCACCTCAATGGTAACATCATGCTTTAGATGGCTTTTCAAATGCTGTTCTATTTTTTCATTAGTGCCGATAGGTACGGTAGACTTCACTATCACCACGCAATCACAGGTAACAGAGGCGGCAATCTGTTCGGCAACGGCAAAAACATATGACAGATTGGCAGAGCCATCCGCCTTTTCCGGCGTCCCTACAGCAATAAATATAGCATCCGTGTTCGAATAGGCAACGGCATAGTCAGTAGTGAAGGTAAGGCGACTGAGGTTTTCCGCCATCAACTCGGGTAGAGCCGGCTCGTGGATGGGGCAAGGGCCTTTTTTCAATTGTTCAATCTTGGCCTCGTCCACGTCCACACAGACAACTTGGTGACCAACATGAGCCAGCACAACGGCGGAAGCAAGACCAACATAACCGGCCCCGGCGATTGCAATATTCATATATAATTATCTCCTTATTAAAATATCCTTACTTCAGCCGCTATTTTCTTATCTGCTGTGGGTGGTACTTGAATCAACATCACTCTTAAATACTACAAGTTTACTCAAGATGTAGTTCAATATGATAACCAGCGCATTTGAAATGTTTTTCATTACCAGACAACTCTATTTTGGCTAATCAACGCTGATAATCATGATAGTCAAATCAAGCAACCCGGTTATAAGTACTTTGATAACCATCCCTTGAATTTATTTGCACCTTCTGGTGCATAAACTTAATTTAACAGAAGGGTCTTGCGTGGGGTTCAATTTTACCCAGCATATTGACCAAACCCACAACTTCTCCAACGCAAATCCACATGGATATTGAATTCTTATATTTAAAATTCATAATATATGCCTATTTACTGTCGAACATGAGCTTATAGAGTGACTATATGTGCCAAAACCACAGTATTTACAAGCCCACATATCTAGTCAATGCGACTGCAATTTTCATTCAATTATCTCCTAAAATCCAATTTTATTTAAAATTTATTCTACCTCTGCAATTAATAAAACTTCTCTGGATATGGTATAATCAATCGGCTTATGTATTCTAAACCTATATCCAAGATTCCACTTTTCTATCTCAGGTTTGATTTCGAAAAAGTCTACCGGATTGTGATAAATGCTAAGCAGCAATGTTGGACGTTGTTTTTTTATCGTCCGTTCAGCTCCTTTGAGAAATTCGCGCTCATAACCTTCAATGTCGACCTTTATAAGCCCTACTTCAATCATATTTTCTTCGACGAAATCATCCAAAATCATCATCCTAACGGTTTCTTTATACTGTAAAGTTCCAGTCGGAACGTTAATGGAGCTTGATGAGCTGGCAACGTTAATCTCCACAGTTCCATTTGAGGCACCAAGTGCTACATGTATTGGTTCAACGTTTTCCAGTTGGTTGATTCGCAAAGTCTGTTTCATCATCTCAAAATATTCTGTTGTTGCCTCAAAAGCATACACCTTACCGCTGGTCATAGGTGCAAGTATTAATGCAGAATCACCTATAAAAGCTCCTGCATCAATAATGCATTTAGTATTGAACCATTCAGGGTGCCTTAGTGTGTCAATAAAGTATTTATCAATAAATACACTTATCTCAAAATGTTTTATTGGCAAAAGGTAATTATTATAACTATATAGGTTATCCGAAACTTTTAATATATCTTGCATATTTTGATTTATATATCTAATCCTCTCAGCCTCCGCGTCGGTCATTATGTCTATCGGCAAGTCTTTTACATATGTTATTCTTTTTTGTCTTGCAAGAACCTTTGAGACAGTTGCACGGCTATCCGGGCCTAACCCATTTATCAACGATAAAAATTTGTCTTCAAAATCTGCTCTGCCCATGTATTCAATAAAACCTCTAATTACTCTCCGCTCACTCTCATTGTTATATAAATGTCTTTTAGGCACAGAGGAGTATATGCTTCCTATATTATAGTGGATCCGGCCAGTGGAGTCATGTATCAGCTTTGTTTGAGCTTTTACCTCCATCATAGTATTATTAATGTTGCCTAATCCTTCCTGAGTAGTTTTCTGCTTTTGATCCATTTCGGCCAGTTGACTATTCAAGTTATTAAATACCTGTTTCGTATCTTCTATATTACTTTCTACCAGATCGCTCAAAAGCTTCGTTTTATCTTTGAAAAGCCGTTTGTTTTCACTTCTCAATATTCCAATTTCCAGTTTAACCGCTTCGCTGAGTGCAATAATCCGCTCTATCTCCCGGTTGAATGCCATGATGGGAGGCGGCAAGATAAGTTTAAGTAAATTTTTAAAGCGTTTCCATAACCCGAACTTTCTGGTAGCCTTTCTCTCGTTGCAGGTAAGATGCACTTTAATGCGCAGAAGAGTGTATTTGGCGCCGTGCTCTTGATAACAACGAATAAAGCCGCGGAATTTTCGGCATACCCAGGGTCCGGTAAACTCCACTCGGTTCCTCGGCACATAGGGGGTGGAAATCTCTGCGGATTTTGTATTTACTGTAGTCACTTGCTTCGGTGTGTTATCCAATCTCGGCTGATCCATTCTAATGTACAAATTTCCGACCTTACAGCCAATCAGGCTTAAATACTCCCTGATATCATGTATTGTATTATCAGCAACACTAACCGAATTGGAAGGCGGAAAGCTTTTATCTTCCCGTAAATATGGTCGGACCACATCGGTAGAATGCCAACGGTTGAAATAGTGAAGGGATCGCCGGGAATGATCCTCAAGCTCCTCAGCGGCCAGACTGGTAAGCTTGTTTATGAATCCTTCTTTCGTTCTCCAAGCCATACAGCCCTCATAAATGAAATCAACACTGTTAATTCGCCGGATATCATCATGCACAAATACCGGGATGCCGCATGATAGCATTCCAAGTGTCAGCTTGTATGATACCGTAGGGAACGGTTCAAGAAAAATGTCAACATGGTTATTAAGTGCCGTAACCGATGGATTGTCCGCCCATGGGATGTGAATGAAGGCATCATCTGGAATATCATGCTCACGCATATAGCTTCTTACGTATTCCAGCTTCTCGTTGGGGATTGGCCCCATGTGAATATGCCTGCCATGGGTATGTTCCAGCAATTCCAGGACCATATCTAAATAGACATGGGAGCCTTTTCCGTCGACCTTGTAGAATCTAGCCGCCGCGCAGGCAGTAATTAATTTGTCATGCCCCTTAAACGGCTGATAATGTGGATCCCCAGGGATTTCTACAAGCTCGTTCCAGGTTGGGATGTAAATAACCTTTTCCCCGAATTTCCTGCGCAACATATCGAAATCAGACGGCCTTTTAGCAATAATGCAATCGATGTTAGGATTAGAAATACCCAACAAATACCCGTGATCAAAAGAAAACAAAACATCATTCCGGCAGGGGCCGGACTGCATCAGGGTCATTAAAAACGGATCATGGTGGGACGTATAATAATATGCCTTAGAAGGTAGGACTTCCATATACACTTTAGACAGATATCCAAGTCTGTCCGGGCACTCCTCTGGAGCAATGATTAAACGCAAATTAGGATATTTACTCAGCAATTCTCTCGCCAATTCGTCATGTTCGCCACTTGTAGCAGAGATTAATGTAACCTGTTTATCCGGGTACATATTGATAATCTCATTGAGTTCCCTGAATATCCCGCCTCCTTGGGGATTTAATAAACCAATGAAAATGCATAGGCTATTAGGTTCAGCATTGTTCTGAACATATTCCTGATGATACACTCTGTAGACATAACCCAAGGTTGCACACAAACTATCAGCATACTCCGAAAAATAAACGCCATTAAATATATAGTCTCGCTCGTCAATACGATACGCAATTCTTCCTGCATATTGCTGCACCTGTATGAGTGCAGCTTCTATGCTAATGCCTGAAAACTTGCAATAATTGTCAGTGGCTGTTTTGATTTTATCTTCCCAAATATCTACCAGCATGTTGTAATAGCGTTTTTCAGTCTCTGTAGCAGAGATGTCTCGCATATTGTTCCATAAATTAATCTGACGCCGCACCTGTTGCTTCTCATTTATGCCAGACCATATTCCCAGTTGCGTGAAAACATAAGCCGAGCCTACAAAATTCAAAACCTTAATTTTCTTATTGGAATATATAAGTTGAAATGCCGTTCTGACAGTATCACCCCGGAATACGTCGCTTTTAAAAAGTTCTGGCACATTTCCACGGAAAATGTTCCTATACATAAATACCGTTGTATGATAATAACCGGTATTACGAGTAAAAAAGTCCACATAATTGTATTCAGTCTCTGTATTCTGTTCGGGTACATTAACCATCCCATCTCCAAGATCAATGATGAAATAATGTGCTACACCCGCATATTCAGATTTAACATCCGCATCAAGAAAATCCACCTGTTTCTGCAGCTTATCTTGGACAGTGTAATAATCATCACCGTCAAGTACGCAGTAATAATCGCCTTGCGCCTTAGAAAGACCGTCATAAAAGGCCATAGCATTGCCCATATTCGTCTCATGACGGATGACTTTAACAAATTCATATCTATCCGCGTATCGCTTAAAAATTTCAGGACCGTTATCGTTTGAGCAGTCATCAATGATGATAATCTCATATCGGAAATTGACAGCCTGATAAATAACGGATTCAATCGCACGTTCAATTGTTTCTCCAACATTGAAACACGGCATAATAATTGACAGCTTCACATGGTTGCTCATTACTATTTACAGTCCTTCCCTTTAGCTATCCGAAATGCGCTTGATATCTCCTCCACCAAATCGGAATAGATCTTATCGCGAATATACTCGCCTACTGTTCCAGTTTTCGGAATAAAGTATTGTTTCTTGCGGAATTGCTGTCTTTTCTGTTTATATTTATCTTGGCCTTTGCGCACCATATCTATAAATTCAAATATTTCTTCAGTTTTTGCCGCAATAGGAATGCAATCCTGAAGTTCACGCCACAGCCAAAGAATAGTCGGAGTATTGGTCGTGACTATCATAGGTCTTTCCGTGTAAATATACTCACTAAAGAAAGCGGTTCCATCAGTGATGGCAGCATCTGACACCCAGAATGCCGGGCGGTAATCTTCATCTATATCCAATATAATATTATCATGGGAACTTACTTCTTTTTTGAAATCACCCAGTTCATCTTCTGTCATATAGCCATTATTAACAAGAACGCCAAAAAGTAACAAATGGGGCCTCCAGAGTAAAACAACATCATCATGTTTTTTAAAATAATTTAGAACGGCTTCCCCATGCTGACTCCATGTGCTCATGCCCCCGTCCAAAATCGTATGATGTGTATTCCATATAAAGGTTTTACGGCCGTTAATCTTTTTTATCCAGCCTTTAGGGATTTCATGCTGATAAAGTTCAGTGCGAGCAATTCCGTCAGCTTTCGGATGCCCCCAAACCACGACATTGTATCCGCCTCTGTATCCATATCTGGCAGCGCATTTCTTAGCAACGGGTCCATAAACAATATGTCTCCATGCATGATACATCATAGGAAGCTGAAAGTTATATTCAAGAAAATTTCTGGTCGTTTCCATGCTATACGGAATGTAGATAATTCGCGCTCCAGCCAACATGACACTATTGTGACTATATTTTTTATTTATGCCATTAAATCTCCCATTATAAGGTTTAACATAGAACACCACATCCGGGTTATCAATAGCCATGTCATACTCATTCTCATGTATAACGATAACCCCATATCTATCTCGGTATATATTTAAAACTCCGTTATCGTTTTTTCCCTTTGTATTCTCATGTTGTTCCGCAACATATACAATCTTAACTATATACCGAGCATCATTAAGCATTGCACGATATACGCTATCTACAGAAGACCATACCCTTGGTTCATGTGTAATAAAAACCACTCTGAGATTACTGTCAGTCAGCGTTGCAGCTTCGACACCTAGGCGTTCTATATCAGTATCAATCTCATAATCATTCAAAAGTAATATGTAAAGTTTTCTTAATAATTCAAGATATGTCTCATCTCCGGAAGGTTGTCCCCAAGCACCTTTTTCGCGCTCTTCTATGCGTCTTATTTTTAACTCAATAATATTACATAATTCATCTCTGCTATTTTTTGTTTCTATCTCCAGTGCCCGGTTACATAATTCTTGCAGTTCACGCCCGGATGTAAAATTCATATTTACAAGCATACTTAAAAACCCTCGCTTAACTTTAAAACTGTCTAGATTTAATCTTCATTATCAGGTTCGTGATAACCATTCCCACACTTGTTAAAAACGCGCAACAGCCTAATACCATAAACAATAAGCGAAAAACATATGATAGAGCATCATCAGGTATGCTCATAATACTGGCTGTTATAAACGACATTAAAGTACCTGCAAAAAACAGGGCAATGTGGTTTTTCCTTGAAAATTTATATGCTGCATTATGCAGAATACGATTATAATTTCTGATTTTAACTTTCTTTTTTGCTTCGTTTTGTTCAGACTGCCATCTCCGAACTTTTGCTCTTTTAACTATTTCCTTTCTTTTCGCTTGCTCTTCTTTCTTTTGCAGCTTATCAAACTCCTTATTATAGCATTTTATCCGATAATCATAAAAATCAAGAATTTTCTCTGCCTTTTCTTGGGATAGTTGCTCAAGATAAGGAAGTATCTCCTTATCGTAAATGAATTTAAAATCGCTAAGGTATGCATAAAATACCTTATTGGAATTTGCAGTATTTCCATGGCTTACGCCACCGTCCCTGTGCTTCATAGAAACGATGTCAAGCCAGTGAATCTTAATTCCCATCCTGCAAGCACGAAGATGCGTTGACCAGTCCTCAACAATTCTATATGTCGAGGAAAGTTCACCGATCCTCTCAAAAAATGATTTACGGCAGAAGCATAAAGCTGGTATAAAGCACCTTAACGCCAGTTCTTCAAAAAGTTCCTTAGGTGACAGCTTTTTTATAAGTTCAATATCATCAGCGGAAACAAAGTCTTTATGTTTTTTCTGCAGTTTCAAATCCCACATTTCTGCCTGAGCAGTTATTATCTGAGCAGAATCCCCAAGGCGTTCCATTTCATTTACGAAATTCGTAATAACACTTGAGTCGAAAAATACATCGTCGCCTGCAATGGCTACGACATATTCACCCGTGCATTTTTTACGAACGTACTCAAGATGCCCGACGGTACCCATATTCTTTTCATTTACATTAATTAAAACATTTTCCGCCTTGGGAACTCTAGCATTATTCATGAAGTGAATAAGCTCATCAACAGGAAAATAATCAGAGGAATCGTCACTAATAACTATTTGTATCCTTGGATAGTCCTGTGCAATAACAGACCATAACGTTTCTTTCAAATATTGATAATTGTTATAGCAAAGGATAATTACGCTCACAAGAGGTTTCTGAAGCACTACCTTCTCCTCCACAGCTTAAATTTTGCTATGTTCCTGAGATTAAAAACATGTAACTCCACTTTAGGTGACTGTTTAAGCTAATTAATTACATAGCGTATAATTGAAAACTCGATAAAACAACCTTATTTGTCTTTTGCAACCCATTTATCGTATCCGATACCATGCCACGGCATTCCTCTGTCAAAAGTATACCGCCATGGGTACACCGCCTCACCCGTCGTCCGGTTCTTTATCTTTGTTATGTCGCACATTTCTTTTGCCGGATTTCCTCCATATACTTTCATGCCGGGTACATCTTTTGTTACGATAGCTCCTGCAGCGATAAGACTGTCTTTCCCGATATCAACTCCAGGTAATATGATTGAGCCCGTTGCAATAACGGCATATTCATTTACCGTTACACCAAGCAACTGCTCCGAAGGCGGATTGGGATCATTAGTTAGAACAACATATGGAAATATCCATGCATATTTTTTTATAACGCTTTTCATTCCTATATGAACATTGCTGTGTAAGTTAACATAGTCTTCTATTATACAGTGCCCCTGTATATCACTCAGAGTGCCGATTCTTACATTGTTGCCTATTATCGCCTTTTCTCTTATTGTGACTCTGTGACCAGTTTGAAAATGATCTCCTATTACGCTATCTCCATATAGAATGGTTTCACTCCTTATTATTGAATCTTCTCCAACAATAAGCGGGTGATATTTATTTTTACTATCCCTATAAAAATCAGCAAGATATTCTCCCAAAATACACCGTGCACCAATGTAAGTATTCCTTTTAATATGGACATTATCACGGATTATTACATTATAATCAATATATACACCGTCTTCTATTATTACATTATCACCTATGATAACATTATCAGCAATATATGCCTGTTCGCTAATACTCATGTCTGCACCACCCTAAACTTATTAAGCGCATTAATGATGTAGTTGATCTCTTCATCCGTCATTCCCCAATAGATAGGAAGACTTAGCTCCGTATCAGCCAGTTCTTCGGCAATAGGATAAGTTCCACGTGGTAACTCATAATGAGAAAATGCTTTTTGGAAATGCATTGGAACGGGATAATGTATGTTAGTTTCAATTCCTTTATCTTTCAGGTATTTCTTAAGATTGTCACGTTTATTGCATCGTACAGCGAAAATGTGCCACACATGATCTCCTGTCTTTACTACGGGCAGCTTGATCTCCGGATGTTTAATTTCATTGAGATAACAGCCCGCTATCCTCTTGCGGTCTTTGTTCCATTTTTCCAGATGAGGAAGCTTAGCTGAAAGGAACGCGGCCTGCACCTCATCCAGACGTGAGTTGACACCCATATATTTGTGTATATATTTGATCTTTGAACCGTAATTACCAATAGCGCGAATTTTACCTGCCAGCCTTGCATCGTTGGTGGTAATACCGCCCGCGTCGCCAAGCGCTCCAAGGTTTTTCCCGGGATAAAAACTGAATGCCGCCGCGTCACCGAGCGACCCGATACGTTTTCCTTTATAAACAGCGCCATGAGCCTGGGCGGCATCCTCTATGACTTTCAAGCCATAGCGCCGTGCAATTTCACATATCCCATCCATGGAAGCAGGTTGCCCGTACAGGTGAACGGGAAGTATGGCCTTAGTACGCTCGGTGATTGCTTCTTCAATGCGGGAAGGCTCTAAAAGGGCCGTATCCGGGTCAATTTCAACAAAAACTGGTTTCGCTCCGGCGTATTCCACGGCCAGAGCAGTTGCAATAAATGTGAAGGAAGGTATGATTACTTCGTCACCCGTTCCAATTCCCATAGCTTTTAAAATAATTGTTATGGCATCAAGGCCATTTCCGCAACCAATGCAATAGTCTGTTTCACAATACTTCGCATAGGCATCCTCAAATTCCTTGACGGAGCTTCCCTGAATGAACCAATCACCATTAAATACTCTTTTAAAAGAACCTATCAATTCGTCATGCAATTCTTCATGCATAAAATGAACGGTAGACCATGGTATTTTCATATTCTTTATCTCCGGTTTAATAGTTATCTGTTAATATACATGTGTTCATAATATTTTTAGCATTCACCGCTGATGATACGCTCCCACCATGCTTTATTATCAAGATACCAACGGATGGCCATCCGGATTCCTTCGTTAAAGGCTGTGGACGGCAACCATCCCAGTTCTCGGTATATTTTCGATGGGTCTATGGCGTACCTCAGATCGTGTCCTGCGCGGTCTTTAACAAACTCGATCCGGCCCCGGCCCAGTTCGTGAATGATCGTTTGAACAACCTCCAGATTGGTCCGTTCATTATGTCCCCCGATATTATAGATTTCACCTTCTTTTCCGCACCGGATAATCAAATCAATCGCAGAACAATGGTCCTTAACATATAGCCAGTCCCGTACATTTTCGCCGGTCCCGTACACAGGAAGCGGTTTATCATTCAAAGCATTTGCTATCATCAGCGGAATAAGCTTCTCGGGGAATTGATACGGTCCGTAGTTGTTTGAACACCGGGAAATACTGACCGGCACCTTGAATGTGCGAAAATATGCCAGAGTAAGCAGATCCGCGGATGCCTTTGAAGCCGAATAAGGCGATGAAGCATGTATCGGGGTTTCTTCTGTAAAGAACAGGTCAGGACGGTCGAGCGGAAGGTCCCCGTATACCTCGTCGGTTGAAACTTGATGAAACCTGCCTATGCCAAAAACGCGGCAGGCATCCAGAAGCACCTGTGTTCCCATAACGTTAGTAGTAAGGAACAAAGCCGGATTTTCAATCGAACGATCAACATGGCTTTCCGCTGCGAAATTGACCACTATATCAGGTTTCTCTGACTCAAATATATCGTATATAGCTTGTCGATCCGCTATATCGGCTTTTATAAAGTTAAACGCCGGGTTGGACATTACGCTTTCCAAAGTTTCAAGGTTACCGGCATATGTAAGCAAATCTATACATACTATGCTGTCTTCTGGGTGCTTTTCCAGCTCATAAAGAACAAAGTTACCGCCGATAAATCCGGCACCCCCGGTCACCAATATTTTCATATTATTTTTCCTTCCGCTACTTTTTTCAGGTGGACGCCATAAGGGGATTTTCCATAGGATTCCGCATGCTTTATAAGGGCTTCTTTTGTGATCCAGCCGTTTCTGTATGCCACTTCCTCCAGAGCCGAAATGGTAGTTCCCGTCCGGTTTTGTATCACCTTAACGAATTCGGTTGCATCTGCCAGACTGTCCATTGTGCCCGTATCAAACCAGGCATAGCCGCGCCCAAGAGTTATAACATTCAAGCTTCCTTCATTTAAATACATACGGTTTAGATCGGTTATTTCAAGCTCGCCTCTTGCCGAGGGTTTGACATTTTTAGCCCATTCTGTTACCCGCTCGTCATAAAAGTATAAGCCGGTCACACAATAATTGCTTTTCGGGTTCGACGGCTTTTCTTCTATAGATAAAGCTTTTCCGTTACTATCTATCTCCACTACACCAAAACGTTCCGGGTCATCGACATAGTATCCGAACACTGTGGCGCCATGCTCCGTTGATGCCGCCTTCCGCAGACAATTAACCAGTCCTGCTCCGTAAAAAATATTATCTCCCAAGATCATGGCGCAACGGTCGCCGGCAATAAACTTTTCGCCTATAATAAATGCCTGGGCAAGACCGTCGGGAGACGGTTGCTCGGCATAGCTGAGCGATAAACCATAACCGCTCCCATTGCCCAACAAACGTTCAAAATTCGGCAAATCGTGGGGAGTTGATATAATAAGCATTTCCCGTATTCCCGCCATCATCAACACGGAAATCGGATAAAAAATCATTGGTTTATCATACACCGGCAAAAGCTGCTTAGATGTAACTTTAGTCAACGGGTAAAGACGGGTGCCGCTACCTCCAGCCAAAACAATTCCTTTCATACTACTGCTCCTAAATTATATTTTTCAATGAACTTAGGAATTCACCGTAATCACGTATATAATCACATTCGTTATAATAATCAGAGGCCAACACCATCAGAACTGTCCCTTGCGAAAAATCAAATATTTCACGCCATATATTACTGTTCACCAGCAGCCCTTTGTCTGGAGAATCCAACAAAACCTCCGCTTTCTCTGTGCCATCGTCCAACATTATCTTGCATGATCCGTGGGGACAGAACATCACCTGCCGCAGCTTTTTATGTGCGTGAAATCCACGCCGCGTTCCTTCGGTCACATCAAAAATATAATAGATTCGTTTAATTTCAAACGGGATATCTTTTAATTGTTCTACTGCGATCAAGCCACCCCGAATGTCTGAATGCAGCCGGAATTTGATTATCTGAATGTCCATTTTTCACTATCCTTTATTTATACATCTGTTTTTTAAGGGCATAACTTCTTATGAATTATCCCCGGTTCCCGGAGAAAACTCCTAAGTGTAGTAACCGGATACTTTGAGTAAAACCAAATACCGAGCAGCAAGAGCTTAATTTTTTTATTTTGATATTTCTTGCAATAATACTCATATTTCCTGGCCCTCTTATGCCGCGCGATATATTTGAAGTATCTCTTTTTATCTCTTCGTAGGTTATTCGAAGTAGATTTTATAACTAACTCAAAGATATTGTTAAGATCGTTTTCATACGCTATATTAATATTTTCCGGCGCGCTGACACCTCCGGTACGATGCCTAACGGCCACCCGGTCCCAAAATCCGATAGTCCCGTTCCGGCTCCATATCGTCAAAATCATGGGAGCGTCCTCTATCAGCCTGAACCTTTCGTCATGCAGGCCGAATTTTTCTATGAACCTTTTCGTCCTAGCTATACAACAGCCGGGCACAAAGAATTCCTGAATATATAACTCAAACAACTCGCGGGCGGATCTTGTTTTGAGAAGCTCAGCCTGCTTCAAATAAGGCCTTGTTTCGATATACTGTGTCATCGTGCTATCATAGTCTTCACAAAAAGCTGTCATTATTTCTGAGGAGCTTTCTTTGAAGGCCTTCGTCCATCCCGATAATACCGAGCTATCTGCAAAGCGATCATCGCCGGCCAGAGTAAAAATAATTTCTCCCTCCGCCCTTGAAATAGCATTGTTCAGCGAACGCACAGTCCCCTGGTTTACATCATTATGAATTACGATGCATTCCCTGATGTTTGAAGCACTCTTTCCAGATATATAGACATCTATCGTTTCTGCAGTAAGACCAGGAGTCCCATCATCATAGACAATCAGTTGAACATTATCGTAATCCTGTTCTAAAACCGAGTCCAACGCTTCATACAGGGTAGTACTTTTATACGATAGTAAGATCACACTGACAAGTGGTTTCATAGCGGCTCCCCCATTATAAATAACGAACGTATTGTTTTAGCAACGGATACAATATCATATCCCGACCGCTTAAGAATCTCTGCGGTTTCCATTCTTGCTGTGCCCCGGCTTGCCAAGATGTGCTCCGCCCAAATCTCCGCTCCTGCATCAAGAGAAAGAAATTTAGCCAACTCCGTGGGCCCAGCTTCACGAGGCATTCCGGTCGAACACAGCACAGGCAGGCCTGCAGCCTGCGCTTCTATCGCTACAATTCCAAAGCCTTCAACGAAAGATGGAATAACAAGCACATCCATAGCCCAAAGCAAATGTGGCACATTCTCACTTAGTCCATAAAAAAGTACCTTATCAGACAGGCTTAATTTTTTCGCTTTTTCTTTAAGGCAGAATCTCTCCTCACCTTCACCAACCAACATTAAAACCGCCTCCGGACATTTTTCATGTAAACACATTAATATATCCAGAAGAAAGCTTTGGTTTTTTTCGGAACTCAAACGTCCAATATTTCCTATAACATAGCAGTTTTCGAGTCCCAACTTCAGTCGTATTTTCTCACGTATTACCAAGTTAAAAATAAACCGATCGGTATTGATTCCATTAGGAATAAATCGATAATTTATTCCTTTGGGAAACACAAAACTAGCAGCTTTACCGGAACAGGCCCAAAATTCCGTAATGTACTTGCTTAGCATATTTTTTGATACCCTATGTAAAAATAATTTTAGTTGGCGTGTAATACTGGGCCGCAGACCTGAACCGTGGGCATGTGCAATACGGACCGGTACGCCAGCCCGTTTCGCATATCGAGCATATAACAACGAAAGTGCCTGGTAAATATTCAGATGAACGACATCATATTTGCGTTCTTGCAAAAGAACCTGGAATGCCGCAAGGTTTTTACGCAACTTCCTCGTACTACCGGAAAGGACTTTAAAGCCCAAACCCATGGCTCCTACCCTGGGCATATATAAATCTGAGGTCTTTTTTTCCGCAACTATATCAATCTCCAAGCCGGATCTATCCATATGCTCCAACATATTCAGCAAAAATGATTCGATCCCGCCCGTACCCCAAATTTCACAAAAACAGCAAATCTTCAAGATTCAGCATCCTCTGTCATATACTAAAATCCCCCATACCTATTTATCACCGCTGACCTCACTAGCTCCAACCCATATTTACGGACCCTCATCCTGTTCTCATCGCCTAGCACATATCTCAATGCCTCATCACGGCAAAGTGTCAACAACATTTCCGTCAGCGCCCTCTCTTCCTCTAAATTGTATAAGAAACGTTCCTGTAGCCCACCCAGCAAATCAGTATGCCCCTTTATCCGGGACGCCACTACCGGCAAACCGCAGGCCATGGCTTCCATCACGTTAAAGGGCAACCCCTCGCTGCGGCTTGTAGAGACCGCCAAATCGCAAATGCGATATAAGGATGCCATATCTGAAACATGTCCCAAAAAGCAAACGCGGTCGTTCAGACCGTATCGTTGGGCCATTTTCTCACACCGGGCTTTCAATGCTCCGTCCCCCGCCAGCAAAAGCTTCAGTGAAGGTTCCGCAGCTGCCGCCAGAGCAAAGGCACGGATCAATTCTCCCTGGTTTTTGCGTTTGCTCATTTCCGCGGCATAGACGATCAGAAAATCATTTTCTTTGTAGCCGGCAGCAATTTTTAGTTTCTTTTTTTCTTTATCACTTACACCGGAGAATTTTGAAAGATCCAGTCCCATCCCGGGAATAAAGGTAATTTTTTTTCCCAGCTTATATCGCTTCGCCAGCCTGTGATCCACGCTGTTCATCACCATCAGCACATCGGTTACCGGTGCCAGCAGTCGCTCCACCCAAAGGTAGGGAAGTTCGGAAAGCCGCCTTTTCTCGTTAAAGAAATATCCGTGGGAAGTGTACACGATATTTCCGCAGCGTCGCTTTCCCGCCAGCATCACGGCGAGACGGACTACAGCGCCGGCCAGGGTGGTATGAGCGCTGATAATGTCATACCGATTTTCAATTATAAGCCGCTTAACGGCAAATATGGCACGTAAATTTTCGATGGCCAACAGGTTTTTCTTAATTGGCAGCTCCAGTACATTATCCGCATAGGGAATTTCCGCCGCACCGTGGTCGGCGCCAGCACCAGCGCCAGCCACGGCTACATCCACCCGCCAGCCCTGTTCTTTAAAAAACTGCAGGTAGGGCAGGTGGAAGTTAAGGATATGCGATGAAGTTGAAGCGCAATAGAAAATCCCTTTGTCCATCATTATCATCTTTCATTCGAAATTTATCCTTCCGACCTATCTATCCTACTAAGTAGTTCAGATTGCTTTTCTTCCGGTATGCTTTTCCAACTGTCATTGCGAGCGCAAGCAAAGCAATCCCAAACTGCAAGGCCGGTTCCCAAAGAATGCGGGCTACAAAGCGGAGATTGCTTCGTCGCTTCGCTCCTCGCAATGACAGACGTCCAAACCACATTGCAAGTTTATTCATTGCAATGAGGGACTGCACTATATTCTCAATACGCCCCCTTACGGGCAATAACAACGCTGATGGTACGTATAAGCAAAGTTATATCCAGCCATAATGACCAATTGCGTATGTACCAGGTATCAATTTGCACCCTGGTCTTGTAGTCCACGTCATTTCTTCCGTTAACCTGCCATAAACCGGTAATGCCGGGCAGCACTTGATAATAATTATCAATACTGGTGCCGTACTTGATTATTTCATCACGGACTATCGGCCTGGGTCCGACCAGGCTCATCTCTCCCTTTAGAACATTTATGATCTGGGGCAATTCGTCCAAGCTTGTTTTACGCAGAAAGCCGCCGATACGGGTAACCCGGGGGTCATCCTTCAACTTAAAATCCCTGTTCCATTCTTCATAGGCATCCTGATTACTTTCCAATAGCTCACCCAAAACCTGCTGCGCATTACTGACCATGGTCCTGAATTTTAAACAATTGAATTCAACGCCACCTTTCCCCAAACGGCGGTGAGTAAATATAACCGGTCCTTTGGATTCAATTTTAATCAGGGCGGCAATCAAAATCATAAACGGCAATAGACATGTAAAAATAACTAAACCGGCGGACAAATCAAATACTTTTTTAATAAAAATGTTAAATTTATCGTTCAGATTATTTTTGATGTCCAACAGCAACGTGCGTTCGTTAAACAGGTACTGTACGCCGACCCCTTCCATAGCCATACCGAAAAGATCGGGCACCACCATTAAGTTGCGCGCCTTACGCTGCAACCGATTAACCAATTGGACGAGTTTCTTGGACGGCATGCCGGGTACGGCTACTATAACATCACGGACGCCGCTGCGTTCCATAATGATTTCGGCATCGCCCAAGTTACCCAGCACGGGAACTTCTTGCCCCGAAGCCAGTCTGGGCGGGTGCAAATGCTTAATTTTATCATCATCCAAAAAGCCCACCGGTTTGTAGCCCAGGGTAGGTTCATTGTCAAGGGCGTTAAGGATTAGCCTGCCTGTTTCCCCGGCGCCAACGATAAGAACCGGTTTTTCCCAGATATGCAGCTTTGCCAGCAGTAACTTGCCAAGATAGCGAA
This sequence comes from Desulfoscipio sp. XC116, assembly GCF_039851975.1. Lineage (GTDB taxonomy): Bacteria > Bacillota > Desulfotomaculia > Desulfotomaculales > Desulfallaceae > Sporotomaculum. Next base: position 4,113,195 of record NZ_CP156660.1, read on the forward strand.
AGGTTGGCACAATAAATATACTAACCACCCAGGAAAGCATTACTGTGGTCCGCGAAGTGCTATCGCCTTGCTTGGCCAAAAATACTATACACATAGTCAGCAGAAAAACCAGGGTGGCGGTTTTAACTATTTGGCCGGCTTCCTGCCAGTAAGGAAGACGCTTGGTATACGTCTTTTCAAAGATAAAAAACAAGCAGCCCAGAAAAGGTACCCACCAGATACTACGAAAAATGAACGTTAAAGATGGCAATTCCGGAAAAACTTTCACTACAGCAGGCAGCAAAAGCAACCTCACCGAATAGGCAATTAAAATACTTAAATAAAAGGCCAATATATCATTAAAAATCAGCAGGGGCACGGCCAATAACCGTAGCTTGGCATTGCGCGCCACCGTCATATGCAGAAGAAAATCATATCCGGCAGCAGGGCAAGTACCGTCTGCTGCACGGGCGGCATTACTTTCCATAGTTTTTAACCTCTGGTCATAACTCATATAACCATAAAGCCCCTTAAACAAGGTTTTCTTAAGCTATTCCGACCAACCCTATAATCATATCATAACATTTAAAACCTTACAGAACCGGAATTTCCTTAAAAGCTTCGTATTGTTGAGCATATTCCGGGATAAGTTTGTCTGCTTCATCCAGAAATTTTTTCGACTGTTCGGCACGGCCATCTTTCTCATACAGCAACGCCAACCATACCAAGGCCCGGCCTTTGACATCCTGCATTTTCGAGTTTGATGCCCGGGACAGATATTCCCGTGCTTCGGAAAAGCTGCCCTGAAAATAGGCTGCCTGGCCCAAAGCGAGACGAATCTTGTCAGTCAATGTCAATGCCGGTCCCTGCCACATTTCAAGATCCCGGTCACTTAAAGACGCCACCTGCCGGTCAATCATCCCAGCAACACCGGCTGCCCGGCCGAGGTGCTCCCGGGCAGCATCACTTTTGCCGGTGGTCAATTCTCTTACGCCCAGGTTTACGTAATCTTGGGCATATTCTTCATAAGTTTCTATGTTATTAGGCGCCAACGATACGGTATTTTCAATTTCCGCCACCGCCAAATCATGATCGCCGCCGGCCGCGGCTATTTTAGCCAGGTTGGTGCGAGCCGCAAAACCGTATGGACTCAAGTCTACCGCTTTCCGGGCCTCAACCAGCGCTGCATTGTTTTTACCCAGCCCATTGTAAACCTGAGAAAGGATAATCCGGTACTTGGCGCTAAAGGGGTTGTAAGCAACAGCCTTTTCCAGGCTTTCAAGCCCCCCGTTGACATTATTTGTCCCTAAACGGTACATTCCCTGATCATATTTATTGGCTGCGTCCAAAAGACATGCGCTCATCAGAAATATGACCAGCGATACTGCCGTGACCGCAACAAGGGGCACAAATTTTACGCCGGGACCGGTTTGTTTTTTGCGGCGTTCTTTCTCAACCCCGCCCAGCCGCGGCAAAGCCGAGACAATGCCAAATACACTCCACAGAACAAGAGTTATAGCCGAAAGAGAAAGATCGAAATCAATCAGGGCATGTCCGGAGATCATCAAAAAAATCATTACCAGCAGCCATACCAACCGCCGTGTGTCTCGGTCCACGCTCTTACGCAGCAGCAAATAAGACGAATACATAAACGCCAGCCAGATGCCCAACACGATACCCACACCCGGAATTCCCGTTTCCACGCCCACCTGGAAGTAGTAGCTGTGCACCTCCCGAGTGGTGTAACGGTATGTCAGGTAAGCTTCGTAGGCTTCCTTCCAGCCTCCGCCGCCCCAACCCAACAGGGGATGCTCGCTTATCATTTCCCGCGCGCAATCCATATAGTAAAAGCGCTGGTAAGCGTTGTGCAAATATTCGGCGTTGGTCACTTTGGCAACGACTTGTGGTTTCCCGGCGATAAAAATCCCGCCGGCCACGATAACAATGGCTGCCAAGGAGGCAAAAGCCAGAATAAACTTTTTACCGTCGTCCATCCAGCGGCTGAATACATAACGGTCAATCAGGGTGAAAACCAGCTGCCCGGTCAGGGCCAGAACCACACCGCCACCGACCCAAAGCCAGGCGGTACCGTATTGCTTATCCTGAACCAGGGGAATAAACCTGCTCATTACGACATAAGCGGTTATTCCCAGATAACCCGATATCAGTGATGCGCTCAGGCGCCTTTCATTCCCCGCAGCTATCAGATACAATACAAGGACTACGCCAAATACCAGAATCCCGGCCCGGGACTTACTGCCTAAAAGCAGGGCCAGCAACAAGAAATTGCCGGACACATAAAAGAAACCGGAGTTTTTTGCCCAGAACAGTTCCAGCTGGCTAATTCCCTTGGCATTGGCCGTTTTCGACAAAACCGGCCGGCGGCGATCATTGGATAAATGCCACAAGTAAAGCCCCGCAAAGAACACCGCACCCAGATAAACGGCCAGTGCGTTATGATACTGAAAGGTAGACGAAATAAAACCACCAATATCCGAAACATTAAAACCATCGTTAATATGTATAATCCCCGCAGCCGTTGCCAGCCCGGCCAGGGCCACGCCGATGGCGCTGATGTAGATAACGTGCAGCAATTTATGTATGTCTTCTTTATTGCGCACCAATCGTGAGACGGACCAGTAGGTGAGAAAGTAGAGTATGTTCTTGACCACTTCATCTATGGCCAGTCCTTTGTTCACTGCCGTAAATGCGGATATTATGTAAATCACCGGCAGGGCCAAAGCAAAGTAGTCCAGTGGTCCGCGCAGGAATTTACGGTCATTTTGCAGCCAGCGCCACAGGAATGTAAGCCAGAATACCAGAATGACGAAAATAATCGCTTTTTGCTGCCCCGGAGCAAAGAAAAGTCCCTGAAAATAAGGCGGGAAAAAGAGCAGCAGGGCCAGACCCCAGAAGGCTATCTGATGCAGCCAGTCAAATGCTTGCTTATCCTTTACAACCGCTTGGCCGGCGGTTTCCTTTTTTATTCTTTTCTTTTTTGCAGTCATGGCATTGCTCTCCAACATTATTAAAATACATGTTAAATTACACCGGAAATATAATTTTCACGACGTATATTTAGAATAAGGAATGTTGTCCGGTTCTCCCACAATATCCAAATACGGTACAAAAACCGCTGTATAATATTAGACCCCGGCAGGAAGACAGCACGATGAGGCTTAGAACATACTACTACTTCTACAGATTATTACACGTTCCTGCAACATATTAGCTTAAAATTATCGCTATTTCTATATAAAATTAAATAATTAGAAATAAATTTCCGATTAAACATCTATACCGCTAAGCACGGCACCATAAAAGATGAAAGCATGGTTTAGTACGTCATAGCGAACGAAGCGAAGCAATCCCATACTCCGAGATTGCTTCGCTTCGTTCGCTATGATAGTTGCAACAGCACCGCTTATTTGTTATCTACGGGTAAATCAGGCATCCCTAAGGGGCGTATCGCTTCATTTCAATCTCACGCTGAGCCTCCACCCGCTTTTTGCCAAGCAAAAATATCAGCGGCACCGCAAATAAAATAATTATTGTGCCAATTACAAAAGTGTCACCGATACCAAGTGCCATGGATTGCTGCTGCACCGTTAACGCAAGCAGTGCCACCGGGCCGTCCTGCCCGGCCGAAATACCGGAGGCGGCCAATTGAGCGCCTAACAGCTGTATGCTATCCAGAGCCACCGGGTTGGAAAGGCTGGCACTGTCGGTCAGCATTTGCGCGTGGAAAACCTGTCTTTTCAGCATCACCCAGGTTAAAAAAGCTATGCCCATGGATGCTGAAATTTGCCGTACCAGGTTGTTGAACGCCGAAGCCCGGCCGGATAAAAAGGGCGGCAATGTGTTCATACCCGCGGTGGTGACGGGCATCATCATCAGACCCATGCCGGCCGCCCGGATCGTAAGCATCACCTGCAGCCAGTGATAACTGGTATCCATATTGATAACGCGTAATTCGTAAGTGGTGATGATTAGTATAACCATGCCGACAATGCATAAGGGCAGGGCGCCTATTTTATCGTACAGCCGGCCGCTGATAGGCATCATTATGCCACTCATCAGCGCCATGGGCATAAGCAGCAGTCCGGTTTGCATGGGAGTGAGCCCCATTAAGTTCTGCGCGTAAATAGGTATGAGAAAGATAGCTGCAAACAGACCCATGGTTAATATGGCGGTAGTGGCCTGGCTGGCGGCAAACACGGGGTTGCGCAGCAAACGGATATCCAGCATAGGCTGGGGCGTATGCAATTCCCACAGCACGAACAGCAGCAGCATGGAAAAGGCGCTTAACAGCAATGTTACTATGTATTGCGAAGTCCACCCCTTGTCCTGCCCCTCGCTCAAGGCCAGCAACAGGGCAAAACAGCCCAGACCGCTAAGCAAAAAACCTGGCACATCAAATTTTAAATCGTGACGAACGTCAGTTTCCCGGAGAATCAGCCCCGCAAGGAAGACTACCACAAAGCCGATGGGTATGTTAATGGTAAATATAGTATGCCAGGAAAAGTTATCTACCAGATAACCGCCGGCAGTTGGACCGATAGCCGGGGCCAGCATGGCGGTAATGCCCCATACGCCCAGGGCCATGCCTATTTTTTGAGGCGGCACAATGCGAAAAAGCATAGCCATGCTGACCGGGATCATCATACCCCCGCCAATTGCTTGCAGCACCCGAAAGGCCACCAACGAATTGTTGCTCCAGGCAATGGCGCACAGGGCCGACCCCACGGTGAATGCCGCCAGCGTATAAATATACAGCCGTTTATAGCCGAAGCGGTCGCCCAGGTAGCCGGTTACAGGAATAACCACCCCGGAAACCAGCAGATAAGCGGTCATCACCCACTGTATTTTTTCCGCGCCCACTCCAAAAATGGCCATCAGCTTGGGCAGGGCTACATTGACGATACTGCTGTCCAAAATAGCCATAAAACCGCCCGCAACGAGGATAAACAGTTGTGCCCAGGGGATGCGGCCATCGGGCGGCCCCCCGCCAGGTGGCCCAAAGCCCGGCCGGTCCGGCCCACCCGGACCTGGCGGGCCGGATGCACTGCGATTAAGAGTGTCAGGCGTGCCGGAGATTGCCGGTGAAGCCGTGTCGCCGGAAGATTTAGCGCACATGGATTTTCACCACTGCATTAGTGCCGTAAAGCAGTTGTGATCTATCAATATCCTCAAGTTCGATACGCACCGGGATACGCTGCACCACCTTGGTAAAGCTGCCCCCGGAGTTCGCCTGGCTAAGCAGCGAAAAAGTGGACAAAGTAGCCTCGCCAATAAAGTCCACCCGACCGGCGTATACTTGACCCGGCACACTGTCCAATCTGATATCCACCGCCTGGCCCGGTTTTACTTTGTGCAGGTCCGTTTCCTCTATGTTGGCTGTAATATACAATGCATCCGGCCTGACTACCATGGCGACGGCCTGGCCCGCCGCTCCTATTTCACCGGCGTGGGCAGTTTTCTTTATCACCAGCCCGCTTATCGGAGAGCGCACCATGGTTAAATCAATGTTGCCGCCTGTCGGCAGGGCAGTATCATCAAGCCTGGCAATAACCTGGCCGGCCTGTACGAGATCACCCTCCGCCACCTTAACTTCCAGAATCTCCCCGGAGATTCGCGGACTCGCATTGTAAATATCCCCGTCCACTTTAGCATCCTCGGTAGATACATAATGGATATTGTTATACCAGTAATACCAGGTCACCCCGGCCAAGGCGGCAATCAATAGCATTAGCACCGCTATTATAGTTATTTTATTTTTAATAGGCCATCGCCCCCGTCTTAGACTTTTAAAAAATCTAAATTATAGAAAAGGGGATCAGGCATTTTAAAAACCTATCCCCTTTTCCTCTACCAAGTAATTTAGGAAGCCTCAAAGGCTGTCATTACCATGGATACAACCCCTGCGACGATTGAAGTCCGTCATCACAAGGAGCAAAGCGACGCGGCAATCTGCGTTTTACAAGCCCGCATTTCTTCAGAGGCCTTGCTTTGGAGTCCGGAATTGCCTCACTGGGCCCGCAATAATATTGCTTTTTTAAATAGCATCTAATAGCAACGTCTTTGACAAATATCACCACCATTAATTGCAATATCGTCGATTGGGTCAATTTCTATAATGCTTCGTTGGCACTCTTATTTCTTTTGAAAACCTTGGCTCGAAACTTATTGCTAAGGTCGTCCATTAATGTATATACCACCGGTACCAAAACAAGGGTAATCAGTGTGGAGAACAACAGTCCGCCCACCACCACCGTAGCCAGCGGCGCCTGTGATTCCGCACCTTCACCGATACCCAAGGCCATGGGGAACATAGCCATGACAGTACATAAAGCCGTCATTAAAATCGGCCGCAGACGTGTGGGACCGGCTTTTAAAATAGCTTCGTTTCTCTCCAGCCCGCGATGCCGGAGAATATTGACATAGTCGATCAGCACAATGGCATTTTTGACCACGATGCCCACCAGCATAATCACGCCGATAAAGGCCGTTACACTGAAAGTCCGGCCGGAGATCAACAAGGAAAGTATAACCCCGGTCAGGGTAACCGGCACGGAAAACATAATCACAAAGGGGTGCATTAAGGATTCGAACTGGGCCACCATAACCAGATAAACCAGAATAATGGCCAGAACTAAAACCAATCCCAGAGTGCCAAAGGTTTCAGCCATTTGCTCCTGCTCCCCGCCGAATTCCACAAGATAGCCGGAAGGCATATTTATATCCTCTATATCCCGCTCAATATCCTGTGTTACACTGCGCAGATCGCGTCCGGACAGCTGAGAAGTTATCGTAACAATACGAGCCTGGTCTTCACGATTAATCGTATTGGGACCCTGATCCTGCTTAAGTTCCGCCACCTGGCTCAGGGGAATCAGCGTACCCGCGGGCGTCGCTATATTTAAGCCGGACAGTTCACTTTGGGTAAATTCGTAATCGGTTCCGTGTATCTGCACCCGAATATCCACTTCTTCACCGCCCACCCGGTAGCGGGTGGCCACAGTACCATCAATGGCAGTGCGCACTGCGGAAGATACCTCGGCCAGGCTTAATCCGTACATGGAGGCCCGGTCCCTATTTATTATCACGTGCAGTTCGGGGCGTCCTTCTTCCAAGCTGCTGGATACCTCGCGAGTGCCGGGCACCTGCTCCGCTACAGCGACTACCTCGTCACCCAGCTGAGCCAGAACATCCAGGTCGTCACCTCTGATTTTAATTACTATCGGCGCTTCGCCGGTACCCATGCCGGATTCCATGGCCGAAACCTTAATGTCAGCACCCGGAATATCTTTTAGTTCGGCACTTAATTGGTTGGCCAGATCATCGGCAGTTATCTCTCTTTCATTTTGATTTACCAGCTTTAAGATTACTTGCCCCTTGTCCGAACTGTCTCCCCCGACCATTGATCCGCCGCTGCCAACAAGGCAAGTGATACTATCAATGGCCGGCCTGTTTTCCACCACACGCTCAATATCTGTAAGTACCCGGTTGGTTTCATCCAGCGAGGTTCCCTTGGGCATTTCAACATTAATAGTAACATAGCCCTGATCCGTACCGGGCATAAACTCCATCCCCACCACGGGTATGGCAAAAAGAGACAGGACAAATATTACCAGCACTATCAATATGGTCAATTTACGCCTTTTTAAAGCAACTTGCAACAGGCGGCGATAATAATCGTCCAGTTGATTAAACCACCGCTCGGATGCACTGTACAGACGCCCCATGCCCCGGAGTTTTTCCCGGTTGCCGGCCGACTGCTCCTCCCGGCCGGTTTTAGCCGTTTTTAACCAACGGGAAGCCAGCAGAGGCACTATAGTGATGGCTACCGCCAGCGAAGCCAGTATGCAAAAACTGATGCTCAACGCCATCGGCGTAAAAAGCTGGGCGGCCAGACCTTTCGCAAAGATAAAGGGTACAAAAACCGCCACCACTGTCAAGGACGAGGCAATAACCGCCGACCCCACCTCATCCGTGGCCTGCCGGGACGCGATAACCCGGTCCATCCCCGCCTCGCTGTGCCGGACGATATTTTCCAGTACCACAATGGCATCATCAACAATTAAGCCTACACCCAGGGCCAAACCGCCCAGAGTGATCATATTGATAGTCATGTCGCCAAAATATAACAGCACAAAGGCTCCAATGATGGAGATAGGTATAGATGTTGATATAATCAAGGTGCTGCGGAAATTGCGCAAAAATATCAAGACCATTAATATAGCCAGTATACCGCCTATTACCGCGTGGTCTGTAAGGTTATTAATAGATGTCTCAATAAATTCCGACTGATCCATAATAATTTGAAAGTCAACGGAAGGCAGTTCCTGCCCCAGTTTTTCCAGTTCCGCCTTGACTTCCTGGGCCGCCGCCACCGTATTGCCGCCGCTTTGCTTGCTGATCATCAGCATCATACCCGGTTGGCCATTAACCCGGCCGATCTGGGTAACTTCTTTCTGCCCGTCCACCACTTCGGCAACGTCACTCAAGTATACCGGGGATCCCCCGAAGTTGCCCACTACCACACTGCGAATCTGATCCAGGTTTTCAAATTCACCGGTCACCCGCAATAATAAATCACTGCGGCCCTCCCGAAGAGCACCGGCGGAAACATTCCTGTTATCACTGCCCAGGGCAGCGGTAAGAGTATTTAAACTCAGGCCGTAACCATTCAATTTGACGGGATCCACCCGCACCTGAATTTCTCTTTCCCAAGCGCCCATAGAATAAACACTGGCCACACCATTTACCCGTTCCAAACGGGGCTGAATAATGTCGTCCACCGTCTGCTTAAGCTGCATAGGATCTGCACTGTTCACCGCCAAATAAATTATGGGCATCATGGAAAGGTCCGCTTTAATAACAATCGGCGCATCAGCGCCCTCAGGCAGGGCGTCGCGAACCAAATCAATTTGCTCCCGAATTTCCAGTGAAGCGGCATCCATATCCGCTCCCCAATCCAACATAATGGTTACCGTGGAACTGCCCGTCATACTTGTCGAACTAATAGTATCCAAATCGCTTACCGAACTGAGTACCGATTCTATAGGTTTAGTGATCTGTTCTTCAATTTCTTCCGGGCCCACCCCCGCGTAATTGGTCATTACCAGTGCCACGGGTAATTCCATCTCGGGGTACAAGTCAATACTCAACTGGGAAAAAGACACCGCCCCCAGCAAGAGCACTACGGTTACACACACCAAAATCAGCATCGGCCGCTTTATAGAAACATCAGTAATCTTCATATAATCACTTCACTTGGGCCTTTATTTTCACTTTAGTATCTTCTTTGAGCATGTTTTGACCGGAAGTAACCACTTGTTCTCCCTCTTTAAGTCCCTTAAGGATTTGAATCTTCTTACCGTCACTGACACCGACGGTAACCTCGCAGGATTTAACCCGGTCTTTGTTAATAACCCAAACGATATCGGCATCGCCTTTTTTAACAACGGTATCTCTGGGCACCAACAGCGTTTCAGGCAAAGCATTCTTAATTTGCACTTCGGCAAACATGCCGGGTTTAAGAGTGTGCCGGGCATTATCTATTTGCACCTTGATGGGGTAGGCCTTACTGGTGGCATCGGCTGCCAAAGCTACTTTGGCAATCACCCCGGTAAACGGTTTATCCGAAACCGCGCTCACGGTCACCGGCACCTTCTGGCCACGCTCGATTTTATTAATCAAGCTCTCGGTTACAGTGGCTTCAACCTCCACCTTGGACAGGTTTACCACAGTCACTACGGGTGTTTGAGCGGCGGAACTGGCCAATTCGCCCGGGTTGACATTAACAGCAGTTATCACACCGCTCATCGGAGATTTAATTACCGAGTTATTATCTTGCTCCTGGCATCTTTCCCTGGCCAGAACCACGGCGGCCTGAGCAGAAGCCAGCGCAGCGGGAGCCGTCTCCTCATAATTCACTTTGGCTTGCTTATAGGGTATTTCATAAGCAGTTTCAAAACCCGACTGACCGGCCTCGGATATGGCCCCCGAGTCGTATAGCTGTTTACCCCGCTCATAATTGGCGGCAGCCTGTTCATAATTAATCCGGGCTACTTCCAAGCCTGACTTGGCCTGGGCCACACCTTCCTCGGCCTGGCGTACCGCCGCTGCCAGGGAAGCCCTGGAAGTATTCTCCAGGGTAATTAATGTTTGCCCCGCACTGACCTGGCTGCCCACTTCAACATTAACCGCCGCTACCTTGCCGCCCTGCCCGCTGGGTACGACATCCGAAGTCGCCAGGGCCTTCAGTTTACCGGTGACCACGGTGATATCATTAAGCGCGCCTTTTTCCACCCCGGTTGCTTCAACGGGAATGACGGTCTCTTCCTCTCCGGTTTGCTGCTTCTTTTCACCGCAACCGGCAAGAGTTAATATAATGACCAAGCAACCAACTAAAATTAATAACGCCTGTCGTTTTATTGTCGACTACCTCCTTTATGGTGCTTGCTACCAACATATAATCAACAACCCAATACTACGCTTCTGTCCATCATCCACATGCCATGGTTATTCGTGATGGTTATTTATGATGGTTATTCGTGGTTCTTATTCATGATTCTTATTTGACAGCCCCCCCCTTTTTCCTCCAATTTCATAAAATGCAGTATTTTTTCATAAATCTCTATCATATGAAGTAGTTCTTCCTCCTCCAACCGCCCCAAATAGCGTTGAATCACCCGCTGCCTTCCCGCCTGACAATCCTTGACAACGGCGCGTCCCTCATTCGTCAGTTGAAGCCACACCACCCGACGGTCCTTTTCCGACCGACGGCGTTCCACCATCCCCATGCGGCATAGCCTATCCACCTGCGCAGTGACAGCGCTCAAAGACACGCATAACTCATCGGCAACTTCCGATACGGTTCTGCGGCCCTGATCGTAAATCATCTTTAAAACTATAAATTGATTCCCCGTAACGCCTTTATCCATGGTTTGCGCCAATTCCTGATGCATTCTGCGCAGAAAGTGACGGCCCATTTCATCCAAGCGGTCAATGTAGCGAGAAAGAACCTCCCGGCTCAAAATCATCCTCCTCCCTTCGCTGAGTTAAGTAAATTCCGGAAATCCCGACTGATTGTCATTGCTAGCGTTAGCAAAGCAATTCCAGTTATTACAAACATGTTGATAATAATTTAAAAAGTGAATTATTTACTGGATTAAGTTTATTCCTTCAGTTAATCCTTGTCAATTGTTAATAGCATTTTTTTACCGGTACCCGAAGCCCGGCTAATTAAGCCGGAATGCCGCCCTAAAATAAAAAAGGTGTGTCGCGGAACTACTTTCTTAAGTAGCGTGCGAACACTCCCTTTCATTTAGAAAGCAAAAGTGTATAACTAAACAAAAGCCAACCTGTGAAAGGTTGGCTTTTGTTTAATGCCTTTATTGTGTTTATAATTTAATTTCAATTTCGTAAATCATATTCCATATCGTATATATGGAAACCCTATAGCCACTCTTCAGATTGCTCATAGCTAAAGATTTTCCGCTGCTGTTATGGATATATGCATTACTATTCAGACTGTATCTTTCCCAACTGCTTCCTTTCACCAGGTAGACGCTTTCATCATCGCTTTCGACACTAAAGGCCAGCTTGCTGGACACTTCCTCCATAACCCTGAACATATATCCGCCGTCTTTATTTTCTATAACCTCCACCCGGTCGCCAACGGCCAGAGCACCTAGCGAGGAGTATGTTTTACCGTCGTTATTTATCGCGCTGCCGTTACTAAAGGAAAGCGTAGTGGTTTTGCCATTGAATAATTCCAGGCTCACCTTGCCGCCGTTCATATCAAGGAAAGTAACCCGCCCGTACAGCGGGCTAAGCACCTCCACTGATTTCAAATCGTCGCCGCTGAAAACAGCCCGCAGAAGATCGCCTTCATTAATATCATCCACATCGGGATAAGTTACTCCCGGCATAATCAGATCCACTCCGGCTTTTATATAGAGCCGGTCGCTGTCTTCATCGTCATCAACCACATCCACCCGGTCTACGGAGTCCCTAACTGTATCAACCCTGTAAATAACCGTACTGCGCAGGTCAATTTCCATCACTTTATCGCCCGATAACACCAGGTAGGCATATTCGCCTCTTCTAATCTCGTCCACATCATCCCGATTATCTTTACTATTCACGTCGGCACTCTTAGCTATAAAGTAAGTTTTTCTTTCGCCGTTATCCCTTTGGAGTTCCAGGATCAAACTGTCGGCGTCAATGCTGGTAATTATGCCGCCCACCTTATTATCGGTTTCCAGGTATATAATATCTCCGTCCAGCAGACGAATTTTTACATCCATATCCTGCTGTAAATCCTTTAAGTCCGCATCGTCGTCATCATCTACAATAATGCGCGCGTTGCTTAAAACATCATATACAATTAGCGTCCCGTTGCGGTCTTTTAAGGTAATCCGGTCATTAAGCGTGTCCACAGCCATTACCGTCGCGGTAAGATCATCATCAACCCGGCGGCCGGTAACAGACAAGGATGTCACTTCACCATTATTGATGACCGCCGATACCGTATCCCCCTCCCGCACATCGGAAATATATGCACTGGTCATACCGGAAATGCTCACCCGCACATTGGCGGGCAAACTATATACATACAGCTTGCCGTTTACTTCAAGGTTAATAAAGTTATTAGCGGTATTAAGAGTAATTACTTTACCTGTTACGGATAAGTTTGAGGCAATCTCCAAAATCTCTATGCCGATAACTTCGTCGTCTTCAATGGTAACCTTAACCTGGTCGCCTTTAATAATGTCTTCCAAGGTAGGCAATCTGACCCCTTGAGCCGTCACATTGACGTAATTGCTCAACCGGTAAGGCTGCAGCCGATTATCGCCTAATTGAAGGGTTAGGAACCTGTTTTCCAGGTCCAGGTCGTATACAACGCCTTCTGTTCCCAAGCTGCCGCTCCGTGATTTGACGTTAATGCTCATAACATAGCCCTGAGCATCCAAGCCAACATTTACTTCATCTCCCGGCTGCAGAGCATTTAAGCCCTGGCTGCTGGAACCCGCGACAGAAACGGAAGCATTATTCGGCAGGTATAAGGTTTTTAGATTGCCCCCCGCCTCTTCCACAACAAATGCGCTGATTTCCGGGTATACCTTCACTATCAGACCGTTGACCGTACCGGAAACTTGCTGCACGGAGCCGCCGGCGTTTACGCCGGTGTTTGTATTAGTGCCTGCGTCAGGCAATTCGCCGGATGCGCGGCTTAAGAATGAAACCATTTCCGCCCGGGTGACTTTACGATCGGGCTGAAATGAATTATCAGGATAGCCCGCTATAAGATCATTGTCCTGGGCCACCCTTACGTAGTAAATCGCCCAATCCGGTATTTTGTGAATATCGGTAAACACGGGCATTAATAATTCTTCCTCGGCCTGGGCTTCTTTACCGATCATCCGCACCAGCAGCCTGGCCACCCAGGCTCTGTCGGCGTCGCCATAAGCACTGAACTGGTCCGTGTTTTTTATTAAACCATGCTGCAAAGCAAGCCTAATATCGTTTTCCGCATATTCGGGCACCGGGAAGTTAACCTGAGGCAGTGATCCGGTTGAAGAGGCCTGCAGATTCATTGCCCTAACAGCCATACATACTGCTTCGACCTGGCTAACAGATTTGTTGGGCTTGAAGGTTCCATCGGTATAACCGCCTATAACCCCCCTGTCCGACATGGTGCTAATTATATTCGCAGCCCAATGGTCGGCCTTTACATCGGAAAAACCGGCCAATGCCACGCCGCCGCCGGCAATAGACAGCAGCAAGGCCAACGATAAAATCCATAATCCCCTTCGCGGGCTTCGCTTCCTCATAATAAAATTCACTCCCCCGGCATTTTTCTCCTTAATTACTTAATTGAACTTTAATTGCCTGTTTTAACTTCGACACGCATAGCGCCAAGTCCTGTCAAACAAGGAGAAAAAACTAAAATCAATTGCAGTGGGGTCAGGCCCTTTGAATGAGAACAGCATAGCTAAACTATGGCGCAAAGGCCGGGCAAATTACATAACCATTTTAAAGCCACTTCAAGTATTCTTTTAGTAGTGGCCTTTGCAACTGGCTATGTAAATATTGTCTTTATCAATGCTATAAATAAGCCGGTGAACGTCAGTGATACGGCGACTCCAATATCCGGACAGCTCATTTTTCAACGGCTCGGGCTTACCCAATCCTTCATTGCCGTTTCTCTCAATGTCTCTTATTAACTCATTGACTTTCTTTAATATTTTTTTATTCTCCGATTGCCCATACAAGTAATGCCGCCATGCTATATCCGAAAAAACTTTATTCATCAAGCAATTCTCTTTTCTTGCCCTTGCCCTTTTTTAGCTGTTCTATGGATTGCAAAAGTTCATTATAATATTTCGGATTACTTCTCACATAGAGATTTTCCAAAAGGTTATTATACTCCGCTTCGGATAGCATAACTACATTATCGCCACGCTCACGAGTAATAATAATCGTCTCAAAATCGTTTGCGGCCTTATCACAATATCTTTTAAAATTTTGCCTTACGGACGAATAGCTTGTAGCTATCATAAAATCACCTCACGTCAATATTGTACAGAACAATGTACAATTATGCAAGAGAAAACACTAAACAAGGCCGACAACCACCTGAACGGAAGCAAACCGGAAGAACGGTTGAAAAGCTCTACCAGATTCTCGCATCCGAAAACGGGATAAGCCTATCAACAAGGAGCTCTTTTCTCTTTCTGAACGGGTAAGAACCCGTCCCCCTGGTTCCCGGGTTCCCAGTTATTCCAATTTTGTACATATACAGATTGCTTGAGTAATTTTCGCGCTTCTTCGGCCATATCCAACATCAGTCTACCCGGGTAAAAATGCTGACCGCATGCAGTACATTTTTTAATATTTTCATTCCTGCGAATTATTTTAATACCACTTATTGTTCTTAGTACATCTTGCCTTATTACTATAACTTCTCCAGCACAAAAGAGGCAAGGTTCCATTTTTGACGTCTCCTATGTAAAGTTATATGTTTATTTTCGTTTAAAACCCAAATTGCTCATATCCTCCCATACTTCATCAAGCACTAGACAAACTGTGATAACTATAGTTGGTTCACTTACTGTTGTTACAGGGAGTGCATAGCACTACTCCCTGCGCACTATTGGGGATGGTTGGCTCGGGTTAAATCACCTTTCCCACGGCGTCCAATATAATACTCTGTGCTTCTTCAACCGAACCGGCGGCAAATAATTCCGTTAAGATGCGATCAAGCAAATCCCTATCAGTTAAATGCCGCACCTTTGCCCGAATGCCGCCCGGTTCCACCTTAAACCTGGTTACCATATATATGCAGATAGCGTCTTGCTTTGCTTTTACTTCTCCAATATTTTCACCTTCCATCCTGCCTTCTTTTATACCTTCCATCCTGCCCTTTTCGTGCCAGTTGGTGGTAATTTGCATAATCGTAACGGCCTCCTTTCTATCTATTTTATCCAACTCCCGGTTAAACAGCTCTTCTTCTTCACGGTTTAGCTTCAGGTAGGTTTCAAAAAACCCGCCTAATAGCTCCATGCGCGCCGAGTCTAACTTCATCCGAGCCAGCATGCGCATAAATTCCACCTTGACGCGAACCTTTTCCTCCGCCTTAAATCCCATCTTGCTCAATAGCGCCGCAGCTACCGGATTGTTGCTGTGGATGTAATTTCGCCAGTTAAGCTTCTTTAATTCCAGCTTGTAAAACTGAAAACGCAGAACGTCCAGAAAGGAAAATCTCTGTTCAAAAGTGTCCGGCTCATCCCGGTCCTGATCATAGCTAAATACGGCTACGGGAAGTATCTTGCGCCGGTACTTCTCGTAAAGACGACTAAAATAAACAAACATCCGCGCGTGAAAGTCCCTTTGCACATATGCCTGGGGTTCGACGTGGATTAATATCAGTCCCGGTTCGTTTTTGAGACGGGTTTCCACCAGGATATCTACTTCATGCCTGTCTCCGACCGTAACGTCGGTGAAAACCTCCTGCTGCAAGAATTTAATCTCTTTTAAGTCTATGGCTTGGGCGGCGGCGGGGAAAAAAAGCTGCATGAATTCGGCAAAAAAGGTTTCTAAAAGCTCTTTAAACAGGCGATCATGGTCGATATGGTTTGCACTCATCGCGGCTCCTTTCTCCTGGTTTGCCTTAATTATACCATAATAGACCGAACGAAACGTCTTCCCTTGCTTTTACTTTTATGGACAGTATACAATGGGAATAGATGCTATACCCAATACGGAATTTTAGAAGAGGATGCTGGTTTTTTATTGGTGGAAGGTTTTCTTTAAGCTGCTTTTCGGCATGCTTGGTAAAATAAATTTTCAGGACGATAACCACCTGGTGAATTTTAAAATTTTAATTCATTATACTTGAAAATATTGGATGAAGCAATAAAGAAAAAGTTTATTGTTCAGAAACGAAAAGCAGCTTTTAACAGAAAAAACCTCCGCTGTGAGGAGAGAGCCGGTGGTTGGCAACTATGACTACGGAACAAAAGGGAAATCTCTTAACATACATACCTTAAGAAAAAGCATATAATTACTTTTTGAAAAGGAAAGGAGAAGTTTATCATTGGGTACTTTAGAAATTTCAATGGATGAGTTTAAGGAATATAAAAAACTAAAATTAATATCAGAAATGGCGCCTATCAAGGAAAGAATAAAACTTTTTGAAAATAAATATGACGCCAATTTCAAAAACTTTGAAAAGAAAATAAAACAGCACCCTGAAGATTTTGAACTATGGGACGATTACATTGAATGGAAAGCTTACCAAAATAAATTCGAGGATATAAAAGATAAAATTGGTGGTATAAAAAGTGGTAAAGATACTACAATTACTAAATAAAACCGAAATAATAAAATCTTATGAAATCCAAGACTTTAAACATGGGGAAGATTTTTACTATATTAAAGTGCAAGCCAAATTAGTGAACGAAACAACTCTTTTTATTCGAGAATATGCATCCGAAGAAGATTATAACTATTCCTATCACTGGCAGGAAGATAATTCACAATTAATAATTAGGTGGGACAATGCCCCTCATCACAAGCAGATAAAGACATTTCCCCACCACAAACATATAGGGGAAAAGGTTTTACCATCATATGAAATTGGAATACATGAAGTATTAACTTATATTGATATCATTCTTAAAAACTAATTAAGTTTGGCGCCCGGCACGGTCTGCGCCCAAGGCTTGAAAGAGCGAGTTGTCATCCATACCGGGCGTAGTCATGTACGCTTGTTCCGTATCTATCCATGTTTTGTTCATCATGAATCTTTGCTCATCTTGAAGCCATGTGGAACAATATTAAACTCATCGACAACAGGGAGTGCATAGCACTACTCCCTGCGCACTATTGGGGATGGTTGGCTCGGGTTAAATCACCTTTCCCACGGCGTCCAATATAATACTCTGTGCTTCTTCAACCGAACCGGCGGCAAATAATTCCGTTAAGATGCGATCAAGCAAATCCCTATCAGTTAAATGCCGCACCTTTGCCCGAATGCCGCCCGGTTCCACCTTAAACCTGGTTACCATATATATGCAGATAGCGTCTTGCTTTGCTTTTACTTCTCCAATATTTTCACCTTCCATCCTGCCTTCTTTTATACCTTCCATCCTGCCCTTTTCGTGCCAGTTGGTGGTAATTTGCATAATCGTAACGGCCTCCTTTCTATCTATTTTATCCAACTCCCGGTTAAACAGCTCTTCTTCTTCACGGTTTAGCTTCAGGTAGGTTTCAAAAAACCCGCCTAATAGCTCCATGCGCGCCGAGTCTAACTTCATCCGAGCCAGCATGCGCATAAATTCCACCTTGACGCGAACCTTTTCCTCCGCCTTAAATCCCATCTTGCTCAATAGCGCCGCAGCTACCGGATTGTTGCTGTGGATGTAATTTCGCCAGTTAAGCTTCTTTAATTCCAGCTTGTAAAACTGAAAACGCAGAACGTCCAGAAAGGAAAATCTCTGTTCAAAAGTGTCCGGCTCATCCCGGTCCTGATCATAGCTAAATACGGCTACGGGAAGTATCTTGCGCCGGTACTTCTCGTAAAGACGACTAAAATAAACAAACATCCGCGCGTGAAAGTCCCTTTGCACATATGCCTGGGGTTCGACGTGGATTAATATCAGTCCCGGTTCGTTTTTGAGACGGGTTTCCACCAGGATATCTACTTCATGCCTGTCTCCGACCGTAACGTCGGTGAAAACCTCCTGCTGCAAGAATTTAATCTCTTTTAAGTCTATGGCTTGGGCGGCGGCGGGGAAAAAAAGCTGCATGAATTCGGCAAAAAAGGTTTCTAAAAGCTCTTTAAACAGGCGATCATGGTCGATATGGTTTGCACTCATCGCGGCTCCTTTCTCCTGGTTTGCCTTAATTATACCATAATAGACCGAACGAAACGTCTTCCCTTGCTTTTACTTTTATGGACAGTATACAATGGGAATAGATGCTATACCCAATACGGAATTTTAGAAGAGGATGCTGGTTTTTTATTGGTGGAAGGTTTTCTTTAAGCTGCTTTTCGGCATGCTTGGTAAAATAAATTTTCAGGACGATAACCACCTGGTGAATTTTAAAATTTTAATTCATTATACTTGAAAATATTGGATGAAGCAATAAAGAAAAAGTTTATTGTTCAGAAACGAAAAGCAGCTTTTAACAGAAAAAACCTCCGCTGTTGCGGTGGCTTTATATATCGCTAAGCCAGACCCAAGACCTTGCCGAGCATCCGTATGGAAGCAAACCTGCAGAACCGTCCCCCTGGTTCCTTCCAAGGCCGGCATTGGTTGGTTGACTTTCCCGGAGGGGATGTATCTGGAGCGCAATCATACCCTTTCAAAAAACCGCGTCAATGGATATAATATGAACAAGAAGTGAGGAGAGAGCCGGTGGTTGGCAACTATGACTGCGGAACAAAAGGGAAATCTCTTTTTCGGTGTATAATACAATAAGCAGCATCTCAACAGCAAAGACCAAATACAGAAAAAAGAGACCCGGGGGTTAACTGCCCTGATCTCTTCCATATCCTCAAGCCTTGTCATGGCTATGAATACAATCTGAGACGCTTAAAGTCCGTCATTTATGAGGAATAAAACGAAGCAATCTCCGCTTTACAGCCTTAACTTACAAAGGCTAACCATGGCTTTTCAAAGTTTATCTTACTTAAACCATAGTTAATTTTAATATCCAGCAGGGCACTCTCAGCTTGGGCAACGGCCAATTGGCTGTTAACAACATCGTCTTTGGTTATCATACCGTTGTCATATAAAGCTTGGGCGTTTTTTTGATTCAGCTCGGCTGCGGTTAGTGCTTCCTGAGCCGATACATATGAAGCTTCAAGGGTTTTCAAGGTTTCGTTCAATTCATTCATTTTGTTGCGCGTCTCAACCCGGGCTTCATCGTAAGTTAAACTGGCCTTATCGATATCGATTTTACCGGCTTCCTCAGGCTGAGTGGATGTCCAGGTGTATTTCTGCAGCTCATAGCCTTCCTTTTTGCTCCATAAATATGGGTTCTGAGTAGGGTTCATGGCTTTTATTATCGCTGCATCGAGCGATGGTATCTCCATTTTTTCAAACTCTATCGATGTTGCCAATTGAGGTCTGAAATTATTATCTTTGCCCATCATTTTATTCAATGTCCGGTAAGCGTTTTCCAAGTTGGATTGGGCGGATTCCAGCGTACTTTTAGCGCCTTCAAGTTCCGCATTTTTAGCTTGTATCGTTGTTTCAGTGGCCATGCCGACTTGCTTTTGCATCTTAGCTACTTTATAACCACGCTCGGCTACTTCCAATGCTAACTTAGCCGTTTCTATATCGTTTATCTTTTTCAGAATATCGTAATAACCTTGTGTAACCTGCATACGTATGGCATCCTGAGTTATTTCAAAAGATTTCTTTTGAATATGCGCGGCACGGTCTGCGCTTAAGGCTTGAAAGAGCGAGTTGTCATCCATACCGGGTGCGGTCATGTACGCTTGTTGCGTATCTACCCATGTTTTGCTCATCATGTAACCGTGGTTATCCCAAGCATTGTCACGGACCTCTTCAGCACGATCGACATCAAGTTCCGCCTGCTGAATGTTATAACTGTTCTTAAGCGCGTTATTTATCGCTTCTTCCAAGGAAAGCTCCACATAATCCTGGCCTGGCAGGTTCTGTTCTTCTTCCGAGGCAAATGATACAAAGGCAAAACCAAAAGTCATGGCTAATGTTATCAGTAGGGTAACTACAACCCGCCGCAATGTCATCAACTCCTTTAATCAATAAATTATTTACCTATTTAAGTATAATGGTACATACCTGGTTAGTCAAGCCAACGTTATTGCAAACACCGCTGATTCACTGCCGGCCCGCCCCAAGAACCAGCTGTTAATGATTTAAGGGCCCTCAACCGCAGCACCCATAAAAAAATCTTTGCTCATGGGTAAGACTTTTACACCGTATGAAATTGGAGTACATGAAGTATTAACTCATATTGATACCATTCTTAAAAGCTAATTAAGTTTGGCGCCCGGCGCCAAAAAGAGAAGCCCGGATATGCAATCCGGGCTTCTTAATACTTGCCTTGCTATTTACTTATTGAAATTAAATGTTGCAGTCTTGGTGGCGTCATCCCATTCGAGTTCGCCGCCAAAGGCCATTTGAATGCCGCGCAGGGAAGCGTAGGTGTAATTGTCAATGATCTTGCCGCCCTGGTCTACAGCAATCTTGGTGCCATTGATGTAGACAGCATTTTCGCCCATCGGGAATGCAACAACTTTGCCGTTCTGTACGAAGTATGCAGTCTTGGTAGCTTCGTCCCAGCTCTTTTGCAGGCCGAGCACGTCGCACAGAGTGTTTAC
Source organism: Desulfoscipio sp. XC116 (assembly GCF_039851975.1). Classification (GTDB taxonomy): domain Bacteria; phylum Bacillota; class Desulfotomaculia; order Desulfotomaculales; family Desulfallaceae; genus Sporotomaculum. The sequence continues at coordinate 4,134,064 of NZ_CP156660.1, forward strand.
TTGTACCAGAGTGCGGCCGTTGATCACTGCCACGCCTTCGTCACCAACCTTGAAGGTGGCGGTTACCAGATCGTCGCTACCGCAAGTAGCGTTGGCTACAGTGGCGATAACGCCGGTGTCGTCATAATCATCAATCTTGTCGGAAATGCTAGTAGGAACTTTATAAGTATTATCATCACTTTCGTTAATAAGAACATCCGGGTCAATAATGTAAGCTTTTACTTCTACATCGCCGTTCAAAGCAAGTCTTCCGGTATCATAGTTGATGTTGGTAATCTTGAATTCGCTGGGATCGGAGCTTTCATCGGTTACTTCCAGCGCAATCATGCTGTCGTCGATAACGGTGATGTCGCCGTCAAAGTTGCCGCTTACTACATCCAGCTTGGGCTTGCCGTTCAGCTCAATACCGGAAGGAATCTCGAACACAAGCACGCTGCCCTCTTGCAGAGCGCCGTCAGCAGCCTCGTTGACAGTGATGTCGCCGGCCGCCTGGTTAAGGGCTTCGGTCATAATCGGATTTTTATCGGCTTTCAAGGTGAAGGGGGCAGCTGCCACGCCGATGGTAGCTTCATCAAGGTCGCCGTAGTCACCACTGATAGTTAAAGTGATGTCGCCGGGTTCAGTATCGTTATCCAACTGAATATAGAAATTATCCACGGTGAAGTCGCTGCCAGCTTTGTCATTAAAACTTACATAGAAAGCTTTTTCACTGTCATATAACTCAATTTCGCAATTATTATTGTCAATATTGAGTTCATCCGTCTTAACAAACTTACCTTTGTTAAGTTCAAAGGTCATCATATCGCCGTCTTTGAAGTCGTTGCCATCTTCGGTTTCAATCTTCATTGAAACATCTAATTCAGTTATCTGGCCACTGTAGGCAACAGTGTCATTGTCTTCCAGCTTGTCAATTTTCGCTTTGGCATCGCCAACGGTCGCCACCGTCACAGTAGTCTTACTGATGGTGTTAGTGCTATGCCCATCTTTGTCTTCGCTGCTTACGCGAATTTTCACGTCGCCGGTTACCTTAGGATCTACTTTAAAATACGGAGTAAATACAATATCCCCGGGGAAGATACTGGATTTTTCGTTAACCTTTAACGTGACTTGCTCGTGGTCATCGTCGTAATCAAGGTCATTCACGCCACTTTTGAAACTTACAGCTTGAATACTATCTTTATCTTTAATTGTGCTTTCATCAAAAGTCACGCCACTGGTTAAGATATCATAGACTACATACTCTTGTTCCTTATTATTTAGTGATCCGGGCTTAGTTTCATAAACCTTGATTTCTGCGCCTTTCTTACCACTGCCTTTGCTGACGATTTTAGGAGACTTGGCAGATACCATAACATCTTCGGAACCTGCTACTTTAGCAATGGTTACGTCATCGGATTCGGTCCAAGCAATCGAGTCACCTTTAAGACCCCAAACCTCAATGGTTGCATCTACATTACCGGTAAAGTCAGAATCAATGTCTAGGGGCATAAGTTGATCTTCAAAATTGAAATTAACGCTAAAATTCTTCCAAGCAGTGTCACTTATATATTCTCCTTTTAAAGTTATACTTGAAGAATTAGCCTTAACAAAGTAATTACCGCTACCCAATGGCTTTAATCCACTTGTATTTACTTCTGCAAATTTATTTGCAGCAACATTCTCTGCCTTAGGCGTCTTACTGAATTCAACGCCATCGGGCAATGTTAATTTGGCCTGTATATAGGTAACACCAGCCACAGAAAAGTCGCCATCATATTCTACGGTGGCTGTACCTGCATCTACGTCGTCATCAGCGGTAACATAAGTGTAAGTACTTCTGTACTTCGTATAATCATTATCCGCCGCGAAGGCTCCCATCGGGGCAATTACCGTGAATAAAAATACCAGAGCAATTGCCAATGAAACTGTTCTCTTTGTTTTAGGTTTCAACAAAACCGTTTCCCTCCTTGAATTGTGTTTCTTTTTTTGGGCACGTGCCAGTTAATAGTTTAATCAACCGGCTACTCAATATGATGTTGCACATCCCTCCCTTGGTTGGTTCAAAGATTTGCCATGGGTGCCGTTCGCGCTGATTGCGGCGGCACTTTTCTTACCCTGTTATCTGGCGGGGAGCCGGAGCCCGTTAACTTTCGGACTTCTCCCCATTTGCGGGTAAGACCGACAGGGAATGCATATTCTACATTCTCCGCCAGTTTTCCTGCTTGCTGAGCAAAATTATGCAGTTGTGCATCGGCAAGGTTATGCAGTTTATGTTTTACTAATTTGGCTGCCCTGTCCTTGCCATCTGATTAGTTAGACACGGTGCTTTCGAAAAAAGTTCCGCAAATCCATATTTTTTTTAGAGGCTAATTTTTAACCATTTGAAACATGGGGCGTTTTAAAGTAGAATTGATGAAGAAAAAGATTCCCCCGAATATTTTTAGAAAATTTCACTCCCAACCGGAACTTTACGGCAATTTTTGTTGTCTAAAAGGTAACCGGAGCGGAGAGTCGGAAGGAATGTCTCCCCTTGGACGAAGCCGTTAAACTACTGGTTGACAAATCAAAACAGGGCCACAACGAGGCGTTCGAACAGCTTATTAAAATATACCAGAACAAGGTTTACGCACTTTGTTATCAACTGACCAACAATCAATCCGACGCCCAGGATCTTGCTCAGGAGGCTTTTGTAAAAGCATACAGATCACTATCCGGTTTTCGCAGCGAAGCAGATTTCGGAACCTGGATACACCGGATAACCGTTAATCTCTGGATAAATACCAAACGGCGCCAAAGGCCGGAAGTTTCTCTGGATGCCACTTTAACCACCGACAAGGGCGAAATGACTTTTGATGTTCCGTCAGATGAGGAAACACCTGAAGAAACTCTGGAACGCAAAGAGTTTAATTCGCTGGTAAAAATGGCTCTCAATGATTTATCCGAGGAACACAGGACTGTTTTATTATTGAGGGAAATGCAGGGTTACAATTACGATGAAATTGCGCAAATAACGAACTGCTCGCTAGGCACGGTTAAATCCAGGATAAACAGGGCGCGTTTAAATCTTAAGCAAAAAATTCTACAGCAAGCCCGGGCCCGTGATATAAAGTTGCCTTATGGAAACAAGCATTGACCTTATGGCGGTGATATATTATGAAATGCAACAATTACATGCATGACTTAATTTCTGCCTGGCTGGACGGCGAGTTGGATCGCGGCGAGGCCGAGAAGGTGGAGAAGCATCTGGGCGAGTGCGCCGCCTGCCGGGAGCATCTGGCGATTTTGCGGGAAATCCAAACCGAACTGCGCGCTTGCGCGATGGAAATGTCCGCGCCCGAAGGGCTGTCTGCCGCGGTTATGGCACGTATTGCCGAACCGGAAGCGGGATTGCCGCGCTCCGCTCGCAATGACAATAATGAGGGATCGACGCGCTTCGCTGCCGGCAATGACGGTAAGGGCGGCTTGTGGCGATGGAGAAGTGTTGCGGCCAGCTGGAAACGCGGTATTGCCGCGGCGGCTGCCACTATTCTGGTTGCCGGTGCAAGCTATGCCATGGTCACACAAGCAAATCTGGTTACCAGGGTACAGATGGCTGATAATAACAAAGTTCAGCTGGAGGAAATTAATTCAGATAATAATGGTACTAAAATAGCGGCAAATAATCACGGAGACAACCTCGGACAAATACCGGAGACCAATAATGGCGCTACCGGCGGCACGGATAATAATAAGGGCAACTCCGATACCCCAAACAATCAGGGCGAAAATGATGTTAAAAATACTCCGTCTGAAACAACCGTGAATAACACTCCACAAACACCCAAACCACCGGCTGATATCCGGCAAACCCCGGAGATGGTCGCTTTGCTTAGCGTTGATAAGGAACGGATTATCAGAAGCACCCTGATCAAGGCCAGGGTTGAGGAGCCCGATACAGCGCGGGAACGGGTAAACTCACTGGCAGAGAAGTATAAAGCAAGCATCAGGCAAACGGGGTCGCAGAATACCGCCGAGGGATCTCTCACAGGATATGAAATGACGATTGACCGGGATAAAGCCGGCAATTTGGTAAATGATCTTAAGACTGTCGGCACTGTGATTAATAAGGATGAAAGCAGCAAGAATATCGGCGATCAATATAACAAGCAGGTGGAACAATATCAATCTCTGGCCGCTCAGCTAAAGAGCAGTGACGATGCCGCAAAACAGGAAGAATTGACCTCAAAAATGAATGCCATTGAGCAGCAGCTGAAAACCTGGGAAAGTGACACCGGCAAGCAGACCATTGTTATTTGGCTGGAGAATTAAGTGGATGAGATTGCCGCGTCGCTTCGCTCCTCGCAATGACGCACTCTAGGCATCCGCAGGTTTTATTCATAGTAATGACAAGGGGCGACGCGAGTGTAATAAGAAATAAGGAGGGAGCAAAGTTTGCTCCCTCCCATAGGGATATTTTGTGAACCATGGTAATTTGGCGAGGCAGACAGCAGATTAAGCTGTCTGCCTTTGCCGTTGTTCAGCTAGGTTCTCGGTTCCTTCGGCGAAAGCACCGATAAGCCTTTATTCTTTGGTCCATCGGCAATACCTATTAATTCGTCTAAAGCCCTTGTTTTCTTAGGTTCTAATCCTAAACGTTTAAATAGTTCTTTTTTTGTTTAAAAGGTAAACGCTTTATTTCTTCATACAGCTTGTCGATAGCCATTTATATCACCTCATTATTTAAATTGCGGACGACAATCGGTAATAAATGATAATGTCATCTTTACTTTTACAGATAATCACTTTGCTTTACGCCTATTAGCTTTAGTTTTGTCCAGTATAGAAATCTGTATATCATGGCTTTCGATTTTATCTTCAATGCGGTTAAGTTGCTCGGTATGACGGTCAAGTATTTCGGTATTTTGCCTATGGCCAGCTATGAGGGCGCCGAGCTGGGTACCATGATCTTGCTCAATACGGATAACAGTGGACTTTACTTTCTGTACATCGGTTTTGATGGCTATGACTTCTGTTGCCAGTATTTCCTGGGATTTTTCAAGCTTGTCCATGCGGGTTACCAGGTGGGTCTGACCTTCTTCCAGCTTGTCCATGCGGGTTACCAGGCGGGTCTGGCCTTCTTTTAGGGATTGCAGTTCACCTGTAATGGTTTCAAAGCGCTTGTCCATGGCTTGGAATTGCTGGAGTACCAGCTCTTGAAATTTATCGTTGTCCATATTGATTCTCCTTTCGATATGGAATAGGAGGTACTTTCTTAGCTTAAATTATATCACATCTATTGCCATAGCGTCACTCCCGCAATTGCCTGCTTACCCGGTACAGCAGCCGGTTTAACACCGCCGCTGTTTCCGCGCGGGTAATGTTCGCCTGCGGTGCAAACTTGCCGTCCGTCCTGCCACCCAGCAGGCCTGCCTGCCCGGCAGCATTTACGCTGGTGCGCGCCCAATCGGGTATGCTTTGCGCATCGCCATATTCGGGGGGCGGCTCCTTTTCATCCGATGCGACATTCAGAACTTGAGCCAACCGAACAAACATAACCGCCGCTTCCGCCCTGTTAAGCAGTGCCCGGGGGCGGAACGTGTTGTCCTCGTAGCCCGTAACCAGGCCCCGGCCATTGGCCACCCGTACGGAGCTTATTGCCCATTCCGGTATCTCAGCGTTATCTTCATAGCCAAGCTGCGGCATGTCGTTATTGTGCCCCCCCAGCAGCCGGCTCAGCATAACGGTAAACTCAGCTCTTGATATGGGCCGATCGGGCCGGAAGCTGTTATCGCCATAGCCCTCAAGCATGTTCCTGGAAGCCAGACCCAATATATCTATCTCGGCCCAATGCCCGGTTACGTCGTTAAAAAACATGCCCTGGTGGTCCGGCAGCTTAACCCGCACCCCGGTGACAGCACCGGTTTTTTCGTCAACCGCCACCAGCTGCACCCCGCCCCCGTTGGGGTAATAGACAGGGTAATAAAACTCGCCGTTTGTTAACGTTACCGCTTCCGATCCGCCGTCCGCGCGCCAGGCTATCAGCCTGGAGGCCGATGTTTTCCCTTTGACAATGCAAAATTCTTCAAACGGAATGGTTGATTCAACCAGCAGGCTCAAATCAGCGGCTTCCGGAGGACTGTGGGCTTCTATTAAAGCAAGCGTCCGGGGATTATCATCCCGCCCGTGCAAGGCAACCAGGTCAACCTCTTCCCCCGGCAGCAAGTCCACGGCTTGCACCGGATAACCATTTTTGCTTATTGACGTTTTGGCAGTAATGATATAGCGATGACCGGATTTTGTAATAAGCAGATTGTCCTTCCGGTTATAAGACCCGACAACCTCCCGGCCCTGGAACTCGGTTTCCGCAATGTCAACCCTTAGAAGAATACCGTTTTGGGGATTGATTATCAGCCGGGCCCACTGGCCCGGCGCCAGCAGCGCGGTATCCGAAGCCAGGCCCCAGCGGTAAACCAGGGTATCCCGGGTAAACTTGTATTCCCGGTTCAGCAGATTGTTGTCGGTAATATATAATGTATTTTGGCCCGCAAAATATACGCGCCCGTATATACAAGTTGAGTAGGCCGAAAGTGTAAGCGCATTGTTGCCGCCCGGAACAATTACCCCCATAACCAAATCACCCGGCTGCAGCGCCGAAAGCGGGACTTCCTGATTATCCCGCACAAGTTTTATCCCCGGTAATACCCGATATTCTCCACCGGTTGTTAAAGAAAATTTCCCGTCCTTATCGTTAACAGCACTGATATTGCCTAAGATAACCCGGCGTTCAACCTCCATATGATAAACCAAACCGTCCTGGCCCAATATCAGGCGGACAGGCATGCCCGGCACAATGTTAGTCTTGTCTCCAGGTACGGGAGCACCGAAAGGAGCTGATTCGGGATCGCCACCGGCGATTTGATCGTTAAAGATTACGTTCAGTTCGGAAGCAACAGTAAACTGTTCTTTATAATTCAGTAATTCCAGTTGCCGGTTATCCCAATCCAGACTTTTTACAACTCCTTCCACTTCCTGGCTCGATGCCCGCACCTGCCACAACTTTTGAGTGGTGGGGTTTATCGATGATTCAATACTTGCGCCCGGCGGTATGCCAACGCCGCTGGACAGTTTAATTCCGTTGAGCTTGATAGTGTTTTGAGCATGTTCATCGATATAATACCCCCCCTCCCTATAATCGCTGTTGATTCTAACCATTATTGTGCCCACATCGGAGGAAAGCGCCTTAATCCCGGACGCCTGCCAGCTCCGGCCAACCGCAAGAGCAGTCTCCGGTGTCTCGGACAAGCCGCTCAGGTAAATATCGGAACCGGGAAGAATGTCCCCGGACACAATTTTACCGTTTAAGGCGGTCTTTATATTTTCCGGCTTATCTATTGTTTTGCCGGAGGTCAATTTTAATTTGTCTTTTTCATCTTGGGCGACAACGTCTTGCAAAGGCGGCTGCCCGTACGCCAGAGCAAAATCCTGTTTATCCATGTTTAAAACTGTTGAAGCCTTGGCATCAACCGATGTTCCATGCACTTCTATTTTATATTTTCCGGGTGCGGGTTTATTGATAATTACTTGTTCAACGTTGTTCTTATCATCCTGGTCCCCGCGCCCGCTGCTGTCATTGCCCAAATATTTTTTGCCGTCCGGGCCGGTTACGACCAGATCCAAATTATTAACCAGTGTTTTTTTGGCGCCCGGCATCGCCGGGGGGTCTGTCCAGGCCAGGGTTGCCTTAAACGGAGTTGCAGAGGATTCAATATTAAATTCACTGGTTTTCGTATCCCCTTCAGCAATCCCGCTTCGGTCGTCCTCCAACTCGAAAAGTCCTTGCTGCAGCGCCAGCACGGTTCCCGCCATATCCAACAGACCAAAGCCGACTCTCTGCACATCACCTTCCAGAGATCGGGCGCCATTGATTAACACTGCCTTGAACAAAGCCGCCGATGGCTCATCAAAGTCCGTGTAACGCTGAAAATATTCGGCCAACAATATTGCATTGCCCCCTGCCACAGCCGTGGCCATACTGGTTCCCTGCATCCTGGTGTATTCTTCCCGATTGGGCAGGTTGCTTTCCACCAGGCTGGAGCAGGCGGAAATAATGGAAGTTCCCGGGGCCAGCAGCTCGGGCTTGATTCTGCCGTCAGCAGTTGGACCGCCGCTGGAAAACTCGGCCGCCTGGAATGTACTGCCGGTGTCATTATCAAAAACCGGCCTGGGACTGCGGGAGGCGCCGATCACCAGCGCATTTTTACTGTTGGCTTCGGCTGTCAGAGTGCCGGCGCTCGGTCCGAAATTGCCCGACCCGAAAATCGGCAGAAAATCAGCATGCCGGCGCACAAATTCGTCCACCTGGCTGGAGGAGCTGATATATTGATTGTTTTTGCTCCCCCAGCCGTTGACATGGATACGCACCCCTGCATCATAGGCAGGCATAAAAAGCCTATTCAGGTCATGAGGGGGGATTATAGCGCCGTTGGCGTCCACTATACCCTGGAAGTATATGCTTGCATCCGGAGCTATACCGGCGTATTTGCCGCCGGAAGCCGCTCCGCTGCCTGCAATGGTGCCCGCCATATGTGTACCGTGCCCAATTTTGTCCACGGGTTGCTCGACACCCGCCAGAGAGTTAATCATCAGCACCCGCGGTCTTTTACCGTTATCGTTGCGCAGGTCGGGGTGCAGGGTACCTAATTTACCGGTATCAAGACCACTGTCGGCCAATCCGACAATTGTATTTTTCCCTGTAAGCCCGCCCGGTGTAAAAAAATTAGGTATTGACAGCGGAGCAGCCCCGGTGACATCCCTAGCCCGATCATTTAAAAACTCCGGCTGACTATATTGCTCTATATATAGTACCTGTGAAGAAGCCGCCGCCTGCTCAAGGTTAGTGAATGGAAGCCGCACTCTAAGGTAGCAATCAGCTGTATCTTTACCGTTTGTGGTCACACCGCCAAGCTGCTCGACCAGTTCAACGACATATGGTTTATCTTCCGCTTTAACCAGGGTAAGTGTTAATTCAATTTGTTTTTCGTTCGGTGACTGTACACTGTCGGTTGGATTTTTTTCGGCACTGTCTTTTAATTCCCCGGTCATCTTTTCTTCCGGCTGATATGTATTGATTTTCTGGATATATGGCAGTTCTTTGAGTTTATCTAAATTTTTCGCACCGGTGCGCACCAGTATGGAATCGCCGTCAAGCCGCCCCATCCAGTCGACTTTCCGGGCCAATTCATCACTTTCGCTGCTGCTGAGCGGGCGTTCCAGCTGTATGTTATACAATTCCAATGTTTCATCGACAACTGCACCGTTCTTTTCTTCCACATCATCGGAGTTCGGATTAACATCAGACGACCAGTTGATTAATAAAAAAGCTATCACGGCCAGCGCCACAAGCACTAGCGCCTTTTTGGGATTTATCGTAAACACCCCCCCCTTACCAAGCACAAAAGAAAAACTTGAGATTGCCACGTCGTTTCGCTCCTCGTAGCGACGGAAAACGTGGTTGTATTAGCGCTAAGCTCCATCTTCTACGGAAAATTGAGCAAACCCTTTGTCCAAAATAGCGAATATTTAACAGCCAAACCTTAACTTTACTATTGTCATGCAAAAGGCTTACATCATCAGCCCTGTCATTGCAAAAAGCCTGTGCCATCCTCCCCTGCCATTGCGAGGAGCTTGCGACGAAGCAATCCCTCTCTTTGAGTAGTATATAAACGGCCAAGTCAGCGCCGGAAGCAGCCGGACGTATTAGCTAATTCGTTTAAAATGGAATGCATAATATATTTACAGGCAGATACGATCCGCCCGGCGGAATGAACTGCAGCACTTTCTGCTGCCCCGGTTCGATAATGCCGATGAGAGCGGCTTCTTCTTTTGTTTTCATTACCCCGTCATCGGGTATATAAAATGGCTTGCCATCCCAACTGCCCGCCCCGGCAAAGGCGCCGCCCCTGGGGTTCAGCAATAGACCAACCCTGTGATCGGACTCTATGACAAAATTGTAGACCACTCCATAGTTACCGACATTTCTTGTGTAAACTACACTTCGGCCGCTGGTTATATCCTTGCCGTAAAGGAATGTATCATCTTTTCCGTCCGCAATGACCAGCCTGGAGGGCTTGTCGTCAATTATCCGCACCGTCATATTGCGGCTGGGCAATTCAAAGGTGCCCCTGGTATGGGTTTCCTCGCGCGGAAGCATAATTAATTGATCAAAGTCATTTATAGGGTCTTGTTTTCCTACGGCAATGATCGCAAAAGTTAAGCAGCTGTCCGAACTGACATCAAAAATGCCGTGCACGGTCTGATTGGGCTTGATTGGACTATTGTTATCCTTGTTAATGATAATTTTTTCACCCGGCTGCACGTCCAGGGAATATGGTTTGGATTGATCATAGGCCAAGAAATTATAGGCAGCCAATCGGCCCACTCGCATAGGATCGGACGGTCCCGCCATACCCTGCCTTTTCACCGTTAACGTGGCGGGCTCGGAACCATTATTGATCGCCAATAAATAAACCTTTTTAGGTTGGCTTGTGCCGTTGGCGTGGTGGTACAGAATACGGTTGTCGCCAATAACTTCATCCTGGTACAAGATCCCGTCTCTTTTAAAGGTTTCCGGGCAATCGCTGATGATAACACTTTCTTTGCGCTGAGTGACAATTCCATCTAATGTATCCAGGCTTAGTACGGGTATCTTCGTAACATCCAAAGATTTGCCCAAGACGGGGTTATTGAAATGGTAGGTCAATTCATCCATGGCCACTTCTTCGGTTACCTCTATTACTTGGGAAAAGGGTTCACTCCACGCACCGCGTTTATCCTTGACCGTAAGGGATATTTCATATTCACCCGGCTGGAAAAACGCGTTTTCCCCGCCTTCCCATTTTCTTTCCATAATTTCATCGCCATCGGGGTCATAGCTTTCATCTTCATATACTATCATTTCGCCCTGGGCAAAGGTTTCCTTTGCCAGCTTGAACGAGGCAACAGGGGGCTGATTGGGAGGCGGTAATTTTTCAATCCGGATTTCCTTTGTGCTTGTGTTATAGTTAACCTGATAATTCATATTTTGCGCTAAAAACCGCAGCGGAACCAAAGCACTGCCGTCCTGTATCAATGTCGGAGCGTCAATAGCGGTTGAAGTATTATCAATAAAAGCTTTACTGATACGGGTATCAATTTGTATTGTCTGACCGTCGTCCAATTTCAGTCTGATAATACCTGTATAACTTTCCCAGGATATATCCGCTCCAAAAATTTCAGAAATTACGCGCAGAGGGACCATAGTCACACCCTCATGGACAGATGGCGCCACTTGCATACTACAGGCCGCTTCATCGACGTAATAGTTTTTTTGTCCCAATGTCATAACCACACTGGTTGCTTCCGAATCGGCAAAAGCAACACCGGGGAAGCTAATGGCCAAAACCCAAATTAATGCCCAATTTGACCACCTTTTAAAAATATTCACAGCTTTACCTCCAAAAAATTTAATATTAATTTCTCACTTCACATGGAACGACATATTATAGACGTACTAAATTATTTTTTGTTCCGCTAATTTTTATTCGATAATCTTGACTTAACTGCATAAATCCATGTTTTAGCAAAGTATCTACAATATACAGTCATCATACAGTCATCCTATGCGGGAGAATAGACCCATATATAGTGGGGCGCCGTCAAAATCGAATTTTTTCTACAATATATAGATAAACAAATTTTATTAAACATAAATATTGATCAATGTAATGACTTTGACGATACCGTGCTATATATAGTCCGCAATTGCTTAATAGTAGACTTTTTGAGTGAAATCAGTCTTTTATTGTATAAAATTCAAAACCGTCCTAACGGACGGCCGGTAAAAATTCATTTCCGTATTTCAATTAGTATAACTGTTTAGCATTCGACTTTATGGCTTTGAGCACCACTTTTCTATTCTGCTGTGATTTAAGCACATTCAACATAGTCAAGGCTCGCCCGGTGCCCACGGCCACACAGGAGAGAGGATCCTCGGCTATTATAATATTGAGCCCGGTTTCACGCGCGATTAACTTATCAATGTCCTGAAGCAACGCCCCGCCGCCCGTGAGCACGATACCCTTGTCCATTATATCCGCGGCTAACTCCGGTGGAGTTAACTCCAGCACTTCTTTTACGGTATTTACCACCAGCGACAGGTTTTCACTTATAGCATCGCGTATCTGACAACTGGTTACGGTTATTGCCTTAGGAAGGCCATCCAGCAAATCCCTTCCCCTTACTTGCATATCTACCATTGATGTTTCATCCGGGCAAGCGTTGGCAATTTCCATTTTAATTTCTTCCCCGGTGCGCTCGCCAATAGCCAGGTTAAATTCCTTGCGTATGTATTTAACAATGGCTTCATCAAACTTATCACCGCCCAGCCTGAGCGAGCGGCTGATCACAATGCCCCCCAGGGAAAGCACGGCTACGTCGGTTGTGCCGCCGCCGATATCTACCACCATGGTACCGCCCGGCTGCGCTATGTCCAGGCCGGCCCCCAATGCGGCGGCCAGTGGTTCCTCAATTAGATAAGACCGTCTTGCACCCGCTTGGATAGTGGCCTGCTTAACGGCCCGCTCCTCCACCCCGGTGACACCGGAGGGTATGCATACCATAACACGAGGCTTAAATACTAATCTATGGCCGTTAGCTTTGCCAATAAAGTAGCGGAGCATCTTTTCGGTTACGTCGTAATCGGCGATGACACCATCGCGAAGCGGCCGGATGGCTACTATATTACCCGGGGTTCGGCCCAGCATACGCCTTGCTTTTGCCCCCACGGCTATCACTTTACCCGTGGAATTGTCTATAGCCACCACCGATGGTTCTTTTAAAACAATACCTCTGCCTTTAACATACACGATTATATTAGCCGTGCCCAAGTCAATACCAATATCGGCACCCATGTGGAGCATCTAAACTTGTCCCCTTTCCGATTGCCAAACGACAGCTGTTCGCAGTAATTTCACTGCGAACAGCATTATTTACAGTAAAATACGGACACCCACTCGTTAGGTATAATTCTACTTATCGGGACAAAATCCTCCAGGTTATGCCGATTTTGTTTTTACTGCTGCCGATATTTTTTTCGTGTGGCTTCTCCGCCACGCAGATGTCTTTCCGACTTATTGTAATCTAAAACTTTTTTTATCTGCTTAGCAAGTTCTTTGTTTAATGAAGGAAGCCTTTCTGTCATATCTTTATGTACGGTGCTTTTGCTAACACCGAAGATTTGGGCCGCCTGGCGCACGGTGGCTTGTGTTTCCAATATATAGGTGCAAATTTCAAGAACCCGCTTTTGGATGTATTCCTGCATTGCTTTACCTCCCCGGGCATTTAGTACATTATATGCAGCGACGGGGCAGAAATGCTCTCGCAGGGTGAATACACTTAAAATACATTTATATACCAGAAATATACCAAAAAAAGCCGCGGGAACGATTCCGTTGAACGATTCTGTTGTCTTCCACGCGCCCCTCCGTTGCGTTTAGAGTGTAGAACGCCAATCTATTTTTACCCGGTACAGCGAAAAAACCGCAAAATATTTTTCCACATGCACCCGTTCCCGCGGTCACGCCTTGCCGTAGAAACCGGCGCATTATCACCGGCCACAATTTTGCTTAATATTTTAATTGCTCCAAAGCCATCCCAATCAACCTATCCGCATGATCCGCCATAAACAACGGAATATTCAGCAGGTCATCATCAATGCGCAGGTTATTTAATGAAAATCGAACACGAAGCTTTACCTTATCTTCGTATTTTTCTTTGTATTTTTTAAGGCTTCTGCTTTTCACATTGCTCTCCGATTTTACTTCCACCGGCAAAATGTCGTTTTCTCTTTGAATCAGAAAGTCTACTTCATATCTGGGGTTTTCAACAATCCAATACCGGGGCATGGCTTCAAACCCGTTCCGCAGGGCTTGCAGGACATAATTCTCACTTAAAGCACCCTTAAACTCTACAAACAACCTGTTCCCCTCGCCAAAAGCAGAGGGAGCCAAAAGAGACAAGCGGCGCAGCAGTCCCACATCTGCCATATATAGCTTAAAGGCAGATAAATCATCGTAGGCTGAAATAGGCAGTCCCGGGGCGGTACTGCGGTATATTTTATAAGTCAAGTTTGCATCGCATAGCCATTGCAGGGCATCTTCATATTCCCTCGCTCTGGCTCCTTCCTTAACAACCTTATAGATAAACTTCTTATTCTCCCTCGCAAGCTGGGACGGAATGGATTTCCAGATCAGCGATATTTTCGGAAAATCCTTGGGGTCGGGGTGCTTGGCAAAATCACGTTCGTAGGCTCCCAAAATATTAGACAGAACCTGCTGCATCAGCTCCACATCCCGGTCTTGCGCCCAGGAGCGAACGGATTCCGGCATGCCCCCTGTTACAAAGTACATCTTTAATTTCTCATACAGTGGGTTGAAAAACGCTTCCGGGATTGGCTGAATCCTATCTACGCTTTTCATGTAATTTGCAAAATTCCCATCACCGTTAGCCATTAAAAATTCCGTAAAGGTCATCGGCATGATTTCCAAAAAATCCACCTTGCCAACGGGAAACGATGCAGGTTTGGGAAAAGTAATGCCTAATAACGATCCTGCACAGGCCACATGATAATGGGGCGTGTTCTCGCAGAAATATTTTAATGTATTCAGTGCGTTCGGGCATTCCTGAATTTCATCGAACACAATGAGCGTGTCCTCCGGGTGATCCCGTTTAATAACCTCGCCGCTGGCCATCATCAGGTTTTGCAGGATACGCTCCACATCCTTGGTGCTTTCAAAAAACTGCTTGTATTCCGGGTGTTCGTCAAAGTTGAAATAAGCCATGTTTCCATAGTGGCGTTTTGCGAATTCCTTGAGAAGCCAGGTCTTTCCCACCTGACGCACCCCCTTTAAAATGAGGGGCTTTCGATATTTGGAGTTTTTCCAGTCCAGCAGTTTTTGCATAGCCAGTCTTTCCATAGCGTCACCTCCAAGATAACACATAATTATACATATCTTGAGTTCCATAATCACATTATTATTTATAATATAACCAAATCTCAAATATCAATCAAGGCAAATCACATTTTTATTACAAAATGAACATTAAAAATCACACAATCGTGTAACACTGATTTTACGATTTTGGCATAACAAAACCTGCCTCGATAAACAAGGCAGGTTTTCAATGTTTTCATTATTTCATATAACAGTTTAGCCATTGCAACCGACACCGATTATTAATACTGTCTGTACGGTGCTTTTGCTAACGCCGAAGATTTGGGCCGCCTGGCGCACGGTGGCTTGTGTTTCCAATATATAGGCGCAAATTTCAAGAACCCGCTTTTGGATTTATTCCTGCATTGCTTTACCTCCCCGGGCATTTAGTACATTATATGCAGCGACGGGACAGAAATGCTCTCGCAGGGGGAATACACTTAAAATACATTTATATACCAGAAATATACCAGAAAAAGCCGCGGGAACGATTCCATTGTCTTCCATACGCCCCTTTGCTGCGTTTGGAGGACAATTGAAGCATTCCCACGGCTCCGCTGACCTGACCTGCAAATTTTTGCCGTATAGCAGTCAAATCTGAATAACGTCGGATTTTAAGCTTGAAGCACTTTTAAGATTGCCGAAAACTACAAAACGAGGGCTTGTTAATAATCCCCATTAACCAGCGCCTCAACCATTGTCTATGCTTCTCCGGTGCGTTTTGGCCGCGCAGTCCTTTGCCCAAAGGCCACATAAATTCTTCCCCCTTAATTTTATGCTTATCGGGAACTCCATTGTACTGTCACTTACCAATGAATTTATTGTGACCCATCTTTAGTTTTTCATACATACGATAGACTGCGATGGACGGCGCAACTTAATTTTGATCGATTTTAATTATCGTTGATATTGTTAATCTGAACACCTGTATAATAATGATTAATTATTTGTTTATAATCATGACCATGTTCCGCCAAGCCACGAGCGCCGTACTGACACATACCCACACCATGTCCGTAGCCAACTGTTTCAAAAATAACTTGGTCGTCCTTAAACTGCCAGGAAAAATCAGTAGAACGCAAACCTAACTTTTGTCGCACTTCCGAGGCGGATATGCGCCGGTCATTGATCAATAAGACTTTAGGTCTGCCGGTGGCCGTGCTTTCAACCACCTTGATAATTTGATCCCGGCCGGCGGCAACCGAAACGGACTGCAGGTCTATACCCAATGCTTTTTCCACCTGATTCTTCGCTATGCTCATCTGGCGAACCGGTTCGGGATCGGTTTCATAAGGACAGTCTACGCCGCGCAAGTAAGGCACATCAAACTTCCATACATCCTCGGCATTTTCGGTATGCCCGCCACAGGAAGCATGAAACACAGGGTCAATCGGCCGCCCCTGATAGGTAATAATTTCACCTTCCGTATCATCCACGGCCATTCGTATTTTATAATAATATTGATAGTATTTTAGCGCACCCCAACGTTCTTTCATCGCCTCCCTTGTTAAAAACCCCTGGGCATGACTGGGGTCATCGCAGGTATCCGCGCCCTCATGGCAGCTATTCACCAGCCCGCCCGCCACCATACGCTTGACAATATAAGTCCGGGCCGCCACCGCTTGCGCTTTTAATGCTTCAGAGGGAAATACCGCGGGCATTTCGGCAGCCACCACACCCGTAACATAATCCTCCAGTGATATTAGTTCAACGCTATCCGTTTCATGCCTGTACAGCCGCACAATAGTACCTTCTTCACGTACCCTTGGCTCCATCATTCGCTGCGCCACCCAGGGCAGCCCCAATGCCAGCAGCAATGCCAGCATCAACGTAATTATAAATATTCTACGCATGCGCTTCTCACCCTTCCAGGGTTCTTCCAGGGGGACGGTTCGCCTGGCTTAAGCAGACATCCATACCGCTAAACACGACACCGTGAAAAAAATGAAAATATAAGTCCGTTGCCCATTGCGAATAGCAAATAGTGAAGGGTCGTGGCAATCTCTCACCCACAGTCATTATAATGACTGCTAAAGCAGTATATGAGTCCTTATAGGTAATTATTACCTAAATAGCAGGGGCTTAAACGAAGCGGGCTTGGTTATGCTTCTTAAGTCCGGCAAAATAACTTTCAATTGTCATAAAAGACCACCATGCCGTCAACACGGCACCATCAGGGGATAAAATTACCTAACGCTATTTTTCAGGATAGAATGAAATCGCTCCGCTCCCGGCTATGGGGATTCAATAGGAGTTCAATGGGAATTCAATTTTCTTCCGCCGGCTGCTTCTTTAAGCCTGCCATATTTCAGCACCCAGGCTTTGGAGTTTTTCCAGCAGATTTTCATACCCTCGTTCGATATGGTGAACGTTGCTTATTTCTGTGATACCTTGCGCACATAGTCCGGCCAATACCAAAGCCGCTCCGGCACGCAAGTCGGTAGCTTTTACAGGCGCCCCGCTCAGTGCGGCCGGCCCCTGAATGACCGCATTGCGGCCCGCCGTTTTAATACGCGCGCCCATGCGTTTCAGTTCACTGACATGCATAAACCGGTTTTCAAATACTGTTTCCGTAATGATGCCGGTACCTTTGGCACAAGTCATAAGCGCCATGATCTGAGGCTGCATGTCGGTGGGAAAACCGGGGTAGGGCATGGTTTTGACATCTGTCGCACAATATTCTTTTCTGCCAATAACCCGCAATCCATCGCGTTCTTCATAAACGGCTATGCCCATCTCCATCAACTTGGCCAGAACCGGCTTAACATGATCGGCAATAACATTTTCTACCAGAACATTACCGCCGGTAATTGCCGCGGCCACCAGGTAGGTGCCTGCTTCAATACGATCGGGTATTACGGTATGAGTAGCACCTTGCAGATCCCGCACGCCTGTTATTTTTATTATTTTGGTACCGGCGCCCTTGATTTTCGCTCCCATAGCACATAAAAAATTTGCTAAATCAACTACTTCCGGTTCTTCAGCGGCATTTTCTATTATAGTTTGCCCTTCGGCAAGTACGGCGCCCATAATAATGTTTTCCGTAGCACCCACGCTGGGAAAATCCAGGTAGACACGGTTGCCCCGCAATCCACCTCTTGCGGCCTCGGCACGAATACTGCCATAGCCATGTTCAATACGAGCTCCCAACATCTGCAGACCCTTTAAATGAAGGTCAACAGGCCTGCTGCCTATGGCACAGCCGCCGGGCAATGATATGGCCGCCAGGCCGGCACGGGCCAGCAGCGGTCCCATCACCAGAAACGATGCCCGCATTTGGCGGACAAACTCGTATGGCGCCTCTGTATTGGGCTTCTCCGGCGGATAAATTGTTAGTGCCGCGCCGCTGCGTTCTATGCGAGCACCCAGATGCCGCAGCACAAGGCAAATTGTATGAACGTCGGCCAGATCGGGTATATCTTCCAGAATACACGGGGATGTGGACAGCAAGCAGGCCGCAATAATGGGCAGTACCGCATTTTTGGATCCGCTGACCCGTACTGTGCCGGACAGAGGCTTGCCGCCCCGGATAAACAGTTTTTCCACCATATTCCTCCATCGCTAGGCTTACTGCTACCTATTGTTGCCAATTTATCTATGGTACATACGATTTTTAAAAACCCATTATGCAAGAGAAGCCTATCAGACCTTGAAGGAGCGATGAATAATGAGTAGTAAGAACCTTCATTACGACCTCAGGTTACCCTACCGAATACGGAAAGGAAAGGGAGTGTCGCAAAACTACTTTCTTGGAGTAGTAGGCGAATCTTTCAACATCTCAATCTTTCAACATCTGGTGTCGGGCCAGGCACCGCTTCGCGGTGCCTGGCACCGACACCAAAGCAGACAAAGAAACGCTTGGGAAATCGGCGGCTGCCGATTCCCAAGCGTTTTTTATAAGATAATCTTAAACATTTTAAATTAAGCGTGATGATATATTAATCGTTATATACCATCACAAGCAGTTAGTTTAAGAAAGTTTAAGCCTGACCCCCTGCTTTGAGGCGGTTGAGCGCTCTTTTCAGGGCGGCCTCGGCCCGGGCTGTGTCTACGTCCGAGCCTGGGGCGGACAGGCGCTGTTCGGCACGTTCTTTGGCGGCTTGGGCGCGCTGAACATTGATTTGGTCTTCCCGCTCGGCGGCGTTGGCCAAAACGGTTACTTTACTGTTGCGCACCTCGGCAAAGCCGCCGCTGACGGCTATCTTTAATACTTTTCCTTCGTGCTGCACACGAACCAGGCCGATTTTAAGCGCACTGACCAGCGGGGCATGCTCGGGCAAAATACCCAGTTCGCCTTCTGTGCCGGGCAGTACTACAAACCGAATATCCTGACTGTATGTCTTTTTTTGGGGTGTGACAACTTCCAACCGCTGCAGTTTTTCTTCCGCCATGCCTATGCACCTTCTCCTGCCATACCTTTGGCCTTGGCTACTGCCTCCTCAATGGTGCCAACCATGTAGAACGCATCCTCAGGCAGCTCATCGTGTTTACCGTCCAGGATTTCCTGGAATCCACGGATACTGTCTTTCAGTGATACATACGCACCGGGATAGCCTGTAAATGTTTCCGCCACGTGGAAGGGCTGGGAGAGGAAACGCTGCAGTTTCCTGGCCCGGGCCACAGTCATTTTATCATCGTCCGATAATTCTTCCATACCCAGAATGGCAATAATGTCCTGCAGTTCTTTATAGCGCTGCAGTACCAGCTGCACACCGCGGGCTGTTTCATAGTGCTCCTGGCCGACGATATTGGGGTCCATAATCCTGGACGTGGAGTCCAGCGGGTCCACAGCCGGATAGATGCCCAGCTCGGAGATCTGGCGGGACAGCACAACGGTGGCGTCCAGGTGGGCAAATGTGGTTGCCGGGGCGGGGTCGGTCAAGTCGTCGGCGGGCACGTAAACGGCCTGCACGGAGGTAACCGAGCCTTGCTTGGTTGAGGTAATCCGCTCCTGCATTTGACCCATCTCAGTAGCCAATGTCGGCTGGTAACCCACGGCGGAGGGCATCCGGCCCAACAGAGCCGAAACCTCGGAACCGGCCTGGGTGAAACGGAAAATATTATCAATAAACAGCAGTGTATCGGAACCCAGCTCGTCCCTGAAGTACTCAGCCATGCAAAGACCGGTCAGGGCAACCCGGAGACGCACCCCGGGGGGCTCGTTCATCTGGCCGAACACCATGGTGGTTTTCGGCATAACACCGGATTCAGTCATTTCATGATAAAGGTCGTTTCCTTCACGGGTACGCTCACCCACGCCGGCAAACACCGAAATACCACCGTGCTGGCTGGCAATATTGTTAATGAGCTCCATAACGATAACGGTTTTGCCCACACCGGCGCCACCGAACATACCTACCTTACCACCCTTGAGGAAGGGCACCATCAGGTCGATAACCTTGATGCCGGTTTCCAGCTGCTCCGCCTTGGTGGACTGGTCCACCAGCAGGGGAGCCGGACGGTGAATGGGGTATTCGCCCTCACTCTTAATCTCACCCTTACCGTCAATGGGCCTGCCCAACACGTCCACCATGCGGCCAAGCACCGGGTTGCCCACAGGCACGCTGATGGGTTTGCCCAGATCTACCGCATGCATGCCGCGCACCAAACCATCGGTGGTGGACATGGCCACGGAACGGACTATATTATTGCCCAAGTGCTGGGCAACTTCCAAGGTAAGATCCATTTTTCTGCCGAATACGTCTTCTTTTTCGCTGGTTATTTTAACAGCGTTATAAATATCAGGCACCTGGCCGGGCGGAAAACGAATGTCCACCACCACGCCAATGACCTGTACTACTTCACCTACGTTAGCCATTAACTATTCCGTACCTCCTTTGCCTTCAATTGTCGGGGATATACTTCGGTTAGGGACATTCATCCTTATTAGGGTATGTCGCCTTTCTTTAGATCCCCTTTTCTGATACCGGCTAACCGTACGGAACCCCCGCCCGCTTACTCAAGAGCGGCAGCGCCGCCGACAATTTCGGATATTTCTGTGGTAATGGCGGCCTGACGGGCACGGTTCATAGAAAGCGTCAGCCTGTCGATCATATCCGCCGCGTTCTTTGTGGCATTATCCATAGCCGTCATCTGAGCGCTGTAGAAGCCGGCATTAGTTTCCAGCAGGGCCTGGAACAGCGCGTTTTGCACATACATGGGCAACAAGCTGCCCATAATACTTTCCGCATCGGGCTCGAAAATGTAATCCACTTTCTTTTCGTCGGTCTCCCCTTCCGGGGGCTGGACAGGCAGAATCTTCTGCACCACGGGTTTTTGTACCAGCACGTTCACAAACTGGCTGTAAATCAGATAAACCTCATCATATTCCTCGGCCGCGTATTTATCTATAACAAACTGGGCAACCTCATTGGCCGTACCCAGATTGGCGTCGCCGATACCGACAAATTGCTGAGCAATACTGTAGTTGCGGCGGCGATAGAAATCCCTGCCTTTACGGCCGATAGCTATAACATCAACGTTCGGGTGATTCTTCAACTCCTGAACGCCCGCTTTGATAACATTGGCGTTAAAGCCTCCGCACAGGCCGCGGTCCGCGGTCACTATGATATAAGCCACCTTTTGCGGCTCGCGTACGGCAAGTAATGGGTGCTTCATACCTACGGAAGCAGAGCCAACCCTGCCCAGTACATCCCGCACCCGCCGTGCGAAGGGCCTGGCAGCCAGCACATTCTCCTGAGCGCGCCGCATTTTAGCTGCGGCCACCGCTTTCATAGCCTTGGTAATCTTCTGAGTACTGCTGATACTTTTAATACGACGCCGCAGGTCGCGCAAACTAGCCATTTACTGTTTCACCACCTCGCTATATCTTTCGCCGGGTGCATTACTTGACAAAGCCGTCTTTAAATTCCTTAATGGCAGCTTTGAGCTTCTCTTCGAAATCCTTGCTAATTTCTTTCTTCTCGCTCAGTTCCTTACGAACGTCGGCTTTGTTGGCCTTGATAAACTTAAGCAGGCCTGTTTCAAACGGCAGAACTTTTTCAACCGGCAGATCATCAAGGAAACCTCTGGCGGCTGAGAAAATAGAGATGACCTGGTCTTCAACGTCCATAGGCACATACTGGCCCTGCTTTAACAGTTCCACCATGCGCTCACCGCGGGTTAAACGGGCCAGGGTGGATTTATCCAGGTCGGAACCGAACTGGGCAAACGCGGCCAGTTCGCGATACTGGGCCAGGTCCAGACGCAAAGTACCGGCTACCTGTTTCATAGCCTTGATCTGGGCCGCGCCACCCACCCGGGATACGGAGATACCCACGTTAACAGCGGGGCGCACACCGGCGTTGAACAGATCGGGCTCCAGGTAAATCTGGCCGTCGGTAATGGAAATAACGTTTGTGGGAATATAGGCCGAAACGTCACCGGCCTGGGTTTCAATGATGGGCAGCGCGGTCATGGAACCGGCTCCCAGCTCATCACTCAACTTACAGGCACGCTCCAGCAAGCGGGAGTG
This sequence comes from Desulfoscipio sp. XC116, assembly GCF_039851975.1. Taxonomy (GTDB): domain Bacteria; phylum Bacillota; class Desulfotomaculia; order Desulfotomaculales; family Desulfallaceae; genus Sporotomaculum. Next base: position 4,156,525 of record NZ_CP156660.1, read on the forward strand.
CAGGTTGAATACGTCACCCGGATAAGCTTCGCGTCCGGGCGGACGGCGCAGCAGCAGGGAAAGTTCACGATAAGCGGCGGCTTGCTTGGTCAGGTCATCGTATACGATCAGAACATGCCTGCCGCTTTCCATAAATTCTTCACCAATAGCGGCGCCCGCAAAGGGAGCGATAAACAAAAGCGGTGCCGGGTCGGACGCGGTGGCGGATACGATGATGGTGTAATCCATAGCCCCGGTGTCCTTCAGTCTCTGCTGCACGTTAGCCACGGTGGAGTTCTTTTGGCCCACAGCCACGTAAATGCAGATAACATCTTTACCCTTTTGGTTAATAATAGCGTCCACCGCCACGGCGGTCTTACCGGTTTGGCGGTCGCCAAGAATCAATTCCCGCTGGCCGCGGCCGATGGGAATCATGGAGTCAACAGCTTTTAGACCGGTTTGCAGGGGCTGGTGCACTGATTTACGTTCAATAACACCGGGAGCAATACGCTCAACCGGGCGGAATTTATCACTATTGATGGGACCAAGGCCGTCAATGGGCTGCCCCAGCGGGTTAACCACGCGGCCGATCATGGCGTCACCTACGGGCACGGAAATAATCCGGCCGGTACGTTTAACAGTGTCGCCTTCCTTAATGTGGGTGTAGGGTCCCATGAGCACGCAGCCGATGTTGTCCTCTTCCAGGTTCAGCGCCATACCCATTGTGCCGCCGGGGAATTCCAGCAGCTCACTGGCCATACATTCTTCCAGTCCGTAAACCCTGGCAATACCGTCACCCACCTGGATGACCGTGCCAACGTCACTGACCTCAATTTCGGCTTTATATTTTTCGATTTGCTGCCGAATGATCGAGCTGATCTCTTCAGGTCGCAAATTCATCTACTGTTTCACCCCTATCCACTTTTAACTTATTTGTCTGAGGTGCTCGCGCAGGGTTTGCAAACGGGTGCGCACGCTTCCGTCGATAACCTTGTCACCAATGCGCACGACCACTCCGCCCAGCAGCCCTTGATCAACGCTATAGGCAAGCTTGACTTTTTTACCGGTGCATTTGGCCATGGCGGCGGCCATGTCTTTCTTCTCTTCTTTGGTGAGCTCTACCGCCGAAGTTACCTGAACATCGCTGATATTACGGGCTTTATTGGCCAACCCGGTAAAATATTCGGTAATATCCGCCAAAAATGCTTCACGCTGGCGGTCTATCACAAAGCCAAGAAAATTCATGGTGATTTCAGAAATGCGGTCTTTAAATAAGGCGGCCAGCACTTCCTTTTTCTCAGTGGCGGCAATACGGGGATGGACAATTACCTTTTTCAGCGGCTCGGATTCATTAAGCACGTTATTGACGGCCTTTAATTCCGACTCCAGCTGATCTACCAGCTTTTCCCGCACCGCAATTTCATAAAGCGCTTCGGCATAACGCCCGGCTACAGCCCCTCTTAGCATGGCAGATCCCCTGCCTCTTTAATAAAATCATCAATCATACCGCGCTGTACGTCGGCAGTTATTTTTTCACTGACAACTTTACCGGCCACCAGTATGGACAATGCAGCCACCTGGTCGCGCAATTCTGCAACAGCCTTCTCCTTCTCCCTGTTTATATCCTGCAAGGCAGATTCTTTAATGCGGTTGGATTCCGCCTTGGCCGCCTCAATTATCTCATGAGCTTGTTCCTCGGCGGCTTTTACAGATTTCTGGACAATGCTTTGGGCCTCGTTTTTGGCCTTTTGCAATTCATCCAGATACTCCCGGCGCAGTGCCTCCGCTTGTTTTCTTTCCTCTTCGGCAGCGGCCACATTATTAGCGATAAAATTCTGCCGTTCTTCCAGCATTCTGACGATATGCGGATATACAACAACGCGAAGGAAGATGAGTAACATTATAAAGTTAAAAACTTGCGCCACCAATGTATTATTGAGGTTTAAAACCTGAACAATGGCATCCAAAAAATTACCCTCCTTCCTCTGGTCCGTGGACAAAAGGAAGGCGATAGCAGGTTTGGCACCCGAAAGGACCCGGACCTGCTATACCGCCTTTCGCCACAGCATTCCTTAAAGCCTTGACAGGAATTAACCCATTTTACCCATCAAAATGAACGCGATAACAACGGCGATAATGGGCAGTGCCTCGATCAAACCTACGGAAATGAACATTAAGGTCATCAGGCTACCTCTGAGTTCAGGCTGACGAGCTGTAGCCTCTACAGTTTTACCAGTTACAAGACCGTCACCGATACCGGCACCGATGGAAGCCAAACCTACGGCCAGAGCAGTACCGATTGCAGCAGCAGCTGCTAAATCCATACTTTTCCCCTCCTTTCTCCCCCAAATTTTAAAAACATAAATTATGGTGGCATATCTCTATTTTTATGTTGAGATATCAGCTAGTTAAAAAACATTAGAGTTAGTGATGCTCAGCAGTTACCTGGGATACATACGCAATGGTCAGCATGGTAAAAATGAATGCTTGAATAAAACCAACAAAAATACTGAATGACAGCCATACCACCGATGCCAGGAACCCGCCGAAAATGGTGGCGGTCAAGGGGACCAACCCCAGCAATACCGCAATAAGTACTTCACCGGCGTAGATATTGCCGTAAAGACGGAAGGCCAGCGTTAAGGGCTTGGACAATTCTTCAACAAGAACGATGGGCAGGAAAAATACAAACGGTTCAAAAAAGTGTTTGAAGTAACCGAGCTTGCGGTAATAGAGTCCCAGCACCTGCACCAATATGAACACAAAAAGCGCCATACCAAGTGTGGTGTTGACATCCGCCGTGGGCGACATCATGGTCGGTATAAGGCCCCAAAGGTTGCTGAACAAAAGAAAAATAAACAGGCTGAACAAAAGGCACATCAAGCTGGCACCTTTTTTGGGGTCAAGGTTTTCATAAGCCAGACCCCTTAAAAACTGAAACATTTCCTCCACCATTAATTGAATCTTGCCTGGTCTTTTCAACTGCATGTTACGGGTGGCGGCAACAGTGAAAAGAATAATTAACCCCATAACTATCCAGGTCATGACCAGCGTTTTCAGGTTCATGGCTCCGAACCCGAAATTCACCGCGTCATGGGGAAACCCCCATACGTTTAGATTATCGTGTACTATGGCCAGGATGTCTTTACTTGCTTCGTGACCTGCGGCTGCAGACAACTCTTTCTCACCCCTTTCCCTAAGTAAATTTTATTTCCTTATATTTTATCAACGGCATCTCGCGCCGTATAATAACGGTATAGCGCCAAATTGGCGTCCAGCACCGTAATTACGGTGGGCACCAGCAGCCCGGCCCCCACCCCGTAAATACTCAAAAAATCAACCCGGCCGGCCAAAGCAATAATACCTACAATGAGCGCCATGCGGGGGTAAAACCCGGCTCGCATGAAGGCCTTGGCCTTTTTTTGACCAATATCTGTTTCCTTCATTAACTGAACGAGCATATTCATTCTTTTTACCAGAAAGATACAGTTAATAATGCCAAAAATACCGCCCACAATAAACCCCAGAATTAACGCATCCCCGGGGCTTATAATCAATCCCGGCAGGGTCAGCAATATAATAAAACCCATAATTCTGGTCGTGCGCGTCAGTTGTTGATCAATATTGCGTATGGGCGCCGGTCTTTGCAACCTCATCGCTCCTTACACGTTATTATTTAAAAAATCGCTGCGTGGTTTGAATAATACCAAGAATGCCCGCGGCTACGCCAACTAAAACACCCGCCACCAGAAACCATGGCTCCGTACCCAGCTTGCCATCTAAAAATCTCCCGCCATAAAACCCCAACAGGGTCGTAATGGCCAGCTCGGTGCCAATGGCAGTGGTGACGGCTATGGCTGTCAACGCCCCGCTTCTCTTGCTTTTGGGTTTTTCCACAATAACCACGCCTTAAATTATCAAAAAATGTCGCATAAAATACATTTTGTTGTCGCGTATTTTACATTTTCGCTTACAGAATACATTTCTACAAAAAAGATAGTATTCCTCCAGGAGGATCCGTACTTTTTGTAATTTTATTTTACTCATCACCGGTAAATTTCATTTACTTGCGACAGCACGTACCCGGCCAGGCAAATATTAGCTCTCTATCCAAAAATGTATGACTAAGGTGATGACAATATGTTAAATGGCTTGGCAAAAAAAATAAGGAGCTATTGAAAAAAGATTCTCCGCTTAAGATTCTTTTCCTTCAGCGCATATCTATTATACGGACTTTTTTGTCACGCAATTTCTGGCAGGGAGGAACAAAACATAATCAGGATTTGATCACGTCCCATCCAGGCATTTATATATTTTCACCGAACGCATATATTCCCGCCTAATTAGCCGGTATTATTCATCCCCCTTATCATCTCGGACGAAGCGCCCAGCCGGGCGGATATGGATGCCGCGCATTCATTTAAAATATCCAGATAGCCCATCAGAGCTTCTTTATTCAGCCGGCTGCTGGGACCAAATATATTTAAAGACGCCACTACTTTGCCGTGGCGGTTCCAAATGGGCACCGACAAGCTGGAACCACCGTTAATTCGCTCGCCAAGACTACTGGCCCAGCCTTGCCTCTTTATTTTCTGCAGTTCCTGAAACAACATACCACGCTCGGTGGTGTCATTATTCAGCCCGGCCTGCTCACACTGCGTTAATATTTCAGCTACCTCTTCCTCCGCCATATAGGCCAGCAAAAGATTGCCGGGTGAACCGGTATGCACGCTTAACGGCACAACTGTGCCCACCCCTACGGAAAATTTGAGAAAATGCTGGCTGACGAATTCGGCCACACACACCCTGTTATACCCTTTGCGCACGTATAAAGTTACTGTTTCGCCGGTGTAACGCCATAATTTTTGCATATAGGGCTGCACGGACTGTACCAACCGGTGCTCACGGGAAATGTTTTCCGACAATAAACCCACCAGTCCCCAATGTAAAAAATATTTGCCGCCGTCTTCTTCTTTAGCCACAAAATCCTTCTTTTGCAGCGCGCCCAGAATGCGATACGCGGTAGCCTTACTCAGGCCTGTTTCCTGGCTAATCTCAGTGAGGGTTTTTTCGCTGGTTCCCAAACAAGTTAAAATATCTGCGGCCCGCTCCACTGAACGTACACTCCCGGGTTCTTTATCTTTAACTTTGGTATCCCCGGCCTTAACCACGTCACTCACCACCTCTGGTGTTTCATACAATAAAATCGGTTTTTATTTTTTTCTTGTAAAAACAATTAAACAAAGCCGCCTAAAATCCTTCCCGAAAATTGTAATTTTAGAAAAACTTTATATTTAAACGAACATTTAATTATAGATTGATTTTATATTCGAAAAGCGATAAATTAATTAATATATTATTAATGAACTGGAATTTCGCAGGGCAACACAAAGGCGGTGGGAAAATGTTGGTAAAGGACATTATGACTCCAAACAGCACATCTGTCCGGCCGGGGCAAACCGCCCTTGAAGCCTGGAAAATGATCAATCAAAGACAGCTTATCGGTATTCCCGTTACTGATGATGACGGTACTGTCACCGGCATCGTATCCCGGGAAGAAATAATCAATGCCGGCCCGCGAGTGACCGAAGGCCATGTAAAAGTGCGGGATATCATGCAGCGGGAGGTTTATATTCTCAAAGAGAACGCACTCGCTTCCGATGCCTGGACCATGCCGGCCAATGTTTTTCCGGTAGTAAACGACAGCGGTCGCATAATCGGCATACTGGACCGCTCGGAAGTGGGACACACCCTTTTTAAAGTGGCCAGCCAAAAGTTTCAGCAGGCCGAAGCTATAATGGATTCGGCCCATAACGGTATCGTGGCCATTGACAAAGAGGGAACAATTACCACATTTAATTACGCTGCGGAAAAAATTACCCGCCGCAAAAAAAGCGAGGCTCTGGGGCATCATCTTTCCGAAGTGATCATCCCCCATGGCCTGCTGGATATTTTGGAAAACGGCAACTACTTGTCCCACTATAAATTTTCCGTGGGGTATTCCTCGGGAACGCATACCTACCTGACCAACCGCAGCCCTATCGTTGAAAACGGGCAGGTAGTCGGTGCTATTGGAGTATTTCAGGACATTTCGGAAATTGAATTTATTTCCGAAGAGTTGAGCTCTGTTAAGCAGTTGAACAAAGAACTGGAAACGATTATTGAGTCGTCATATGACGGCATCATTATCACCGACCGCAGCGGTCAAATTATCCGGGCCAATAAGGCCCACGAGCGCATTACAGGCATTCCGGCGGCACACATTCAGCATATGACCATGGCGGATTTAATTGCCAGGGGTGTTTATTCCCAGTCCGTAGTCGACACCGTAATCGAACAAAACGGTGCCGTCACCCTATCGGAGCTGACCGCCGACAACAACCAGCTGTTAATTACCGGCAACCCGGTACACGATCAGCAAGGCGAAATTGTACGGGTGGTTATTAATATCAGGGATATTTCGGATTTGCATAATCTTAAGAACCAGCTGGAACAAAGCATTGCCTTGAGCGAGCGCTATCACGGGGAACTGACCCAGCTGCGCAGCAAACTTATTGACCAGGCGGGCCTGGTAATCAAGTCCATTAAAATGAAAAAAGTAATGGAAATGGCTCTGCAGCTGGCCCAGGTAAATTCCACCGTACTGCTGCTGGGCGAGTCGGGCGTGGGCAAGGAAGTGGTAGCCAAGGCCATCCACAAACACAGCAAGAGGAGCAGCGGACCGTTTATCACGGTAAACTGCGGCGCCATCCCCGAAAACCTGCTGGAGTCGGAAATGTTCGGCTATGAAAAGGGCGCCTTTACGGGGGCCAACCGGGAAGGCAAGCCCGGCATGTTTGAGTTGGCGGATAAGGGCACATTGTTCCTGGACGAAATCGGCGATTTGCCTTTGCCTTTTCAAGTGAAACTACTGCGGGTTTTGCAGGAAAGAGAGATAACCCGCATCGGCAGCACCAAGCCCCGTCCCATCAACGTGCGTATTATTGCGGCAACCAACAGGCAGCTGGAAGAGCTGGTGCAAGAAGGCAAATTCAGGGAGGACCTGTATTTCCGGCTCAACGTGGTGCCCATTAATATACCGCCGCTGCGTGAAAGACGGGATGACATAATACCTCTTGTCTACAACTTCAAAAAACAATTTGAAAAGATATACGGTATCCAAAAGGAATTCTCACCTCGGGTATTTAAGGACTTAATTGAACACCAATGGCCGGGAAATGTACGGGAGATAAAGAATGTGGTGGAGCGATTGCTGGTGACATCCACCGAGCCGGTAATTAAGTCTGTGGACATACCGCTCAACATGACACCGTCTCAGCGGAACGAACCGCATAAAGTAACCGTCCAGGGCATCCTTCCTTTAAAAACAGCCCAGATGGAGCTGGAGCGCCAGCTGATCGGAGCCGCGATAAAAGAGCTGGGCAGCACATACAAAGCGGCTAAAGCGCTGCATGTCGATCAGTCGACCATTGTGCGCAAGATAAACCGCCTCAAGGAAAAAGGGCTGCCGCTATAGCCCAAAGTAATACCGGCTATTGCCGGGTTTAAGTTCGGCAACGCACTTTGGCGGCTTTAAGATCGAAAAGTAAACTTGCTCAGCTAAAGCTGAACATCGGGGCTTCAGATGGGGATTCTTCAGATACTGATTCTACCCCACCCGAAGTGAAAATAAAGGGGCTGTTGCACAACGGACTAAGTAGTTCATGGTGCGGCAGCCTTTGGTAAAGATACCGGATTATTATCGGAATAATTGGCTGCACCTGGGAAGGGAAGGGAAGCGTCGCTCATTACTCCAAGAAAATAGTTTTGCGACACTCCCCTTTAATTTGGTGAACCTCCTCCGGGACGAGCCCGGAAGCTTCTTCCCGGAAGCTTCTCATTTCATTGAGAACTGCCCTGGCAAAGCAAGGTCTTATACTCTCTCGTGAGCTACAGCACTGTGTTAGCACAGCCTTGGCCCGATCCATAGGCATCTGCTACTTCGCCATACGGCTACGTAGATACATGCTTACTTGAAAGCACCAATCTCTTTTGGGAATCAGTTTTACGCAGCAACCCATTGACCCGCTGCAACCCTATTCTGATTGTTAAAGAGTACAGGTATATTACACCATGGAAACGTGTGTTTGCGAAGTATTTATCGCCCCACGGGCGATGCCTCTTTCATCCCACGGGACGAACCCGTGGGTTTTCAGAGGCAGGTTTTTATAAACCGTACTTTTCGCTGCAATGTCAGTCAACTGTACTGTCAGTTATATGCAATAATCTACAGTATGGCCGATATAAACGCACCGGCGGCCACGGCCGTTCCTATAACACCGGCCACGTTCGGCCCCATAGCGTGCATCAACAGATAATTTTGCGGGTTGGCCTCGGCGCCCATGTTATGCACCACCCGGGCCGCCATGGGCACGGCGGACACGCCCGCGGCACCGATAAGCGGGTTGACCTTGTTCTTGACGAACAGGTTCATAAACTTGGCTATTAATACACCGCCCGCCGTGGCAAAGGCAAAGGCCACCACACCCATGACAAATACTCCCATGCTCTTAAAGTTCAGGAAGTTTTCCGCCGTCATGGTGGATCCAACACCTACACCGAGCAAAATAGTGACTATGTTCATCAATTCATTGCGGCTGACATTGGTAAGCCGCTCCACCGCGCCGCTCTCCATGAACAAGTTGCCCAGCATAAACATGGCAATCAGCGGAGCCGACTTGGGCACCAATAATATTATAATGATAGACGCTAAAATGGGGAAAACGATTTTCTCCGTCTTACTGGGCATGCGCATCATATTCATTACCATGGCACGTTCTTCTTTAGTGGTCAGCAACTTGGCAATAGGCGGAATAATAATAGGCACCAGCGCCATATATGAGTAAGCCGCCACCGCCACCGAGCCCATCATGTGCGGGGCTAAATTGGCGGCGAGATATATGGTGGTCGGACCATCGGCACCCCCGATAATACCGATAGTGGCCGCCTCTTGCACGGTAAAGCCCACCATCAAGGCACCGAAAAACGCCGCATATACACCCAACTGGGCTGCCGCACCAAGAAGCAATGTTTTAGGATTGGCAAGCACCGGCCCAAAGTCGGTCATCGCACCCAGGCCCAAGAAAATAAGGGGGGGAATTAATTCCGTCTCAATGCCATAGTGATAAAAGATGTAAAACAGTCCACCCTCTTCTAAAAGGCCGGTCAGAGGGAAGTTGGCCATAAATACCCCAAAGCCGATAGGCAATAAAAGTAACGGCTCAACCCCCTTCTTAATGGCCAGGTAAAAGAGGACAAAGGCAATCAGCCACATGGCAACATTGCCAGGGGTCAGCTGTGTAACCCCAACTCCGTTGAAAATTTCCGCCAGCTGCTCCATGCCTCTTTCCTCCTAATTTTATTAGATTATTTCAAAGCTGCTAAAACAGTGTCGGTATTCACTACATCACCGGCGTTTACATTAACTTCAGCCACTTCGCCGTCGTTGGGCGCATACACTTTAATTTGCATTTTCATAGCTTCCAGAGTCACCAGCACATCGTTCTTTTTCACCTGATCGCCTGCTTTTACATCGACAGACAGCACTTTTCCCACCATGGGAGCATTAACTTGTACCATATTATTTACCTCCTAAATTTTATGCATTTTGTTTTTGCGCTTGTTTTTTGGCCTGGCCGTCGATTATTTTTCCCGCAACTTGCACAGCAATTTGCAAAACCGCCAGTACAGCGAAAACAGATACTATTCCCGAGAGAGCCACCGATGTGGCCATACCCCAGTCAACCATACATCCATAACCTCCCCTTGCACAAAGGCTATAATATTCTAAATTTTACTGTATTTCGCTACATAATACCTAGTCTCCTGCCGGGGCATAAATGTTAATTGATTATTGTGTATTTTATATAAAACTGTGCCGGCTATTTTTTAAACAATGTTAAACCTGGCAATAGCCGGCACAGGTAATTTTACGCTGCGAAACAATCGGTTACAGCGGCGCAAAGTCTCAAATACACTGCCGAACGACTCTTATGACTACATATTAATGTTGGAGAATTTACGCCAGGGCCTGGCCACGGATTTGTTCTCCAGCAGGTCCAGCGAGGCACATATTTTCTTTCTGGTTTCCGAAGGCAGAATAATGTCATCCACATAACCGCGTGCCGCCGCGTGATACGGGTTTTCATAAAGGTCGCTGTATTCTTTGATCCGCTGTTCCCGTACCTCGGCCGGATTTTCGGCATTCTTGATTTCCTTGGCAAAAATAACGCTGGCGGCGGTTTGGGCGCCCACGATGGTGAGTGTGGCTTCGGGCCAGGCATAAACAATATCGGCCCCGGTATCTTTACAGCACATACCCAGGTAGGCGCCGGCGAATGATTTGCGCATCATTACGGTAATCTTGGGCACTGTGGCGTCAATATAGGCGAACAGCATCTTGGCGCCGTGGCGCAGGATACCCTTCCACTCCTGCTCGGGGCCGATCATGTAGGCCGGGGTGTCGTGCAGGTTGACCAGCGGAATGTTGAACAAATCGCAGAACCGCACAAACCGGGCTACCTTATCCGCCGCGTTGCAGTCAATAACGCCGCCCATCCAGTTGGGCTGGCTGGCTACAACACCGGTGCTCCGTCCGTTAAACCGGGCAAAGCCGATGATTACGTTTTTAGCAAAGTCGGGCATTAATTCAAAGAATACACCATTATCCACTAATTTATAGATAACCTCGTGCATATCGTAGGGGATCATGGTCTGCTCGGGTATAAACCCATCCAGTTCGGGGATTAGGCGCATGGCTTCGTCACCGGTATCCAACCGGGCCGGTTTTTCTTTATTGTTCTGAGGCAGATAGTTAAGCAGATCTTTGGCTTTATCAATGCAGTCTTTATCGTCGCCACCCACAATGTGGGTACAGCCGGACTTGACGGCATGAGCTTCCACACCGCACAGTGTGGGCAAATCGATATCAATGCCCAGCTGGGTTTTCACAAAGGCCGGACCGGCGATACCCATGTAACCGTGGTCGCGGCTTTGGATAACAAAGTCCTGCATAACCGGGTGGTAAGCCTGCCCGCCCAGGCACGGACCCAGCAGCATAGCTATTTGCGGAATAACGCCCGAAGCCAGGTTTTGGGCTTTAAACAGCCACGCATAAGCCTGCAGAGTGTCAATGCCTTCCTGCAGTCTGGCGCCGCCCGAGTCATTCAAGCCGAAAAAGGGAATGCCCATTTCCTTGGCCATATCGATGGCAGCGGCGAATTTTTTACCGTGATATTCACCAAAGGTACCGGCCATGGAAGTATAGTCTTCCGCGCCCACCATGGCCATACGGCCGTTTATTTTGCCATAGCCGCATACTACACCTTCGGCGGCGATATCCTTTTTCTCCATGCCGAAATTGGTAATCCTGTGCTTGACAAAAGTACCGATTTCAGTAAATGTACCGGGATCGAATAAATATTCCACTCTTTCACGGGCACTTAATTTACCGGATTTATGCTGTTTTTCAACAGCTTTTTCACCGCCCATTTGCATTATTTGGTCTTTTCTGCGTTTAAACTCGTCATACTTTTGACTCATTTACGGTCCCCCTCATATTTTAACTTGGCATTTTTGCTTATCGTACACAGCACCAGCCAGTATAATACACCCTTGGTCCGGATAACGGACCGGGCACACCCGGCCCGCTCCGGCGGGCGTTATTATCTTTGAAGAAATTTCCGCATCAAAAGAAGGCACTTCAGAAGGCACTTCTAGCGGTTGGGCGCAAAGCCCAGTTCGATGTTGGCAATGATCTGCATATGCATGTTGGAGGTTCCCTCAAGGGTTTCAAACTGCTTGGAATCGCGGAGCCATCTGCCGCAGGGATATTCATTGGAATATCCATATGAGCCGTAAATTTTCATAGCCAGGTTGGCAGCGTGCACGGCAGCGTTGCAACCGGACAGTTTGGCAATGGAAGTAGCCTGCTGGCTGGGCAAATTATTATCTTTTAACCAGGCGGCGCGATAAACGAGCTGTTTGGCCGCCTCATCTTCCAAGATCATTTCAGCAATCTGGGCCTGAACCATCTGATGCTTGCCGATGGGTTTGCCAAACTGAATACGCTCATTGGCATATTGAACGGCACCGTCCAGGCAGGCCCTGGAAAGAGCAGCCGCGCCGGTGGCACAACCCATGCGGGTATTGTTCAACTGCCACATGCAAATCTTAAAACCGCTGTTTACCGGTCCCAATAAATTTTCTTTAGGAACCACGGCATTTTCAAAAATTAATTCCGAGGTCGGAGCGGCCCACATACCGACTTTATCGTTAATGGGAATTCGATTAACGCCGGGGGTATTGTTGTAGTCAATTACGAAGCAGGAAATCCCTTTGTGACGCGCGCCTTTTTCAGTAACGGCGTAGACCAGCCCGATATCGGAAGTATGTCCGCCGGATATCCATGTTTTGGTACCATTAATTAGCCAGTGGTCACCCTTGTCTTCCGCAAGCGTCTTCATCCCGGCCACGTCGGAGCCCGTATTGGGCTCGGTCATGGCAAAGCTGCCTACCAGAGACCCATCCAACAGTCCGGGGATAAATTTCTGTTTTTGTTCTTCAGTGCCATATTCATTAATGGTCATGGCCGGACCCCAGTTGTTGCCGCTGATGGAAAGTCTCCAGGAAGTATGAACCTTGGATATCTCATACAAAGCAATAACGCCTTCCATCCAGCCCATGCCGTTACCGCCGTATTCCTCCGGAATGCTCCAGCCCAACAGGTCCAGTTCACCCATTTTAGTTAATATCTCTCTGCGATAATAATGGTTTTTTTCGTCCTCTTCAACATAAGGAGCGATTTCCTTTTCCGCAAAATTGCGAGCCATATCCTGTACCATTTGTTGTTCTTCGGTTAAAGCAAAATCCATTGTATAACCCCCCTGAATTATGATTATTTTTAGCCATGTAACCATAAAATAAAACTCGCCTGTAATAGCAAACTTATATTGCAATAAACGTGCCGGCAACTAAAGTATTGCTGCGCAAACGACAGCAAGCCATACCCAGGCTGTTTAAACAGCAGTTTCCCCTTGGACAGGAACCAAAAAACCGGCTCTGCTTAGAGCAAAACCGGTACTGCATTAATGCATTACCCATGCATTTTTACAAAGAACCCGCGAAAACACCTTTAATTTGTGATTTTACGACAATGCATTTATGCATTGTTCCCATCCATACCTCAAGACCGCCGTTTATAGACCGAATTCCCGGGGCCTGTGGCCGCTGAGCTTAAAAGCATGCTTAACAGCCTGCACTATCCGGCCGCAGGCCATACCATCACCGTAAGGGTTTACGGCCTCGGCCATAGCCCGGTAGTAGGCCTGATCATTAAGCAGGCGCTCGGTCTCGGTACGCACGGCGGTGCGATCGGTACCCACCAGGCGCACAGTGCCGGCTTCCACGGCCTCGGGACGCTCGGTGGTGTTGCGCAGCACCAGCACGGGCTTACCCAGCGAGGGGGCCTCCTCCTGTATGCCGCCGGAATCGGTGAGCACCAGGTGACAGCGGGCCACTAAATTAATCCACGGCTCATAGTCCATGGGCTCAATTAAATCCACCTGCTTTGAATCCCCCAGCACTTGCTGCACTACCCGGCGTACAGCGGGGTTTTTATGCACGGGAAAAATAACCCGCACATCAGGATGCTCCCGCAGTACATCCCGCAGGGCCAGGTAAATATCCCGCATGGGATCACCCAAATTCTCCCGGCGGTGGGTGGTCATTAAGATCAGCCGGTGCCGGCTAAAATCCATTCCGTCGAGCAATGAGTCACCAAACCGGTATTCATCACGCACCGTGGCCAACAGAGCGTCAATAACGGTGTTGCCGGTAACATAGACCCGCTCCGGGTCCACCCCTTCTCTCAGCAAGTTATCACGGGCACCGGCAGTGGGGGCGAAATGCACATCACACAGCGCCCCGGTCAAACGCCGGTTCATTTCCTCCGGATAAGGGGAATACTTATTGCCGGTACGCAAACCCGCTTCCACATGCCCCACCGGCACCTGCATATAATAGGAAGCCAGAGCAGCCACGAAGGTAGTCGTAGTATCGCCGTGCACCAGCACCAAATCCGGCCTTTCGGCCTCCAGCACACGCTGCAGGCCGGCTAGCGCGCGCCCGGTAATATCGAACAAAGTCTGGCCGGCCTGCATGATATTTAAATCATGGTCGGGCACGATATCAAAAAGCTGCAGAACTTGATCCAACATTTCCCGGTGCTGGGCCGTCACCGCCACCCGGCATTTCAGTTGATCATCATTTTTCAGCATCCTCACCAGGGGAGCCATCTTAATAGCCTCGGGCCTGGTTCCAAACACCACTGCTATCTTCACTGCACACCGCCTTCCTGAATTTGCTTAAGGTGTGTGTTCGAAAAAGAGCTCTGGCGCCGTCTAAGTCATCCGCACCTTAACACCTTAAGATCACAACGGCCGAACTTGGGATACAAATTACTTGCCCGGAGGTTGGCTTTATCAATCGTCCTTTGACGATACCAGATATCCTTTGCGCATCAACTTGGCAATATGCTCGTCAAGGGCTTTTTCAATATTGACGCCGTAGTTCTCTTCCAGCACAAACATCATGGAAACGGCAGTTTGGGCTACATCCAACAACTCCCTGGTGATAAAGGTCAGGGCTTCGCCGTCACCCACCGCGCGGCGTTCTCCGCTCATGCCGCGCAGCTTACCGATAGCCTGAGCCAGTTCTCCCGCTTCTTCCATCAATTTCAGGGCCGTTGATTCCAGGGTAGGAGTTAAATTATTCAACCTGGGCAAGGCAATAATTTTTTTTCGCATTTTATCACCACACGATAATCGCTAAACAAGTTCCATTCCGCGACCCAACCGGTTTAACGCAACGAAATTATTGAACCTATATCCGCACCAGCTCCATGCCGGATTCCTCAAATACGTCCAGGGCCAGCCGGTCGGGGTAATCACCCCGGTAAACCACTCTGCTGATACGAGCGTTGGCCATCATTTTAGCGCATAGCACACAGGGCTGGTGAGTAACGTAAAAAACGCCCCCCGCTATGGAAATGCCGTGCACGGCGGCCTGCAAAAGAGCGTTTTGTTCCGCATGCAGCCCGCGGCACAGCTCATGCCGCTCGCCGGACGGTATGCCCCGCTTTTCCCGCAGGCAGCCTATTTCCAGACAATGACGCATACCGGCGGGAGCACCGTTGTAGCCGGTGGCCAGAATGCGATGCTCCTGCACGATAACAGCCCCCACCTGGCGGCGCAAGCAAGTGGAGCGCCGGGCCACGACCTCGGTAATGGCCATAAAATAATCATCCCAGGCGGGGCGCTGCATAAATACCACCTTCTTCATATAAGGGAAACCGGCGGCACAAATCGGCGGCCATAACCCCGGCCCGGGCCCGTTTCCCGGCATCGCTGTCAAAACTCAAGGCCAAATGAATTATCTCCGCTATCTCAGTCATCTCAGCTTCCTTAAGCCCCCGGGTGGTTACGGCAGGCGTACCAACCCGAATGCCACTGGTAATCACCGGCGGCTGCGGGTCAAAGGGAATAGCGTTTTTATTTACGGTGACCCCCACTTCATCCAGTGTTTCCTCCGCATCTCGTCCGGTAACGTGCTTGTTGCGCAAATCCGCCAGTAGCATGTGATTGTCGGTACCGCCGGATATGAGTTCAAATCCGCGCTCGGTAAGTGCACTGGCCAATGCCCGGGCGTTTTTCACTATTTGCTGCTGGTAAGTCTGAAAACCGGGCTGCAGCGCCTCGCCAAAAGCTACCGCCTTGGCGGCGATTACGTGCATCAGCGGGCCGCCCTGAATACCGGGGAAAACAGCCTTATCCACCGCCGTGCCGTATTTTTCCTTGCACAGTATCATGCCGCCACGGGGACCCCGCAGTGTTTTATGCGTAGTCGTGGTAACCACATCGGCATGGGGAATGGGACTGTTGTGCAGACCCGCCGCCACTAAACCGGCGATATGGGCCATGTCCACCATCAAATAAGCACCGGCGGCGGCGGCAATTTCAGCCATGCGGGCAAAATCAATTTCACGGGGATAGGCGCTGGCTCCGGCAACAATCATTTTAGCCTTACTTTTAGTTGCGGCATCCATAACCTTGTCGTAATCAATCATGCCGGTACCTTGTTCCACGCCGTAAAAAGCTATGTTAAAATAACGTCCCGAAATGTTCAGCGGACTGCCGTGCGTCAGGTGTCCCCCGTGAGCCAGATTCATGCCTAAAATGGTATCGCCCGGCTCAAGCAGGGCGAAATAGACAGCCATATTGGCCTGAGAACCGGAATGAGGCTGCACATTAACATGTTCCGCATGAAAAATTTTTTTTGCCCGTTCAATAGCCAGTGCTTCCGCTACATCTACAAAGGCACAGCCCCCGTAGTAACGTCGCCCGGGCAGCCCTTCGGCATATTTATTGGTAAGCACGGTGCCCTGGGCCTCCATAACGGCCCGGCTGACAATGTTCTCCGAGGCAATCAACTCCAGAGTATTACGCTGCCTATCCAGCTCCTGTGCCACAACCCGGGAAATCTCCGGATCCACTTCGGCAAGCGGGCTATAAAAACTCATACTGCTTCCTCCTAAACATATTGAAGCAAGTTCTTAATTCAAAGGAGATTCAACTCCCTGAATTTCAGAACCGCAAAATACATGACTCAGTTGGCGCTGCACTCCCAGCTATGAAGGTGGGAGACTTACGCCAAGTCAGCCAGGTTAAACAATACCGCCGGCAAACATTACCGGCAACCGGAATCCTTTTCGATGGCCGCTATTTTCTCCAGTCTGCGGGCATGCCTTCCTCCGGCAAATTGCGACCCCAACCAGGCCTGCACTATATCCCTGGCCAAACCAATACCGATAACGCGTTCGCCCAGGGTAATAACATTGGCCATATTATGTTCTCCGGCCATGCGGGCGGAAAATGTATCATGGCAAAGAGCGGCCCTGATACCGGCTATTTTATTGGCGGCAATACTCACTCCGATACCGGTGCCGCAACAAAGCACTCCCCGCTCGAATTTTCCGGCGGCCACAGCCTCGGCCACCGCCCGGGCAAAATCGGGATAATCAACCGCATCGGTGTTGTATGTACCAAAATCCTTATACTCTATCCCCTGTTCCTTAAAATAGTTTATAATCTCCGTTTTTAGTCCGAATCCTCCATGATCACTGCCAATGGCCACCCGCAATACCTACACTTCCTTCAATAGTAATTAAAGTACAACAATTAGCAGATTTCAAGACTCCCGCTTCGCTAAGCGGGAATTCCTATTTCTACTTCAGATTGGGCAAAATCCCCGTCTGAAGCCCCGCTGCTCAGGTTGGGCTGAACGAGTTCACTACTCGGCCACGCACAACCTCAATCTAAAAATTATTCTACAATATTTGCTTCATTTCCTCTACAAATGACCAAAATATAATATTTACCAGCAGCGAAAACTACATTGCAGTATTAGCATTAATTAACATAATATGGATCAGCGGAGTTCCTATTTTACTTCAGGTGAAGTGGAATCCCCGTCTGAAGCCCCGCCGCTCAGCTTGGGCTGAACGAGTCCAGCTAAGTTAGTTTAGATTAGTTTAAGCCTGACCCCCCAGCAACTTGCGCAGCATGGCACGGGACAGATTGTCCAGCTCACCGGCCACAGTACGGTAGAATTCTTCGCCGGTTCCGAAAGGATCCGGTATATCACCGCCGCAACCGACATATTCGGCTAAAGTATAAATTTTGTTTACGGCACCGGGCACCAGGCGTTTTAGATTGTCCCGGTGAGCGCGGGTCATGGTCAGCACCAGTTCGGCCCGCTCAATATCTTCCGGATTGATTTGCGATGATTTATGCCCGCTCAGATCAATGCCCATTTCTTTTAACACATTAACAGCCTGATAAGAAGCATCGCCATCCGACAAGGCAACAATCCCCGCGGAAGCTAATTCAATATCCCGCCGCTCCGGGAACAGCTCCGCCAGCGCCCGGCGGGCCAGCGCTTCGGCCATGGGGCTGCGGCAGGTATTACCGGTACATACAAAAAGTATCTTTTTTTTGGCCATGGGCATCGCCTCCTTAGTCTTTATGATATGAACATGTGTATGCCAATACCAATTAATATTATACCGCCGCCCAGAACAGCCCGCTCGCCCGCCCTGCCCCCCACGAAACGACCCAACAAAAGCCCGGCGGCTGTCATAACCCCGGCCACGGCGCCGATAACCCCGGCTGTGAGGGGCAGGTTTACCTGCCTGGTGCCCAGGGAAAAGCCCACGCTCAGGGCATCCATGCTGACACTGGCCGCCAATAAAAACAAACCCCAGGTATTTACCAGCACCACTTTAGGCTCCAAGGCATCACCGCCCTTTAATGCCGAGCGAATCATTTTAACGCCCAGATACACCAGCAGCAAGGCCCCGGCAATACCGGCGGCCCGGCCCGCCAGAGCACCGACGAATTCGCCGGCGTACCAACCGAGCAAAGGCATAATCACATGGAACACCAGCACCGTAAGGCTGACCACCAGTATTTGGCGGCGGGTTACGCCGGCCATGCCCAGGCCCAGACACACGGAAAAAGCGTCGGTGCCCAGGGCGGCGCCCAAAGCAAGCAGTGTGTAAAGCTCCAAATTATTGCCCCCAACATATTATTTCGTTCTCTAAATATATCCGCTAACTATATTTATGCGCCTGGAGGTAAATTTATCTATAATCAACACTATACAGTAACCACGCGCCCACCCGCGGCTCGGCGCAGCCTGTTCATCACCGCCATTCCCAAGCCGTCGGGGGCAATGCCTTCGGCCAGTATTACATCCACCCCCAGCCGGTCAAACCGGCGCAGCGATGCATATAACAAAGCAGCCACCGAATCCGGCTCATGGCGGTTGCCCGCCACCACTACGCTATATCCTTTTCCATCGTAAAGCGGCGCAGTCTCACTGTAGGCAAATATACCTACCCTGCGGCCGTCCGCAGCCAAGCGGCCGGCGTCAGCCAATATCCCGGCCGCAACCCGCCCGGGGTCATGTCCTTCAAAAAGCACCAGCGGCGCCCGGGGTGCGTAATGAGTATATTTCATACCCGGCGAACGGGGCCGACTCCCGGCCACGGCATTGCCGTTAACCGCCGGGTCTACCTCCACCGGGCCGAGCACTTCCTCCAAATCCTGCCGAATTGCCCCGCCGGGCCGCAGAATCACCGGACCGTCACCGGATAGATCCAGCACGGTGGATTCCACGCCCAGGCCGGACGGTCCTCCGTCCAGCACCAGCGCGATACGGCCCGCCAGATCGTCCAAAACATGGGCCGCCGTAGTGGGACTGGGCCGGCCTGAAGCGTTCGCGCTGGGAGCCGCCACAGGCACGCCCGCCGCCCGGATTAAAGCCAGGGCTACAGGATGAGCAGGCACCCGCACCGCCACTGTATCAAGCCCTCCGGTAACTTCCGGAGGAAAAACCCCGCCGCCCCGCAGAACCAAAGTCAGGGGACCGGGCCAAAAACGCGCGGCCAATCTCCACACAACAGGCGGAATCTGATCAATATACCGGTTCAAAACCCGGGGACTATCAATATGTACTATTAACGGATTGTCGGCGGGCCGCCCTTTGGCCCGATAAATGCCGGCCACTGCCCGGGCGTCCAATGCATTGGCCCCCAAGCCATAGACAGTTTCAGTGGGAAACGCCACCAAGCCGCCCTCCCGCAATGCAACACCGGCCGCTCGGATTAAAGATGCGTCGGGCCGCCCGGAATCCACCACCAGACGACGCGTTTTACAATCTGCCATTTCCATGCTAATTCCTTCCCCAGACATCGGCTTACAGAAAACATAGCCACATAAAACCTTGTTGCACACATGAGCGGCGAGTGAATTACCGTTGTGTGCGCAAATACCATGGTATGCACTCTCTGGAGTAGTATACCATAAAGAATTCAGTGATAAAAGAACGGCCACCCGCATCGACAATCTACACCCAGAAGTCGAAAAAACTTTATTTATATCGCTATTTGTTGATAAAATTTTTCACTTTTAGAGAGGTTTTTAAAGATTAATGTATAAAACTTTGTATACAATTCCATTTACAGTAAAAACATTACGATAGATTTCCAGCAGTTAATTTGCGCGGTTGGCGGTCTGGCCGGGAAGTACCGGAGGTGCTTAAATGATCAGCCATTTGGAAAAATATTTTTGATTAGCCCGCCTCTTGTATTTACTATTTTTACATGCCGGGTTATGATACAGATTAATGGCATACACACGGCAGTGGCAACTATCGTATTAGCCCGGCTGATATCCTTTTCCTATCAGATTCCCCGACACCAAAGCCCGGTTGCCGACATTGTCAGTATGCCTATTATTACATTTTGCAAGTTTTTCATTTGCAAATTTTTTGCCTCATTTTTTATTTGGAGATCAATGATAAACCGCTCTGGATAACCGCTGATTGGCTGTATGTTATTACTGTGGCAATTTCAGCCTTTGCACCTTTCAAAACAAAGTGATATTCAGAGGCCTGGGACAGTTGATAAGGCACGGTACACTGCCGTGCCTTATATTTGATATACTGGAGGGCCCTAGACAATGAAACTGAAAATGAGTTTGAAGCGACTCAGAGAATGCTATATGTTTGCCCACTTAACATGTTGTATACTGACTGCCTCTTATTTGATAAGCTGGTTAAGCACCATGTTAAGCATTATGCAGTTAAATCAATCCGACAGCTATTTATACATTATTATCTGGATTGTCTGCATGATAGCCACATTAGCCTTAATACCGGCCCAGCATAAGATTATCTCCAGAACGTTTAATCAAGAAGAAGAAGGGCTGTTTTGGTATAAAATTATTTATACCGTTACCGTCTGCGCTATTTACCTGCCTATTATCACCGGACTATCCAAAGGAGAGGAGCCGGGGGTTTTAATTATCGTACCTGTAATATTAAATTCTATCATCTGCGGCACTCAGTACGGCATTGTTACATCATTTATAATATCAATTTTTATATTGTCGGCTGGAGCCAACCAATCTATGCTATCCCCCGGCTTATTGACCAATCAATCCTTAAGCTTTTTATTGCTGGTAACTACCGCCTGGTTTATCGGCCAGTCGTTTAAGTATATTAAAGACCTTTTTTACCAGCTGGCGGAAAGCGAGCGGCATCGTAATAATTTACTGGACAGCCTGGGCATTGCCACTTTGCACATAAACGATTCAGGACATGTTTTATACAGCAACCGATGTTACGTTGACCTATTCGGTGATATAAATTGTGAAAATAATCACTTAAAGGGCTTTCTTAAAAAGAATCTGCCTTTTTTGTATGTCAATAACAGCAGCAATATCAGCCAATTAATTACTCATTTGCTGGAAATCTCACCGGTATTCGGTCAGGCTGTGGACCACCGGGGCCATCGGATACCTGTGCAATGCATTACTCACCGGATCAGTTCCGGACTGAGCAATGAAGACGGCGTGGTAATTTGCATTCAAAATATTTCCTTATCTAAAAGATTGGAAGAAGAAAAAGCCCGTACAAGTTATATTTTTGATTTTTTCAAGGCCGGCTTAATTTTAACCGACAGTTCGGGAAAAATTATCGAAGTTAACCAACAGGCCGAAAAACTGCTGGATTTATCCAGGGGCAATTTATTGAATCAAAGCCTGGTAAATCTAATAAATCGCCTCACCGGGAAACCGGTCAACCTTTCCAGTCAACAAAGCCTGAACTACGAAATAGAAATCGGCAGACGCACCGCGTTGTTAAATTGTACCGAATTGTACAGCATTACCGATACTAAATTGGGCGGCGTATGTATTATACATGACATCACCGAAAATAAGGATATGGAAAGGAAAATGTACCGTTCGGCTACGCTATCCGCTATTGGCGAACTGGCGGCCGGCACCGCCCATGAGATAAGGAATCCCCTAACATCAGTCAGAGGATTCCTGCAGCTTTTGCAAGAAAAAAAAGATTCCCGGATAGGCGATTTCAACGATTATTTTGAAATTATGCTTCACGAAGTCGACCGCATCAACACCATCACTACCGAGTTTTTAAAGCTGGCGAAGCAGGAAAAGGTAGTGTTAAACCGGGTTAAACTGCATGAAATTATCGATTCCATTTGGGATCTGCTTAAAAGTGATGCATTATTGCTGGACATTAATTTAGTCCGTGAGCTGGATTCGTCCGTCCCCCCTATCATGGGTGATGTTGACCTGCTCAAGCAAGTAGTGATAAACCTGGTCAACAACTCCCTGCAATCCACCGCCGGGGGGGGCGCCATCAAAATAACAGTATCGGGAAACGACAAAGACGTTACGCTATCCGTTGCGGATAACGGAACCGGTATTGACCGGTCGATATTACCCCGCATTTTCGACCCTTTCTTTACCACCAAGGCCGAGGGTACGGGTTTGGGGCTGGCCATCACCAGTAAAATCGTCAACGAACATAACGGTATTATTAAAGTTAGCAGCCAGCCGGATCAGGGGACTATATTCAGCATCAAGTTTCCCGTAGCCAAGCCGTTCAACTAGCACGACGAGAAAAATACAATTCTATCCGATCCCGCAAATGAGCCGGGGACGACCGGCCAGATCCCGGCACAGACCGGCCCGCCAACGCGGCGTCGCTAACAGATCAAGGGCGGTTTCACCCTGGTCCGGACTGATTTCCATGAACAGGTGCCCGCCGGGGGAAAGCCACGTCTCCGCCTGGGGCACCAGCCGGCGGTAGAGCTCCAATCCATCGGCGCCGCCGTCCAGGGCCACTGCGGGCTCATAGCCGCGCACATCAAGAGGCAGTCCGGCCATGGCATCACTGGGTATATAAGGCAGGTTGGCAGTTACCACGGCCACCGACCCGGGCGGCAACATCCCCCGCAGAGGGGACAATAAATCACCCGCAAGGAAATACACCGGCGCGCCATGACGTTTGGCATTGGCCCGGGCCACATCCAAAGCCCGGGGTGATATGTCGACAGCATACACCCGGGTATCCGGCGGTGCCAGGCGGGCCAGACTCACAGCAACCGCACCGCTGCCCGTGCCTACATCCACCACAACCCGCGGGCCGGTCCAGCCGGATATTGCCTCCAGTGCCCTTTCCACCATCAGTTCAGTTTCAGGCCGGGGAATCAAAACATGGGGCCCAACCACAAAGTCAAGCCCCATGAACTCTTTATGTCCCGTCAGGTAGGCCACGGGCTCACCCGCCGCCCGGCGTTCCAAGAGCGCCCGGTAACACCGTTCATGGCCCCCCTCAAGCACCCGGTCATACTCCCGGTACAGATACACCCGGTCCCGGCCCAGAACGTGAGCCAGCAACACTTCCGCATCCAAGCGGGGAGATAAAGCACCGCTATCCCGCAAGAAACAGGCGGCCTGGACAAGACTGTCACCGATAGTTACGCCCGGCATAACTAATCCATCTGCTGCAGGCGTTCGGCCTGATCGGTGGTAATCAGCGCATCCACCACTTCCTGCAAATTACCCATGAGTACCTCCTGCAAACGGTGCAAAGTCAGCCCGATACGATGGTCGGTAACCCGGTTTTGCGGAAAATTATAGGTGCGGATACGCTCGCTGCGATCACCGGAGCCCACCTGGGATTTACGGGCGCTGGCCATTTGCTGCTGCTGTTCCTGCTGAGCCTGATCCAGCATCCTGGCGCGCAGTACCCGCATCGCTTTATCTTTATTTTTATGCTGCGATTTTTCATCCTGGCAGGATACCACTATGCCGGTGGGAATGTGCGTTATCCGCACCGCCGATTGAGTGGTGTTTACCGATTGCCCGCCGGGACCGGTGGAACAGAACACGTCGATACGCAATTCATTGGGATTGATATCCACTTCCACTTCCTCGGCCTCGGGCAGTACCGCCACTGTGGCGGCGGAAGTATGAATACGCCCGCCCGACTCGGTGGTAGGCACTCGCTGCACCCGGTGCACGCCGCTTTCAAATTTAAGCTGGCTGAACGCCCCCTTGCCTTCGATGAGAAAAATTATTTCTTTCACGCCACCGATATCCGTATAATGAACATCCATGATTTCAGTGCGCCAGCCCTTCAGCTCGGCAAAACGCGTGTACATGCGGAACAGGTCGGAACCGAACAAGGCCGCCTCTTCACCGCCGGTACCGGCCCTGATCTCCATAATGACGTTTTTATCATCATTAGGGTCTTTGGGCAGCAGCAACACTTTAAGCCTGCCTTCCAACTCCTCCTTTTTGGTTTCCAGTTCCTCCTCTTCCAACTCCGCCATTTCCCGCATATCGGCATCCAGCTTATCCCTAAGCATATGGCCGACATCCTCAAGCTCGGATACAACCTTCTTATATCCACGGTATACCGTCACCACTTCGCTAAGCTCGGAGTGTGATTTGACATACTGCTGCCAGCGAACCTGGTCTTCCATTACTTTGGGATCGGCAATCAGCTCGCTTAATTCTTCGTATTTATTTTCCAAGCTTTCCAGCTTATCTAACAATAACCTCACCTCTATTCTCACTGAGCACGGCCTTTAAGACAGTTACAGCCACTTCCGCCATATCATCATCCGGTTCCGGAGCAGTCAAACCCCCGCCCCCACTTGCCCGGCGCGTCAACCAGGCGCATAAAAATACACCCCAGGCCATTTAAGGGGTCCAATACAGGAGGTTATGGATGACACGGACTGATAGTTAACGGCAATGGCGCTGTCCGGGCGACATACCGCCACCGTTTTTTAAATAAAATAAAAGCAGAGCACCCGCCCTGCTGATAAGACTATTTTAAGCCATACTTTTTGCGGAATTTCTCCGCCCGCCCGCCTGTTTCAACAGCGCGCTGAGAACCGGTATAAAACGGATGGCACTTGGAGCAAATCTCCACCTTGATTTCCTTTTTTGTGGAGCCGGTGGTAAAAGTCTCACCGCACACGCAGGTTACTTTAGCTTCTCCATATTTGGGATGTATTTTTTCCTTCACAGGGGATCACCTCTTTCCGGTAAAATATGTATGGGGTAGATACAACAATAAACGCAAAGTTGATTTCACTGCAAAAAGTCTATTGTTAAGCAATTGCAGACTATATGGCCTATCCACTTGCGTATGGTGGCTGTATATTACAGATATCTTACTAAAACATGGATTTATGCAGCTAAATCAAAGCTTATTGAAAGACACTTAATTATTATAGCATAACGGTTTTTTTCAAGCAAGAAAATATTGCGGCGCCATCAGCCTCTCCTCGCAGTGTGTTACTGTTCACAGGTGACAAACGCGACGTGTTTTTTGTGAGTACAGCGAAGCGAAAGCCACAGAAAACCGGAGAATTGCAGCGCCAAAACGGTGTTTTTGCGTTTTGTGTACTTCGCGAAGCGTGTTATTGCTCACGGAACCGCTACTTTTTGCAGGGGAGTGAACAGTAACCGCAGTATCGTCAACCTCCCGGCCTGTGTCCCGATACTATATCGCAGCGTCTTGACAGGTGCCGGGTGTCAGGTGTTGAAAGTCTTAGACTTTCAACACCTGACACCCGGCACCATCTTGCTTTCACCAAGTGACCGGTTTTGAAAAATTACCCAGCTCAAGTCCCGACACCTCCCGCAGCGCTTCGATGAGCCGACCAATCCCCCATATTTCGCCATCAGCGGGTACCCGGCTATATAAATAGTCGGGGTCGATATTCAAATTGCGCAGCTGCACCTTATTAACATCATTTTCTTCAATAAAATTAACCAATGCCTCAATTTCAACGTCCCGGTCGTTCAAGCCGGGCAGCACCAACAGATTGAGCGACACATAAACGCCCAGAGAGCGAGCCGTCCTGATGGATTCGGCTACATCAGCCAATCGATAATCCCGTGGACGATAGTAGGCATGATAAACCTGTTCCCGGGCACTGATCAGACTAACCCGCAGTGAATCGAGTCCGGAGCGGCAAATTTTCTCCACTCCCCGGGTATAGCCCGCGTTGCTGTTCATATTAATGGTACCCCGGCCGGTTTCCCGGCGTACCGAATTGATTACTTGCGCTATATCCTCCGCCGCCAGCGCCGGCTCACCCTCGCAGCCCTGGCCAAAGCTGATAATCCCCTCCGGGGCGTGCAGCAAGTGATGCCGGGCCACCTCCACCGCTTCGGCATGAGTGGGGCAAAAAGTCAGCCGGGTCTGGGGAGAAGGACAGCATTGGGCGGGCTGCAGCGATATACAGCCCAGGCAGCGGGCATTACAGGCCGGAGACATGGGCAGGCCGCCCTCCCAGCGGCTGTAAAAAATATTTTGAGCTGTATAACAGCTGTATTCCAGGGCACAGTGGGCCATCTGAGCCAATACCCGGTTGTGCGGCGACCGGTCCAATCTGTTGCGCACCAACTGCGGCAAATTCTCCGCATTATAATGTTTGGGGTCCCAGCGGTCCGGGTCATCGGTGCGGACCGCCGCCACATAGACCCGGCCCGCCCGCCAGCCTACCGCCGCATATCCCAGCAAGGGCAGCGGCCGGTCCGCCCGTCTGCTGTAACCGGGCAACAGGGTGCGGGTGTACCCCTGGGGCAGCAGGGCGCCCACAGCCAGGGCAGAGCCGCCCCCGCGGGACACCCGCCGCAGCAGCTTGAAATCCCCGCGCTTATTCATGCCCACGGGAGAACTGTCGGGCAATAACGTTAGAGAAGCCCCCGGCGGCAATTCCACCATATCTTCGTCCGTTATTTCCACTAAACGATCTCCCGTACGCCCCACCGCCCCCAGCGCATGATCGTACATGCGGCCTTGTTCATCGGCATATAGTAATTGCATAGCGCCCGGCACTCTCACTTTTCTAATTTTTTAGCACTACAGCACAAAATTGTTTTTTAAGCGAAACTTTCACCGTGGTGCCGGGGTCAGATGTTGAAAGTCTTGAACTTTCAACATCTGACACCCGCCACCACGGCTACGCTGAAGAGCGGCAGACCCATCTCGGTAAACCCGGCTTAAAATTCGATAAACCATACTTTCCGCTGTAGTGTTAGCTTCATTAATATGATACAAAAACATGATACAAATTAAAGGTGAACAGTTTTGTGTACCAATTGCCCAAATGTGTTAGCTTCATTTAGTATAATGCAAATCGGCGGACAGGTGAAGCCGCATTTATTAAATTCCAAGACTCCACTTTTATAGTGATCATCCACTCATATGCAATCCGCTCGTTATGATAATCCTTTAGAGTTCTGGAGATTGCTCTTATAAAGCAAGAGGGGGTTGCCACCGGGGCACCCCTCACATATTTTACTTATACAGTTTAACGAGCGGCAAACCTATCTTAAAGTTCAATAAGCTATACTTTTCACCGCAGGGTTAGCCTGCTTAGGCATAAGCACGCTCAAGACAGAGCAGCGGATCAACCGGGATACCGTTCAGCAAAACTTCAAAGTGCAGGTGCGGGCCGGTGGAGCGGCCGGTGCTGCCTATCAGAGCGATACGCTGGCCTGCGGATACCCGCTGTCCTTCACTTACCAGCACACGGGAGTTATGCGCGTAGAGAGTGCGCAGCCCATTGCCGTGATCAATAATTACGGCAATGCCGTAGGTGCCTCGCGGACCGGCAAATACGATTTTTCCATCTTTAGCCGCCCGCACCGGCTGTCCCTGATCGGCGGCGATATCAATGCCTTCATGCATAGCGCCGTTACGCATGCCATACGGGGAGCTTATCCAGCCCACCGCGGGCCAGCTAAGCTGGCTTAAGGGCAATCCACGGGAAACTTGACTGTCTCCCCCACCCTGGCCGGCGGGAATCATTAGCTGTTGCCCGGTCAATAGACAGTCCGGGTGACGCAGTTGATTCATCTTCACCAGCTCATCTTCCGAGCATCCGAACCGCAAAGCAATAGAGCTAAGCGTTTCTCCTTTACCTACCTGATAAGGTATCGCATTGCCGGGCAGCATGAGTACCTGCCCTTTAACGATACGATCCGCATCGCGCAGGCCATTGATCTCGGCCAGCCGGTCGGCATCAAGGCCATGCCGCAGGGCAACCTGGCTTAAGGTATCCCCGTTGCGCACAACATAAACCCGCGGCACAGCCACTGCCGGCCGGTCGGATGGCTGCTTCGTCTGCTCGGATGCCGGTGCTGCAAGATATGGCTTATCCGAGCTTAAAAGCTCGTCCAGCCTGGCCTGGGCCGGTTGATGCACAGCGGCAAGGCAACCCGCCACCAGCAAGGCGGCCAAACCCGCGGTTATTATATATTTACGTCTGACTGTTAACATTTCTTAATTAACCTCTTCCACAATCTTAATATTACTTTATCTAATTAGGTTTACCTGTACTTTAAATTATTTCCAGAACAAGTAGCATTTATACCATAATAAGATGTGGTTTGACTTACATAGGCAGCTGTGGGCAAACTGCGGGCAACCCCCGCTCTGCTTTTCTTGGACCTGCGTAGTAAGGCGAGTTTTAGTTTTCCAGAGGTAAAATAAAGTAAAATATAGTGAACTCGTTCGGCTAAAGCTGAACATCGGGGCTTCAGATGAGGATTCTACCCCACCTGAAGTAAAAATAGGAACTCCCACTTATAAGAAGTGGGAGTCTTGGAATTTGATATATATTGGAATACACGATAAGAAAGGAGAGTGAAACAAAATCCAAAATATGAGCATTTAAGCCACCAAGGAGTGAAACGCAAAAAAGCCCAGTTTCTGACTTCCGACCGGGCTTTTTTGTCTTAATTTATCATATACATCTTAACTTATTATATACAATGGAAGTTATACCCCCAAAACATGGTGTTCGGAGACTATAGACTGGCTGTCCCCGATGGGATTGTTTTTTGCCCGCGAATATTACGAAAGGCCCGGAGCAAATCGCCATTGGATTTGGTTTTTTTCAGCCGCTCGGTGATATGTTCCAGTGCTTCCGCGGGTGAGAGACCGGCGGTTGCTTTGCGAAAATACCAGTTCAGCTCCAGCTCATCTTTGCTTAACAGCAAGTCTTCACGCCGGGTGCCGGAACGCAGCACGTCAACCGCCGGGAAAAGCCGCCGCTCAGCCAGACGGCGATCCAAGATAAGCTCCATATTACCCGTACCTTTGAATTCCTCAAAGATTACATCGTCCATACGGCTGCCCGTTTCCACCAGCGCGGTGGCTAAAATGGTCAGAGATCCGCCTTCCTCCAAATTGCGGGCGGCCCCAAAAAACCGCTTGGGCCTGTGCAAAGAAGACGGGTCCACGCCACCGCTCAGCGTGCGGCCGCTGGGCGGTACCACTAAATTATGCGCCCGGGCCAGACGGGTAATACTATCCAGCAGAATCAGCACGTCCCGACCATGTTCCACCAGTCGTTTGGCCCGTTCCAGTACCAGATCGGCCACCCGCACATGGTTTTCCGGCGGCTCGTCAAATGTAGAGCTTATGACATCGCCGCGCACCGAGCGTTCCATATCGGTAACTTCCTCGGGTCGCTCATCTATAAGCAGCACGATCAGATAAATTTCCGGGTGGTTTGTGGTAACGCTATTGGCTATCGCCTTTAATAACACGGTTTTACCCGCCTTGGGCGGCGATACCAAAAGTCCGCGCTGACCTTTACCAATGGGAGCAATTAAATCGATAATCCGTGTGGAGAGTCTATCTTTATCAGTTTCCAGAGTAATCCGCTCTTGGGGGAATAGAGGGGTAAGTCCGGCAAAATGCAGTCTTTTGGCAGCTTCCTCGGGGTCGGCATTGTTAACCTGCCCAACACGCAACAATGCCGAATAGCGTTCAGTGTCCTTGGGACCGCGGATTTGCCCGGCTACCAGGTCACCGGTACGCAAGTCAAATCGTCTGATCTGGGAAGATGAAACATAAATGTCATCATAACTGCGCAAAAAATGGCCGGGTCTTAAAAAACCGTAACCGTCCGGAAGTATCTCCAACACACCGCTGGAATGCTGCAGCTCGCTTTTCTCCATCTGCGCCCTGACAATTTCAGCAACCAATTCTTTTTTACGCAACCGGGAGCACCCGGTGAGCTCAAGTTCCTTGGCCAAGGCATACAATTCCGCCAATGTTTTATTTTCCAATTCATTATAATTCAAGGGCATCCCACCTAATCAAAATTATTTAGTATTTCATTTCTTTGCGCTTCATGGCTTTACGAGAATGTCTGAGCACCAGCAGGCGCCGTACCACAAAATATAGCGCCAGCCAGGCTATTATAGAATTTACCACCGCTCCCACCAAGAAAGGGACACCCAATTGCAGCAACTGGTCCACCCAATGACCGGGCGTGCCCGTCACCGCGACAACCGCCAGATCCTCGGGTAATTTAAAGCCCAGCAGCAGATTGCCCGTGGCTACGTTTAACAGATAGAAAAAGGGGACCGCCCACTTAAAGAATGCGGCCGCCAGGGCACCGGCCAAACCATTACCGCCTGCCACCCGTGCTACCAGATAAGCTATGGGAATGCTGATGATAGGAATAGGTAAAAAATCAAGGGCAACTCCGAGGGCTGCGCCACGGGCCACCTTGGTGGGCGCATCCGGCAGGTCCATTACCCGGTTGTAATAACTTCTGAGGCGCCCTATGATTTTCAAGGGGATATTCCTCCTTACTTTTTGGGCACTTTCGCCCAATCCGACAAAAATTTTTCGATACCTAAATCGGTCAGGGGATGTTTTAGCATTTGCAGCAGCACCTTATAAGGCACGGTGGCAATATGCGCACCGGCCAGGGCCGATTGCGTCACATGCATGGGATGTCTGATGCTGGCGGAGATAATTTGCGTTTCCAAGCCGTGCAGGTCATAGATCTCAGTAATGTCCTTGACAAGCTCCAAACCGTCGTAACCGATATCATCCAGACGGCCGACAAACGGGCTGACGTAAGTTGCCCCGGCCAGAGCGGCCAGCAGGGCCTGGTTGGCAGAAAAGATCAAAGTAACGTTGGTTTTAATACCTTTTTGCGCCAGCGCACTTACAGCTTTCAGACCTTCACCGTTCATGGGTATCTTAACCACTATATTAGGATGAATGGCCGCCAATTCTTCGGCCTCGGCAATCATAGGCCCGGCCTCAATACTCACTGCCTCGGCACTGATGGGACCGTCTACAATAGCCGTTATTTCCCGGACCACCGCAACAAAGTCCCGTCCTTCCCGGGCAATTAACGACGGGTTAGTAGTTACACCGCTGATCACACCCAATTCATTAGCCAACCTGATCTCATCCACATTGGCGGAATCTATGAATAGTTTTATTTTAAGACACCTCCATAATGGTTATCGGACGTCTGGAACGCCTGATGTCATTATAACCTTTTGCATTGGTATTTAACGAACTATACACTCAATGCGGTGTCAAAAAGTAAATCTACGCTTAAGCTTTACCGGAGCTGCCGAAAATCCTTATTTTTTCCCTAATTAGCTCCACCGCCGCTTCCCGGGCGGGACCCAATATCTTGCGCGGATCTATTTCATCAGGATATTCGTCAATAACTTCCCGGCAACGATCCACAAAAGCTTCACGGATATTAGTGTCAATGTTTACTTTACATACACCCAGGCGAATAGCTTCCCGAACGGCTTCTTCGGGCACCCCCGAGGAACCGTGCAGCACAATGGGGATGTTTACCAGGGAACGTATCTTTTCCAGCCGGGCAAAATCCAACTTGGGCTCGCCCTTGTAACGGCCATGGGCGGTACCGATGGCAATGGCCAGCGCATCCACTTCGGTTTCCTGCACAAAAACCCGGGCTTCTTCAGGATCAGTAAAGAAGGCATCGGCGGCGTTGACATGAATGTCGTCCTCTGTACCGCCTATTTTCCCCAACTCCGCCTCAACGGAAACACCCACAGCCCTGGCGGCCTCTACAACCCGCCTGGTCAAAGCAATATTATCTTTCAGCGAGTGCTTGGAGCCGTCGATCATCACGGATGAAAATCCGGATCTAATGCAGCGCATCACCTGCTCAAAACTGGTACCGTGATCCAAGTGCAGCGCCACGGGCACACTGACCATAGCTGCGGCAACATTGGCCATGGCAGTGATATATTCAATTCCGGCATATTTTATAGCCCCCTGGCTGGCCTGCATAATAACCGGCGCTTTTTCAGCTTCGGCAGCGGCTGCAATAGCCTGTACAATCTCCATATTATTGCAGTTGAAAGCACCAACCGCATAACCGCCCGCCTGCGCCTCTTTCAATAATGTACTTACTGGAACCAAACTCATGCACATTCCTCCTCACAATGTATATACATTATTGTACCTGAATTTTATGTATATCCGGTAAGATAATTTACCAACAAAAACCTGCACAATATAACATTATAAATATGCTCCGGATAAATATGCTCCGGCACAATATTCACGAAACTTTACACGTGACAAATTATAAAATTATGTGCTAAAAGTATTATACACCCCTTAAGGGGTGTTTTATCATATTATTTGCGCCTGCGTTTTGATCTTTTACCGGTTTTTGTCGTGCTGGACAGACTGTCCAGGCATTCAAAACCGTTGCGCGTAAGTTCAATGGTTTCAACCTCTTTAATAACCCGCAAGTCATCATCTGTTTCCGCATAAATAATATTTACGCTGTCGCAATCTTTGCAATGCAGTTCCAGACGATCGGGGAATATATCCACTTCCACGTCATGATTTCCGCACTCGCAATATAATGATCCCCGCTCAGCAATGTCATGCAGACAATTAAGCACCTCATACATTATTTCCGAGTTGTGGAAATACTCATCTTCCGCCTCGAACTCATCCACCAGCCCGTCTATGGTTTCCTGCTGAGCGGCAGCCAAAGCCTCAACCTCATCACCAGGTCCGATGTAGCCCAATTCAAGACCGGTTTCATGGCAAAAAAGATAATTCACTTCGCCGGACCATAGCATCCTTGAGCTTAAAGCGCGTACATGTTTGCCTTCACAAACCACACAGGGCACCTGCAACCAATAGTTTTTACGGTCTTTAGTGGTTACGACAAGCTTTACAAAGCCACATGAACATATAATCTCAACCCTTTTCCGGCCACTAAAATTAAAACGAGAGAGATTATGATAGTCCAACTTTCCACATTCAGGGCACCGCATGGCTAGTAGCGTATCGGTAACTATAATCATGGTTATCCTCCTGCCCTATATGTTTAATTATTTTTAGCTATTCGACGCAGTAATATATAAATCCTTTTTCTCGCGCTTAAACTAGCCATGAATGGTTTGTGACAAAAGATCATAGTCATCTGACAGGTTAACCCGCACTAATTTACGCAAGTCATCCAAATCAAAAGGCTTGCTGATATGTTGGACCGGCCCGGTTCCGTAACCGGTATCCCCTGCTATATTCAATTCATCATAAGCAGTCATCATCACTACCGGCACATCGCCATTTATTTTCCTGATTTCTTTCAAAGTATCCAGGCCGTTCATCCCGGGCATTTTTACGTCCAACAAAATAAGGCGATATTTATTCCGACTTAGCTTTTCCACTGCCTCAAGACCGCCGGCAGCCTGATCAATCATATACCCTTCACCAAATAAAGTCTCGCAAATTAACCTGCGTAAACCGGCTTGGTCATCAACAACAAGTATGTCATACTTTTGACCAGGCATATTGTATGCCCCCATTCTATTATATTTTTAATATATATTTTTAAATAATTTTTCGCCGATGCTTTGAAAAAACCTGCATATAATTGCTAAATAATACGCGAACTCATGGTGTTTGACGCAACGGTGGCGATGAAGATTACAGTCACCAGAACTAAGGATAACAGCATTAACCAGGGAGTCATAACGGTGAGCACCGCTCTGCCCGTGCTTAGGTGATGCACTTCCCGCAGTCCGATAATCAGTAATATAATTCCCCAGACATATAACCCCAGGGTTAACAGCCCGGTTACAAAATCAAACAGCTGCCCGGCATCAACCAGACCCATGATTATTTGTACCGGTATCATAAATACCGCGGGCAATGCGGCCGCTCCATACACGGTAAAAACACCGCGCGCGGAGCCGCTGCCACCGTATAATTCCGCCAGCAGATGCAATAAACCGGCCATAAAAAACCATTTAATTATACCAAACAGAAAAACGGCCGCGGTACCGAATGATTGTATAAAATGGCCTGCGCCGGCCAGCCCGGGTACTTCGTCCAAATTTAATTTATCAAGATATACCGGGGTAGTTAAAATGCTTGTTAAAGACTCCGCCAGGCTGAGCGCCACAAAAATAATTACAATAGCAATAACGGGGGGTCTTGGGGCAAAACCGGCAAATGTCCGTGCCGGCTCAAAAAGAACTCCATAAAAAATGTCCAAGATGTTATTTTTAGTTTGTTCATTATTAACGATATTGTCCTTTTGCTCCACCGGGTATACATTTTTCCCATTATTATCATCCGGAGCGACCGGGTCCGTGACCGGCATATTTCTCTCATCTGCCGGTATGCGGCAAACCGGTGGTTCGGTCTGCCGGACTTGGTCGTTACTGTTTTGCGGGTTATCCATTTATACCTCCCTTAAAGCACCTTTAGTTAATACCGCGGCGCAATGCGGCGCAAATTACTTTTTGAGCGGAGCTTTCGCTGTCCCGATAGGGTGCCGGCTAAACGGCGCCGCTATTTGAGTCGCATACTTTGCGCCTGCCCCGTCTGCAGCTTGTCAAACAGCAGCAAAGCCCACGGGTAAATTGAAGAAGACTCGCTCTGCATGCCGCTCAACATGCCCCACCAAGGATAATCGGGCGATAAGCTAATCACTTCGGGCTCTCCCTTGATGCCGGCTAAATCGGCCGCCATATCCAGAGCATCATAGTAATTGCCCAAATCGTCCACAAGACCGTTGTCCAGCGCCTGGCTGCCTGTAAAAATCCGCCCGTCGGCCAGTTCCCGCACTTGAGCCTGGTCTATGCCCCTGCCTTCGGATACCGTGGCTACAAACTGTTTATACATATCGTCTACCATACTTTGAAAAATCTGTTGTTCCTGTTCGGTAACTACCCGGGAGGATGATCCCATATCCTTGTGCGGGCCGCTTTTAAAAACCACGGAATCCATGCCCAGCTTCTCGTAAAGCCCCTGCAAATTTTGGGTCTCCATAATTACCCCAATACTGCCGGTAATAGTACCGGGATTGGCTACTATTTTGTCACACCGGCAGGCAATCCAATATCCTCCCGAAGCCGCCACATCACCCATGGAAGCAACGACTTTCTTACCTGCTTTACGCAGCCGGTCCACCTCCAGAGCAATTTCCTGCGATCCTCCCGTCGTACCGCCGGGTGTATTCAGCCGCAGCACCACCGCTTTAATGGCGGGGTCATCCGCGGCCCGGCGCAATTGCTCCATGATAACATCCGAACCGGCCGCGGCGGAGAATAAACTACTGGAATCAACACCGCTCACAATCGTACCATTGATTTGAATAACCCCTATCACGCCATCGGAACCGCGTTTTCCGTAGTAATCTTTACCATCGCCTTTACCA
Source organism: Desulfoscipio sp. XC116 (assembly GCF_039851975.1). Lineage (GTDB taxonomy): Bacteria > Bacillota > Desulfotomaculia > Desulfotomaculales > Desulfallaceae > Sporotomaculum. The sequence goes on from NZ_CP156660.1 coordinate 4,191,995, forward strand.
TACAGAGCCGCGGCCATAATCGACAGCAGGGCTATGCCTATAATAAGACCGGCTACCACTTTACGTTTGAGCATAGTTCACAACCTTTCCCAATTATATATAAAATATAGACACACCGGTACTGATCAATATTATATGAAGAACAACCGGCTGACTTACTGCCGGCATTTTCAAAATTTGTTTTATTAGGCCAATATGCAAAAAAAGCTTTGGATAATTCACCAAAGCTTAACAATAACACATTCTTAAAAATAATAGATTACGGTTATTGTTCATTATATAACATTTGACTGTATTGTCCATATAGGATAAATGAACTATATTCAGGCTGAAATCCCAGCTTCTAACTTATTAGTTTATGAATTTCTGCAATTTCCAGCTTATTGCATTCAACCTTTAACTTTTAACATCCGTCACCAAGGTGGCTCCGATAAAATCCCTAAACAGCGGGTGGGGCTTATACGGGCGCGATTTAAATTCCGGGTGGAACTGGGTAGCTACGAACCAGGGGTGATCTGTCAATTCCACTATCTCCACCAGATAGCGATCCGGCAAGGTACCGCTGAATACCATCCCCGCCCCGGCCAATACCTCGCGATAGCGATTATTCAATTCATAACGGTGACGATGCCTTTCATGAATAATGTCCTCTCCGTAAGCAGCGTGAGCCAGCGTACCGGACTGCAGCCGGCAGGGATAGCGACCCAGGCGCATGGTACCGCCCATCCGGTCCAGTTCCTTTTGTTCAGGCAATAAGTCAATTACCGGGTATTGGACATGGGCGTTAAACTCGGCGCTGTTGGCTGTTGTCCAGCCCAATATACTCCTGGCGTATTCAACTACCGCCAGCTGCATGCCCAGGCAAATGCCCAGGTAGGGAATCCTGTTTTCCCGGGCAAAGCGAATAGCGTTTATCTTGCCTTCAATGCCCCGGTCCCCAAAGCCACCCGGCACCAGCACACCATCCACGCCGGCCAGAAATTTTTCCACCGGTTGATCTTCCAGATCCTCGGCGTTAATCCAGCGAATATCCACCGCAGCTCCGTGAAACAGGCCGGCGTGGCGCAGTGCCTCGGCTACGCTTAAATAAGCGTCGGGCAGGGCCACATACTTGCCCACCAGCCCAATGGTAGTACGCCGGTGCAGACTTTTCATTTTATCCACCATGGCCCGCCATTCGGTCAAATCAGGCCCATGGGGACAGTCCAGGCTCAGCCGCCGTACGGCCAAGTCACCCAAGCCCTCGTCTTCCATCATTAAGGGTACTTCGTAAATATGTGAGGCGTCCAGTGTCTGCACCACGGCGTCCAGGTCGGTATCACAGAACAAAGCCAGTTTCTCCACCATTTCCCTGGAGAGCGGTTTTTCCGTACGGCAGACCAGCACATCGGGCTGGATACCGATACTGCGCAGCTCTTTGACGCTGTGCTGGGTGGGCTTGGTCTTTAATTCATTAGCCACCTTAAGGTAGGGTACCAAAGTGACGTGAATGTACATCACATTATCTCGACCCAGATCACTTTTCAGCTGACGAATAGCTTCCATGAAAGGCAATGACTCAATGTCGCCCACGGTGCCCCCGATTTCCACCAGTACCACATCGGGGTTGTGTTCCCGGGCAACGCGGCGTACCCGCTCCTTGATTTCATTAGTGATATGCGGGATTACCTGTATAGTGGCGCCCAGGTAGTCACCCCGGCGCTCCTTGTTAATGACCGACCAATAAATGCCACCGGTTGTCACATTACTGCTTTTGCCCAGATCTACGTCAATAAACCGCTCATAGTGACCCAGATCCAAGTCGGTTTCCGCCCCGTCTTCAGTGACAAATACTTCTCCATGTTGATAGGGACTCATGGTACCGGGATCAACATTTATGTACGGATCCAGTTTCTGAACGGCCACTTTCAGCCCGCGGCTCTTCAGCAATCGACCCAGGGAAGCGGCAGTGATTCCTTTGCCCAAGGACGATACCACTCCCCCGGTAATAAATATGAACTTGGCCATAGGAGCCTCCTGTTGTCTTTTTTTTTGGCACAAATCCTATATATTCTATACATGCCGGCCTGACATGTCAATACCGGTCGTCAGGCGCCAGAGGCCGTCATTCCCAAATCAGCAGGCGGGCAGCCGCCATATAACCCAGAAACAGCCCCACAATGCCCATTACGCCGGCAAAGGTGGGCGGCGCGGGTACAGGCAGCTTGAACTTGGCAAAAACAAAGCCCACCGCAAACCCGGCCAAGGTGGTTATAATCACCTCACGCATAAGTACCCCCCCTACATTTTTTCAGGTGCCCGCACTCCCAAAAGCGCCAGCGCATTGCGCAATACCACCCTGGTGGCGTCCACCAGCAGCAGCCTGGCGTTGGTTAATTCCACATTGTCGGTAATAACCCGGTGAACGTTATAAAAACTGTGCAGCAGTCCGGCCAGCTCATGTACATACCGCGCAATGCGATGCGGTGCCAGCTGGCGGGCCGCCAGAGCAACCTCTTCGGGAAAATCCGCCAGGCGGCGGGCCAGAGCCAATTCGGCTTCCTCCCGCAGCAATTCCATGTTCACATCATTCGCCCGGGGCACCTGGCGGCCCTGCTCGGCCAGCTGGCGAAAAATGCTGCAGATGCGGGCATGGGCATACTGCACGTAATATACCGGGTTATCGTTGGACTGGGTGCGGGCCAGATCCAGGTCAAAGTCCAGGTGGCTGTCCGCGCTGCGCATAATAAAGAAATAGCGGGCGGCATCCAAGCCGACTTCATCCACCAGTTCCTCCAGGGTAATAAACTGACCGGTGCGCTTGGACATGCGCACAATTTTCCCGCCTCTGAACAGCCTCACCAACTGCATCAGCAGCACCTGCAGCGCGTCCGGATCATAGCCCAGGGCCTGCATGGCGCTCTTCATCCGGGCTACATGACCGTGATGGTCCGCCCCCCAAATGTTGATTATCCGATCAAACCCCCTGGTGTACTTATCCATATGATAAGCAATATCCGCCGCATAATACGTAGGTACTCCGTTTTGGCGCACCACTACTTCGTCCTTTTCCAAGCCAAAGGCGGTAGCTTTAAACCACAGGGCTCCCTCCCGCTCATCCAGAAAGCCCCGTTCCCGCAGGCGTCTTACAGCCTCGTCCACCTGGCCGGAATCATGCAGGGACTGCTCGGAAAACCAGACATCATAATGCACCCCGAAATCAGCCAGCGCTTTTTTAATGCCCCCTATTTTCTCGGCCAGAGCGTATTGCGCCAGTGTATCCAGCCGAATACGGCGGTCGATGTTGAGCAGCTTGTCCCCGTGCGCTTCTATGTAACGCCTTACTGTGTCGATAATGTCCTGCCCGTGATAACCGCCTTCGGGTACTTCTCCTTCCCGGCCCAATTGCTGAAAATAACGAGCCTCCAGGGAAAGAGCGAAGTTTTCCACCTGGTTGCCGGCATCATTAATGTAATACTCCCTGGCAACCCGCCATCCGGCAAAATCCAGTATGGACGCAATACTATCGCCTAACGCGGCGCCCCGCGCATTGCCCATATGCAGCAGACCGGTGGGATTGGCGCTGACAAACTCCACCTGCACCTTTTTATTTTCCCCCAGCTGCACCCGGCCATAATCCGACCGGCGGCTTACCGCCAAAGGGACCGACTCCAGTACCCAGCGGGGATCCAGTATAAAATTAATAAAACCGGGACCGGCCACCTCTATCCGCTCCAGCCACCTGGTGGAGCGAGGCAGGTTCTTAGCCAGCGCTTCGGCAATTTTTCGCGGAGCCATGCGTGCTTGTTTGGGTAAAAGCATAGCCAGATTAGTGGCAAAATCACCGTGCTCCCGCTCCCGGGGCACCTCCACCACAAATTCGGGCAATTGCACCGGCGGCAGTTCCCCCGCCTCCACCGCCTTGCCCACTGCCTCTACCAAGGCTTTCTCAAGCGCCGCGCGCATTTCCTCCACAATACTGATTATACTGCTCACTACGTTTCAATAGCCTCCTTTATGTACCACCCTCCGGTGCCGCACGTTGAAAGATTGGTGCCAGGCACCAAGCGGGTACTTGTTGAAAGATTGCGAGATGATTATTGCTTCTACTGTAAAAGCCCGTTATAGCATTTTTGGCCTAAGACATACTATCAAACTCCCACGCCGCGAGCCCATGCCAATGGTGATGAATAAAAACCATCTTTCTTTATCTTGCAAGTTATTCAGGACATGGTAAAATAAGCTAATATTAAATACAAACCAAGGAGGGGAAACTATGGGACGTTCTCCTCGCGTATCGGCACCAGATACAGTATATCATGTTATCTGCCGGGGGAATAACCGTCGGCCAATTTTTGCAGATAACCAAGATTATTTCTGCTATCTGGATTTATGGCGCCAAAATAAGGCGAAAATGGATTTTCAGGTATTTGCTTACGTTTTGATGACCAACCATGTACACTGGCTGCTAAAAACCGGCCTAACACCCCTGTCGGAAATTATACACCGCATCCACAGCAGCTATGCACGGTGGTTTAACCACCGACATCAGCGGGTAGGGCATTTGTTTCAGGGACGTTATAAAAATATTATTTGTACAGATGACGCCTACTTACTAACGCTGGCCGGATACATTCATCAGAACCCTGTACGCTCGGGATTGGTTAAAAGCGTGCACCTGTACCCCTGGAGCAGCTACCATCATTACGCGTCAGGGCAGCAGAATGACTTGGTGGAAATCGATTTTATACTGAATTATTTTAGCCAGGATAAAGAAAAGGCTCGCTCGGGTTTTATTAAATTCTGCCGGGATGCTAATAATAGCGACTGCCCGGGCGAGACACACTCACAAAAAGAAAGACGGCACAACTTGCCATCTTCTGCAATAAATCCGTATAATAATCAAGCTGGTGCAGGCGATACGTCCACGGCAAAAATATCACCCAATATATTACCGAGCAAATCAACGGCCGGCTCCACTTCAAATCCCATGCTTAACTACACGAATAAGCCGGTAAACAACTCGAATAATCCCGCTACCAATAAGTTTGTCAAGTCCGCAGGCGTATCCGCAAACAACTTCGCAGGCAGCGCTACAAACAACATTGCAGGTGCATTTTCTGAAAAACGTATTCCTTCTCAGGACCTGAATAAAATAGCTGTGTGGATTGAAAAGGCTACTAATATTACATTACCGGAACTTAAAGGCAACAGCCAAAAGAGGCACATAGTTTTGGCCAGAAGCTTATTTATTAAAATAGCGGTCAGCAATGCCGGAATAAAACGCAATGCGGTTGCCAGTTACCTTGGCAAAGAACGCTCTCTTATCACCAAGGTAATGAAGAAGTGGTCCGACAACCGCATGCCTGCCCCGGCAATCGAACTATTACATAAATTCGGCCATTAGTCTTTAGTTTTTCAACTCTAGCCCTGCAATCTTTCAACTTCAATCTTTCAACTTTCAACTTTTGAACCCGGCACCAAAAGCAGCGTTGTTTACTTCCAGGAAGCGAGGGGGTACTGTGGCCGCCAGGGCGTCCCGCCAGATTTTTTCTTCTATAGGCAGTTTTTGAGCCAGAGCGCCCAGCAGTACTACATTGGCTGCTTTGCCGTTGCCGCAGGCTATAGCCTGATCCAGGGCTTGCAGCACCTGTACCTTTACACCCCGGGCTCGTATTTGAGCGATGATATTTTGCGGGTACTCGGCGGCTCCGGCCAGCACGGGTACCGGATAGATTTGCTGGTTGTTGATGATTAACGTGCCGCCCGGCTTGAGATAGGCAAGCCAGCGCAGCGCCTCGAGTTCTTCAAAGGCCAGAATAACATCGGCTTCACCTTCGGAAATGAGCGGTGAATATACCTTTTCCCCCAGGCGCACCTGGGTGACCACACTGCCGCCCCGCTGGGCCATGCCGTGGATCTCGGAAACCTTGATATCATACCCGGCAGCCCGGGCCGCCGCGGCCAGCACTTTACTGGCCAATATGGTACCCTGACCGCCCACACCTACCATAAGCACATCCACCGATTTAAGCATCAGCCTGACCCCCTTGCATCGCCCCGGTTTTACATACCTGCACGCATAGATTACAGCCTACACAGGCATCTGCGTTTACCAAAGCTTTACTGTCAATTACCGAAATAGCCGGGCAGCTCAGTTTCAAGCACATCTTACAGCCGGTACACTTTTCCTGATCCACTGTTACGGCCGGCCTAACTTCCCGCTTGAGCAAGACGCAGGGACGCCGGGCAATAACAACCGACGGGCCGGGCGCGGCGGTTTCAGTTTTAATTACTTCCCGCAGCCGCGATATATCCAGAGGATCCACAACTTCCACCCGTTTTACCCCCAGTGACCGGCACAGCATGGTAATATCCACCTCGGGGGCGGCCTGTCCCATCAGGGTACGCCCGGTGGCCGGGTGATCCTGGTGCCCTGTCATGGCGGTAGTGCGATTGTCCAAAATAATTACGGTACTGTCACTGTTGTTATATACGGCATTAAGCAGCCCGGTGATGCCCGAATGCAGGAAAGTTGAATCGCCAATTACAGCAACGGTACGTCCTTTGAGGCCGGGCACCGCTTTGTCCATGCCGTGGGCCATGCCTATGCTGGCTCCCATGCAAACGCAACTGTCGATTCCTTCCAGAGGCGGCAGCCCACCCAACGTATAACAGCCGATATCGCCGGTTACGGTTAACTTAAGCCGCTGCAGCGTATAAAACACACCGCGGTGCGGGCAACCCGCGCACAGCACCGGCGGACGGGGCGGAGCCTGGGGCAAGCCCGCAGTTAAATCCTCCGTTTGAAGCGGCACAGGCAGCACACCCGCTTTCACAAAACAGCGCCGGAGCAACCCCTGGCTATACTCACCGGTGTCGGGAAAGAACTCTTTGCCGGCCACTTTTATACCCAGCATGCGGATCTGTTCCTCCAGATAGGGCTCCAGCTCTTCCACTACGAAAAGAGTCTCAACCTGAGCGGCGAACTTTTTAATAAGCTCAACAGGCAGCGGGTTGGTCATACCCAGTTTAAGCACCGCAGCATCGGGCAGCACTTCCCTGACTAACTGATAGCTGATGCCGCTGGTAATTACACCCGCTTTGCCATCGCCCGGAACAATAAAGTTCAACGGGGTATTTTCGCTGTACTCGGCCAGCCTGGCCAGCCTGGCCGCCAGGCTGACGCGGCGCAAACGGCCAAAGGCAGGCACCATAAGATTTTTCTTTACGTCTTTGCCATATGGCTTAATTTCCCGAACTGCCGGTTCGCCCAACTCCACCATACTCTGGGAATGGGCCACCCGGGTGGTGGTACGCAGCATCACGGGAATATCATACCGCTCGCTGATAGTCAGGGCCAATCCCACCATGTCCTTGGCTTCCTGGCTGTCGGAGGGCTCCAGCAGAGCTACTTTGGCAAACCTGGCATAATAACGGTTGTCCTGTTCGTTCTGGGAACTGTGCATACCGGGGTCATCGGCTGATACCAATATCAACCCCCCGTTGACCCCGGTATAGGCCGCTGTAAAAAGAGGATCGGCCGCCACATTAACCCCCACATGCTTCATAGTCACCAGCGCCCGGGCTCCGGCCATGGCAGCGCCGATACCTACCTCCAGGGCAACCTTTTCATTAGGCGCCCATTCGCTATAGACTCCCTCATAGCGGGAAAGGTTTTCCAGGATTTCAGTGCTGGGTGTGCCTGGATAACCTGCAGCCAGGGTGATACCGTTTTCATAAGCTCCCCTGGCAATAGCAGCGTTGCCGGAAAGTAATTCCTTCAAAACCTTAAACCTCCCCTATCAGTCGTCAATCTTACATAGTTTTATTAATAATAAGACCGTCGTACCATTTAACATTATGGAATAACATATTTCAACACAAGTGCGCCATATAGCTGCGAACGCTATTCACATATTTCCAATCGATTCCCTATCAAGCAACATGGATGGTTGCCATATCTTGTGTCACCGGCATTTGCCAATAGACATCCATGCCGTTTGCACGGCACTATCAGAGAATGAAAAATAGCTTAGTCTATCATTGCTAGGAGCAAAGCGACGCGGCAATCTCATGCCGGGCTCTGTTTACACAGTTTGGGATTGCTTCGTCGCTTCGCTCCTCGCAATGACAGACCTTAATTGTATTCCTTGCAATGACGAACTTCAAGCGTTGCAGGCTATATTCATAGCAATGACAGTTGAAAGCATATCGGAAGCAAAGAACCCCCGAGCTTTTTTCCGCGGCATTTCCCGCCAGCTGGCCGAGCAGGGCCGCCAGGCGCCCCGGGCGAATGATGTGCACCGGGATAATTAAAGCCGCTTACCGCCCACGCATTTACTTGGGCCGGTTGTCAAACACCCGCTTGGCCTTGCCTTCGCTTCTGGCCAGAGAACGGGGCTCCAGCAAGCGTACTTTGCAGTTTATACCAAGCACGCTGAATATCTTTTGCTTTATTTTACCTTCGAACTCTTGTAAATCCCGGAAATGACCGGTGAACATTTCATCGGTCAGCTCCACCTGTACCTCCATAAAGTCCAGATAACCCTTCTTGTTTACCAGTATTTGATAGTGGGGAGCCAGCCCGTCCACATTCATCAGTACGGTTTCAATTTGCGAGGGGAATACGTTGACCCCGGAGATGATCAACATATCATCGGTACGGCCCAACACCTTGCGCATCCGGGCCAGCGTCCGGCCACAAGCACACTTTTCTTCGGTAAGCACGGTAATATCCCTGGTGCGATAGCGCAAAATGGGCAGCGCCTCTTTAGTAAGGGTAGTAATTACCAGCTCACCCTCCCGGCCGACAGGCAGCTGTTCACCCGTTTGGGGATCGATTACTTCCACCAGGAAGTGATCCTCATGAATATGCATACCGGGTTCCCGGCCGCACTCACCGGCAACGCCGGGTCCCATTACTTCGCTTAAACCGTAGTTATCGGTAGCCTTCATATTCCAGGTACGCTCCAACTCGGCCCGCATGCTTTCAGTCCAGGCCTCCGAGCCGAATAAGCCGATGCGAATGCCCAAATCAACAGGATCCACACCCAATCCCCGGGCTACTTCGGCCAGGTGCAGCGAATATGAAGGAGTGCCCACAAGAGCAGTGGTCCCGAAATCCTGCATCAGCATAATCTGCCGCCTGGTGTTGCCCACCGAGGCGGGCACAATGGTGGCCCCCACCTTTTCCAACCCGTAATGCAGGCCGAAAGCACCGGTAAACAGCCCGTAGCCAAAGGTTATCTGTACTACATCCTCATCGGTGACACCGGCCATGGTAACCACCCGGGCTATTAGCTCAGACCAGTTTTCCAAATCTTTACGGGTGTAACCCACTACGGTAGGTTTACCCGTGGTACCTGACGAAGCATGCAGCCTCAGCACCTCTTTACCGGGCACGGCAAAAAGGCCGTACGGATAATTATCCCGCAGCACTGTTTTGTCGGTAAAGGGCAGCTTGGTTACATCCGCCAGGGTGCGGATATCCTCGGGCCGCACACCGGTTTGCTCCATGGCCGCACGGTAATAGGGGACCCGATTATAAACCCGGGCCACCGTTTCCTTAAGCCTTTGCAGCTGCAGAGAGCGCAATTCCTTCCTGTCTATGCATTCATGTCGTACATCCCAAATCATATTTTTTACACTTCCTTGTATTAGGGGTCATACTATAACTTTTCTAAGCTTACCTGAAGCAACCCGCCTCTGGTTATTATTTTACAAGCACCAAAGGCGGAAATCTAACCTGTCCTGTAAGATATCCACTGAAACCAGGTTTTGTATGAGCACCGATATACGCTAATCCATATTATATAAAATTTATAATTTTCACGTCAGATTTGATTAAACAAGCAGCTCAATCCCGTGCAAACCGAGGCCGAGTGCGGAACCGGAAAAATAAAAATAACCGGGGCGGAAATAATCCTCATGCCCCGGCTTAGATAACCGGGCTTCCGAAAAACTCAGGCATGGTCATGGTGTTGAGCTTGATGGTCATTGCTCTCGTTCGCCGGGCCAAGATAATCCAGGCCGGCAAACCGCCCACCAGAGTATTGCCGAGCACTATCCAAAGCCCGGATATCCCAAATCCCCATCCTGCTTTACAATTATAATAACGATCTATAATAACGGCCGAAAAACAGGCGGTACCGAAGCTAAAAGCGGAAAGTCACGGGCCCGCCGATCGACCACCTCAAAAAAATCATTTACAGTACGGGTTCTGCGCGTGGCCGCCAGACCGCTAAATAACAGAACGACCGCAAAAATCCCCATGGCGCATATTTAAACATGCTGCCATCCTCCCATACTACCAAGCTGTCAGCAGTTTATCAATTGTATTTTTAATTACAGATATAATTAAATTCGATATACTTTTACAAATTCCTTCTTATCAGGCGCTTTGGCCGCCTGAAATTTTCACCGGTGCGGAAATCACTTTGGGCCGTATGCCACAACGACGTACAAAACGGGCCATACGCCGGAAAGCTTCACCGAGCTCATCAATGGAGGCGGCATAAGAAACCCTGACAAAACCCTCGCCGGATTGCCCAAAAGCATTGCCGGGCACCAGAGCTACTTGCTCCTGCTTAAGCAATTCCTCCGCAAACTCTTCGGAATTCAAACCGGTAGCGGATATCCGGGGAAAAGCATAAAACGCTCCGCCGGGCTCAAAGCAGGGCAGGCCCATATCCAGGAATGACTGCACCACCAAATGACGGCGGCGATTATAGTGCTCGACCATGCGGCGCATGCCGGGCTGGCCGTTTTTAAGCGCCTCCAGCGCGGCCATCTGTGCGGTAATAGAAGTACACAACATTGAATACTGGTGTATTTTAGTCATGGCACTAATGATATCGGAATGGCCGGCCGCGTAACCCACCCGCCAGCCTGTCATAGCGTAAGCCTTGCTGAAACCGTTGAGCAGCACCGTGCGGTCCCGCATACCGGGCAGCGACGCCACACAAGTATGCTCACCTACATAGGTCAGGCGGCCATAAATTTCATCGGAAATAACGATAAGGTCGTTTTGCACCGCTACTTCGGCTATCTTTAACAACTCATTCCGGTCCATCACCGCGCCGGTGGGGTTATTGGGATAGCAAAGCAGTAATACTTTGGTCCGCGGCGTAATGGAAGCCTGCACCTGTTCAGCCGAAATACAAAACCCGTTTTCCGGCCCGGTGGGCATGAACACGGGCACCCCACCGGCCAGAGTGGCACAGGGAGCATAGGAGACATAGGACGGCTCGGGCATCAACACCTCGTCCCCGGGCTCAAGCAGCACACGCATGGCCAAATCCAGCGCTTCGCTCACCCCCACGGTAATAAGTATCTCATTGCGGGGGTTATATTTAACATTATAAGTATGTTCAAGGTCGGCGGCTACAGCCTCTCTCAATTCCAGAAGGCCCCAATTGGAAGTATACATGGTATACCCCTTTTCCAGAGAGTAAATACACGCCTCCCGGATGTGCCAGGGGGTAACGAAATCGGGCTCGCCCACACCCAAAGAAATTACGCCTTTAGTCTCGACGACCAAATCAAAAAATCTTCTAATACCCGAGGGCGGAAGATCACGCACCGCCGGATTGACTTTTTCCGACCAGTTTTTTTGTATCATGGGGAAATCATCAGCCTCCTGTCTTCCTCACCGTCTTCCATAATTACTCCGTCCTGTTTATAGGTCTTCAGAACAAAATGTGTGGTAGTACTAACCACCCCTTCGATAGTAGCCAGCTTAGTAGAAACAAAATGAGATACTTCTTTCATGCTGCGGCCTTCCAGAAAGACCGCCAAATCATAGGTGCCGCTCATCAAGCGCATACTGCGCACTTCCGGAAACCGGTAGATACGTTCGGCTACGGCATCGAAACCGACATCCCGCTGGGGGGTGATACGTACCTCAATCAAGGCACTGACTTTTTCTTCGCCCATTTTTTCCCAATTAATCAGCGTCATATAACTAAGAATAGCTTTTTGATTTTCCAGTTCCTTAATCATGCCCCGCACCTCAGCCGCGTCAATATTAAGCATAACAGCAATTTCATCCGGTGTTAATTTGGCATTATCCTCAAGCAACTCTAATATTTCTCTGGTGGTATTATCCATTTTAGTCACCCCTTTCCGATTATCATCTTTGGCGCACGCATCAAAAAACCCCGTCCCTGGACAAGGGACGAGGTTTTTACTCGCGGTACCACCCTGATTGATCGCCATTACGCATACGATCCTCTCGGGGCCCTTTAACGGGGGCAAATCGGCTCAGCTTACTATCCGTTGGATTTCAGCCTGCGGCTCCAGGGCGGCACGGGCACACACACCCGCCGGGCTCCCACCGTTCCCGGCTCGCTGCGCGATGTATTGTTACCCTTATTCCCCTTCCAAGCATTGCTTTTATCAATGAATTAGCAATATTCTAGCACGCAGTGGTATGAGTGTCAACAAAACTTAACTCTAAAACTTCAGGAAAACGTTCCCATATATGGTTTGACCTGCCGGTTTGCCGGTATTTATTATAAAGTAAGTTCACCGTCCGGAGTATTAACCAGCCTGAGCACATTTTCTTCATCACCGGTTAAAGCGTTGATATACACCAGATAAGTCTCCGACCCCTGCATGCCTTTAAATTCCCAGGTGAGTATTTCTTTTTCCACACCCACCGGAATGAGGGCCAACCTTCCTGTTCCCTCTATATTGAGTCTGTCACTGAGCAGCATACGGGCCCGGCCCTCCGTAAGCTTTGGCTCGGCCAGATTGCGCTTATGATGGGACATTAAGTACCCCCTGGCATCAAAGGCCACCACTTGACCGTTATCCAGAGCCACAGTAACTTTGACAAGATCCGGGTATATAATTATCCCGTCCTGGGCAAGTGCATAATTAAAAGTAACCGTATTGTCATTACGCTGGTGATAGCTTATTTGCATATCTTTATAGCCGTGATCCCGCAAATAATTTTCCGCCCGAGACTGGGCCCTGGCAATACTCCAACCGCCTTTAGACACGTCACGAGGCGTAACCATCCATATCAGATGCCCCCCCTGCATAGAAATATCCGCCACAGTCGGTTCGCCAACCGCGGAGCCGCCCTGGCGACGGGCTATTTCCACCCGGTGGGCCCGGATACTGCCATTTACTTCACCGGTTACCCGGGCCAGCACGTTTTTGTCCCCGGGTTTATCATAATATTGCATGGCTACAGATTTAGCCCGGGACTCGCTTATTTTGTCACCGGTTAGGCCACGGGCCCGCCCTTGTTCCATATGATCGGAAAAAGGACCGTCATAAATCAGGGTGGGATAAGCTTGCATCTGCCGGTCCATATCCTGGAAGCCGCCACCGGCCAGTTTTTGGCCTTCCCCGGCTAAACGGCTTGAGCTGGAGAGTACCAGCTCGGACAGGTTTAAGCTGCCATCCGATATATCGGCGTGTATTTTGCCGAGTTCCTTGTTCAAGCTTGAGGATTGATTATAAAGCCGGTTCACTGTATCCCACTGTTCCCGGGTAAGCGGTTTGCCGTCGGCCAACTGCCCGGCCAACGTATTTGAGTAATCCCCCAGCTGAGTTATAAACTTGGCCGTCCGCCCCAACAGGGCATCACCCACCGGCAGTTGAGTCAGGCTGTCCAGCGCTTGATTTGACTGCTGCCAAATTTCCCCAAAGATCTGCACACTCTTCTCCGGACCGGCCAGTACCATGCTTTTACCCAGCAGAACTTCCATGGTTTGCACATGGTCGGCCAAATTGTAAAATGCCCGCTGATAATTATTATTTATTGCTGTCTGCAGCATCATTTTGGAATTGCGCTCTTGATAACCCCAATAGCCAATACCCAAGGCTGCAACAGCCAATATCCCAAGAACAGCATACCACTTTCTCATAAGCTATGCCTCCTAATTTGTAAGCTTCATATTGGAATTACCCCTGAACTAGTGAGCGAAAACATGGCGGCCAATACGTGCGACAATGTTCCTGCTCCATATCCAGGGGGCGACTTGCTTGCCCGGATTCCAGAAGAAAATTGCGCCGCCGGTGGGATCCATACCCGCCATAGCCTGTCTGGCGGCTTGTAAAGACTCATTGGTAAGCGGCCTGGCATACTGACCGTTAGTTACCGATTCAAACGCATGGGGTTGATAAACAACCCCGGATAAGGTATTGGGGAAAGAAGAGCTTTTAACCCTGTTCATAATTACGGCGCCTACCGCCAGCTTACCGGAATACGATTCGTCGGCCGCCTCTCCTTCGATAACCCGGGCCAGCAGCTGTATATCTCTGGATGTTTCCACAAATCCAGGGGCCACATATTGCTTTTGGGCACCACCGGCAGCGGCTTTATTCCGGCCACCGCCTATACCCAATGCCGCCTGCGTACTCGGACCCACCACGCCATCGGCCCGCAGCCCGTTTTTACGCTGAAAGTCGAGCACAGCCCGGTAGGTAGCGGAACCGTATGTACCGTCTACAAAGCCATGAAAATACCCCCACTGATTAAGTTTTTGCTGCAGTACGGTTACCTCACTGCCGCGACTGCCCCAGTAAAGCGTCTTTACCTGGGCCTGGGCACTGTTGCCTGACAGCAAAATCAGGGCGGTAAACAATATAATTATTGTGCCAAGTATTATGGTCATGCATTTTTTGGCTATCCCGATTATTAACAAAACAGCACCCCCTGATCTATTTGTCCATAGTTTTTCTGAAAATAACAAAACCTATGTGTGTAAAAATTTTTTTAGCATCAAAGCAAGGATTGGCAGATTCCGGGCAGAATAATACCAATAGAGCATTACTTTACTTAATACTACAAAGTATTGCGGTTCTAAAATCCAGGGGAAGTTGAGTCTCCTGAATTAAGAACTTGCTTTAAAGGAGGTGCGCAACCCGGTTTTTTGGTCAGCAAGCTTATTGTATCAGTATCGGTATCGGTATCGGTATCGTAAACGCACATGACATGGCCGCTCATGCCCATGTATAGATGACTGCTTTTATACGCCCCCATGCGGTATTATAAGGCAGATACACATAAATCCGTTTACTATGACCTAATTCACCAAAACCGGGTTTTTATGAAAAAACTTATTGATGTAGATGAATTTGTGAAAATGCGGCAGGATGACATTACCCGGCTGGTTAATACGGCGCTGAACCGGGCCGGTGATGTTGTACGGCAAAAAGTTGCCGCCGGTGATATAAACGCTACCATGCAAGACGTACTGCCCTTGCTGCTATATGAAGTTCTGGTTACCAATACGGTGGCCACCCTGCGGCTGGCAGCGGAAATGATTAACCTTGAGTATGCCGATGGCAGCGGCGGTCCGGATAACTAATGTACTTTTTAGGAGTTGTTGTTATTGTTGCTGAATATTAAATCAATATTATTTATTGCATTTTTAACAGCGGCGGGCTTACTGGCCTTTACCTACGGATTCTTTTTTGAATACCGTAAAAGAAACCGCCGTTAAGGTACGGCGGGACTTATCGGGTAACCAGGCCTAAGCAGTGAGCTCGTTCAGCTAAAGCTGAACGGCGGGCTTCAGATGGGGATTATACCCCACCTGAAGTAGAAATAGGAACCCCCACCCATATAAGTGGGGTTCTTGGAGTTTGATAAAACTTAAGCGCTTGATTTGCGGATTAGCAGCCGCGCCACCGGGACAATTCGAGCGTTCTAATGTCATATCCGGACGCCACGGATAAGATGATGGTTACGTCCCCGCGTCGCTGTCGTTCCTCGCGATGACAGGGCGCACCGCAAAAAAGGGAGTGTCGCAAAACTACTTTCTTGGAGTAGTGAGCGACCCTCCCTTTCCCAGATGCAGCCAATTATTCCGATAATAATCCGGTATTTTTACAAAAGGCTGCCGCACTATGAACTATTTAGTTCGTTGTGCAACAGCCCCTTCAATCGCTATATCTGCAAATATCACCTGGAACCGGCGTACTTCTTACCGGCGGCCACCAGTCTGAGCGCCCAATCGGGCGTGGCCAGCGCATGCAGGTGTGCGTAACAAGCCAGTACATTTTTATATAACACACCGTCGTATTGACCGTTAATTCCGTATCCTTTGGTAACCCGAAAGGCAAATTTAATATTATCCTCCGCCAGGTTTTCCACCCGGGAATTATGAAACTCGTGCCCCCGCACGCTTTCCCCGATTACAAAATATGAACTGCTGTTTTCCACCTGCAGGGTAATATAGCCATGTCCCTGGGGCTTATCCATCATGGTTACGTCAAACGGCAATGCACCCGCCATAGCGTGTTTTACACCTTGCCAGCCAATACTCCGGCTTAGAAACATCAGCCCGCCGCATTCGGCATAAACCGGCAGCCCCGCTTCAATGCGCCCGCGCAAATCACTCAGCAGCTGCCTGTTAGCACTGATTTCAGGGGCAAACATTTCCGGGAAGCCGCCGCCGATGTAAGCCGCATCCACCTTGGGCATCTCTTTGTCCCGCAAGGTATTCACCGGCACCAGCTCGGCCCCGGCCGCCGCCAAAGCTTCCAGGTTTTCCGGGTAATAGAACGTAAACGCCCGATCCAAAAACACAGCCACTTTAACATGGGAAACGGCCGGCCTCAGCCCGTTCACATCCGGACCCCGCATAAACGGAGCATCATCAGGCGGCAGTTCATTCATCACCAGCTGCGGCGCCCGGCGGGCCACCTCGATTATACCGGGCAAGTCAAGAAACGCGCCGGCCCTGCTGCCGGCTTCGTCCACCGCCGCCGCCAGATCATCGTCTTCGACGGCCGGAATAAGCCCCAAATGCCGGTCGGGAATATGAAACTTCTCTCCCTTGGGAATAACCCCCAGCACAGGTATACCACAATAACGATCAATAGCCGACCTGAGTATTTTTTCATGGCGCGGACGGGCCACTTTATTTAGAATCACACCGGCTACCCGCACATCAGGATCAAAATGCTGATAACCCGAGACCATGGCCGCCACACTGCGGGTCATCCGGGTGGTATCCACCACCAGCAGTACCGGCGCAGCAATGGTTTTGGCAATTTCAGCCGTGCTGCCGCTGCCCTCCAGATCCACACCGTCAAAAAGGCCCATGGCCCCCTCCACTACCGCGATATCAACGTCGAGAGCGCTGCGTACAAACGAAGTGCGAATTACTCCCCGATCCATTAAAAAGCTGTCCAAATTTCGGCAGGGACGCCCGGTTATCCTGGTCATCCAGCTGGGGTCGATAAAGTCAGGTCCCTTTTTATAAGGCTGTACGCGGTAACCGGCTGATTTTAATGCCGACAACAGCCCAATGGCAGCGGTGGTTTTGCCGGACCGGCCGTGGGGCGCGGCCACCACCACGCGGGGAATACTATATGACCTCATTTATATCACCGCCTCTCCGACTTTTTATTATCAATCCTGAAAAATAACAGGCACGGCATTGCCGTTGCTTAGAGCAGCGGATAACCTGTGCCTGAATAAATTATCCCTATTGCAAAACATGCTTATACAAAAAGCATCATACACACCCGGTCGGCGTGGGCAAACCTGCCAGTTTGCAGGCGCCCTTGGCCGGACCGGCTGGAAAAAGCTCATAAATATACTTTAAATTGCAGCCCGTATCTTGACAAAGCTTACGTACCATGGGTGCAATTTGGTATTGCTTGTAATAATCACGCAGATAGTTAATTACTTTCCAATGATCTTCGGTCAACCCGACAATTCCTTCGGAGGCGGCAAAAGCAACAGCTACATCTTCATTCCACAAGTCCGGATCAATCATGAACCCGTCCTCGTCCAACTCTATTTCCACGCCGTTTACGGCAATGGCAGCGGACATAGCTTTACGCACCTCCATTAAAAGGCAACCGAAATACCATTATTTCCAAACCAACGCTTTACCCACGAGATCGATAAGACCTTTAACCTCCACACCAAGTTCATGTTCCTCAACCATGGGATACAGCTGAGCTTTACAAATGGAACAAGGCGCGCACAGGATACCGTCGCCGTCTTTGCCAACCCCGGTAGCCCTCACTTGCTCGGCCTTTTTATTGCTAAGCAAAATGCGGCGCTGGTACATTTCCGGATCGTCGAACAAAATACCTGAGCCGCCGCCACAGCAGAAATTATCCGCACCGTGCGGATACATTTCCCTGAAATCGGAAACGGAAGCACGCATCAGCACACGCATATTTTCATTCAGCCCGCAGGCCCGCACATAGTTGCAGGGGTCATGCAGCGTAACGGGTTTGGTGTTTTTGGTCGGGTCAAGCTTTAACTCATTTTTGCGAATCATGTCCGCCACTTCATCATGGATATGAGTGATGGGCCAGCGTATCGGCCGGTCGGCCAGGGACGGGATGTACATCTTGGCTGCCCGCCAGCCGTGCCCGCATTCGCCCCAAACAATTTTCTTGATACCGAGCTCCTGGGCAGCGTTCAGAAGACGCATGACATTGCCCCGCTGGGTCCAGTACTGGTCGAACAACAGGCCAAAATTACCGGCCTCGGTAACGGTACTGGGAATGGTCCAGTTGGCGCCGATATAAGTAAAATACATGCCCGCGCCCATCAGCGTATAAGGGTTGAGCAAGAAGTCGGCCGATGAGGGAATATACATGATATCGGATTCGGGCTTGTCAACGGGAAACTCCACTTCCACGCCGAACTCGTCCATGATTTCTTCGGACATGAATTCCAGGGTATCCACAATAGCAGGTTTGGGGAAATTAGTATGGTTGCCCACTTTTTCCATGGCTTCGCCCACAGCGGCATGCAGCTTGGGTGTGATGCCCAGCCAGTGCAGCAATTGGCGACCGATAAAGGTTACCTCGCAAGTATCAATACCGAAGGGGCACACGTGGGCGCAACGACGGCACTGACTGCACTGGTAGAAATAAGAATACCATTGTTCAATGATATCCAGGCTGATATCTTCGGCCCCTACCAGTTTGCCAAACCAGCGCCCCTCCAGGGTAAAGTACCGCTTGTAAATCTTGCGGATCAGCTCGGCCCGGTTGGTGGGAATATTGTTGGGATCCCTGGTGCCCAGATAGGTGTGGCAATTTTCCGCACACTGGCCGCACTTGGTGCAGGATTCCATGGCCATTACAAAAGAGCGGAATTTTTTGCGAATTTCATCCAAAAATTCAATTGCTTTTTCCGGTTTTAACTCATCGGGCACCGGCTCAATGTGAATTTTACGCATTTCGTCCGGCGTTGCCCGTTGCGGCTGCACCATACCTTTATATTCCGGCATAACTTACACCCCCTCTTCAGCGGCATCGCCGGCAGGCACACCAAGCCCTGCCTTACGGGCCGCGGCTACATCAATATTGGGTAAACCGGGGGCGGGATCATGATAGACCCGGTTAACAATATAACGTTCGGCAAACATACCGAATATATGCATCAGTTTGCTAAATGGGAATACAATCAGCAAAATCTGCACCAGCAGATAGTGAGTCAGGAAAAACCCGCTTTCCAAAAGCTCCATATGCACTACGGGCTGGAACATAATAAGCGCCGCCATATACTCGTACACCAGTTCATAATGAATGTGATAAGTAGGAATGAAACGCATAATATTGCCTATGCCCACCAGCACCAGCAGGTAAATCAGCCATAAGTTATCACTGGGTTTGGTCACCAGCTTAACTTTATCCAGGGCATAACGCCTATAAAGCAGGTATAACAGAGCAACAAATAATACTATACCAAAAACAGAACCCAACAAATCGGACATTTCCACACTAAGTTCCGGTGTAATACCCAGGCCGGGAATCATCGCGAACTGTTCACCCAAAGTACCAAAACCGACAATGTGCCCGCCAAGAATGTTAAGCAGGGCAAAGTGCATCAGCAGGGCGCCGGCCCACAAGGCTTTGTCAAATCTAAACAGATTGCGGAACAAAAATGCTTCCGAGCCTATCCTCACAGCAACCTGGCCATTGGTTTGCAGCCAGGGCGACAGCGTAACATTATGCACAATACGCGCACCGGCCCAGCGCCCCAAACGGTAAAGTACGCCCAGGGTAAATAAGGTCACTGTTATATACGGAAGTATTTGTCCAATTAGTAACTTCACTCACACACCTCCCACGGAGCATAGCTCTCGGCGTACGGGTCAAAATACATATTAATTTTCCTCCAAAGTGACAGCACCGCTGGGGCATACGCTGACACAGGTTTCGCAGCCAAGGCAGTCGTCGACATTAACCACAGCAGCTTTACCGTCCTCCATTTCCAGAACAGATGCCGGGCAATTTTCGACACATTCACCACAGCCCTCACATTTGTCGCGGTCAACGGTTACTACGAACATTACGTTCACCTCCTTAACATAATTATGTTTGTACACTTCCTGCAGGCAGTCCCGCCTGAACAAGACCGCCTCCATAGAATAACGACGGGTAAAACCGTACAAATCCCTTATACCATATTCGTTGTCTGCGAAATTATTCCTTCCGCAAAGAGACAACAACAACCGGTTTTTTTCAGAATTAAGCAAAAAACCTGCAAAAAAACGACAACCCTGGCCGGGTCACCAACCGCCATATATGTTAATTAACTGACTATCCTTTTCGCTTGTAATAATTGTATACCAATACGGTGCAGCCAGTCCATAGGGGACTTATGGTATTAAGCATAAGCAAAACCGCCTGCCGCCAGGCGGTTTACACAAAATCAGAGCAGGCTTTTATTACCATATTCCAACATATTTAAGAAATACTGGTCACCCGTTTATTTAAAATATCCTCCAGGCCTTTAAACAACTCACGGTCATATTTTTCAATCTGACCGGCATCGCTCAATTCGGCCAGGGCAGGATCAATAGGTAATTTCTCCAGCAGGCGTAAACCCATAGAGGTAGCCAGGGAAGCGGCATGACTTTCACCGAACACTTTAATTTCCCTGCCACAATCCGGGCAGCGCAAATAGCTCATGTTTTCCACAAACCCCAGCACCGGTATATTCATATGATTGACCATATTAACAGCCTTACGCACCACCATATTGGCCAAATCCTGCGGCGAAGTTACGATAATTACGCCGTCAAGGGGCAGGGATTGCATAACAGTGAGGGGCACGTCACCTGTTCCCGGCGGCAGATCCACTACCATATAATCCACCTTACCCCAGGCTACATCAGTCCAGAATTGTTTGACTGCCCCGGCAATAATGGGACCGCGCCAGATCACCGGTTGATCTTCTTTTTCCAATAACAGGTTAAGAGACATCATTTTAATGCCCTTTTCCGTCATTTTAGCATACATCACATTTTGATCATGCTGGGGAACGCCGCTGACACCAAACATTTTGGGAATGCTGGGGCCGGTGATATCGGCATCCAGTATGCCCACCTGATAACCTTTATTGGCCAAACTAAGCGCCACCAGAGCGGATACGGAAGATTTGCCCACCCCACCTTTGCCGCTCATTACAGCAATAACATGTTTGATATCGTTATATTCGTTCTGGGGCAGTATATCTATGCCGCATTTATCCGGTGAACACCCCTCGGTTTTCTGGTTACAGCTACTGCACTTTTCGTCCTGTGACATAATCCTCTCCCCTTTTAATTAATTATACATGCTTTCAAAACATTACTATATACCCAATTCTTCTTGCATGCAATGCCAAAGGGCAATAATATCATCAACTACAGTACTGACCATTTGAATTACAGGTTTTCCTTTCATGGCAGCGGCAATAACGGCGGGATCATAACTCACGCGCCCCATGACAGGTACATTTACCTCACGGCACATTTCTTCCACCTGCCGGGTATTTTCCGGGTTGATATCCCACTTATTAATACATACTGCCGTTTTCACCCCGAAGTGTTTGGTAAGATCCAGCACCCTGGATAAATCATGCATTGAGGAAAGGCTGGGCTCTACCACCACCAGCGCCAAATCCGTCCCTCCCAGCGAAGCAATCACCGGACAGCCTATTCCCGGCGGGCCGTCAGTGATGATTAACTCTTTGCCTTCTCTTTCCGCCAGCATCCGGGCCTGCTTGCGCACCTCGGCAACTAATTTGCCCGAGTTATCCTGGGCTATACCCAGCCGGGCATGTACAAAGGGCCCGAACTTGGTGCTGCAGGTAAACCAATGCCCGGCCAAATTTTCCACCATGCGGACAGCACCCTCGGGACAAGCATGATAACATACCAAGCAGCCTTCGCAGAGCAGTTCGTCTACTTTACCGGACTTTATAGCTCCGTAATTGCATAACTCCTCACACAAGCCGCATGCGGTACATTTGGCAGCATCAACTTCCACCCGGGGCATACCCCAAAAATTATTTTTAGTTTCCAGAGTGGGATCCAAAAGCAGATGCAAATTAGCCGCGTCTACATCACAGTCCGTAATCACATGCTTGTCCGCCAGCACAGCTATAGATGCGGCAATACTGGTTTTCCCGGTGCCGCCCTTACCGCTAATTATAGTTATTTCTTTCATTAGCTACCAGCTCCTCGATATGCCTATATAGCTGCCTGAATTTATTTTCCCACTGTTTATCCACCCGGACCAGGGGCACTCCCCGGGAATAAGCTTCAGCAATTTTTTTACTAAGCGGTATGGACATTAATATAGGCAGTTGTTCCTTCCGGCAATATTTTTCTATCAGTTCAATACCGTTATGGGCACGGTTAATCAGAACGCCACAGGGCACTCCCAGCGTCCTGACCATCTGCACAGCCAAGTCGAGGTCATTTAAACCAAAAGGAGTGGGTTCAGTAACCAGCAAACAGAAATCAGTGCCCCGCACAGTATGGATTACCGGGCAGGAGGTGCCCGGAGGCGCATCCAATACTGTAATCCCCCGGCCGGCCAAAGCTTTGGCCTCATCCACCAGGGGAGGGCTTAACGCAGCCCCCACTTCCAAACAGCCGCGGGCAAATAAAATATCTTCAGCCAAGCCTTTTTCAATTTTGCCTATTCTTTTAGGCACCGAAGTGATAGCCTTTTCCGGACAAAAATACCGGCAGCCGCCACATCCATGACAGAACTCGGGAAAGGTAATTACACTGTCCCCGGTGCACAGCAAGGCATTAAAGGCGCATAAATCAGCGCATTTTCCACAATAGGTACATATATCATTATCAATCCGGGGCACATCAATATATATTTCCTTTGCATCTTCCAGCTTGGGATTGAGAAAAATATGCCCGTTGGGCTCCTCCACATCACAATCGATAAAGGTTAAACCGTGATTATCCGATGCCAGAGCCAAGGCAATACTTGTGGCTATAGTTGTTTTGCCGGTGCCGCCCTTTCCGCTGGCCACCGATATGATCATTTTACCACCCGCCCCTAGCTTTTAATTCCCGAATGCTCTTGAGCATTCGGCAGAGCCAGCGGCTCCAGCTGTCCATCTTTATATTTTTCCATAGTCTCGGCAACCGTGCCGGAAACGCCGGCATATACCGCCATACCTCCGCTGGAAAGGGCCGACATGGCATTAGGGCCTACCCGGCCGGTCAATACCACATCTATCTTGTTGCTCAACAAAAGCTGGGTGGTCCTGATCCCCGCCCCACCGGCACTTGCAGATCCTTGATTATCAATTACTTCTTGCAGCTCACCCTGTTCATTAAACACCAAAAAATAGGCACAGCGTCCAAAACGCTCTTCCGCCGGTGCACTAACTTCCGACCCGGCTGCACTGACTGCTATTCTCATATTCATCATCCTCCGGTAATATTGCGTATTTTATTCCAATACCACATGTTCTTATCTAATATTAAATGTTTTATGGACTTATGTCAATAATAAAAATTAAAAAACTGCCGTTTCCAACTGTTTGACGCTTAACGGCTATGTTGATATACTTAAAATGGACGGGAAGATTTGTTGCTAAAACGATTTGAAGGGAAGGTAATTATGCCTATCTTTGAATTTCGCTGTTTAAAGTGCGGTAACGTTTTTGAAAAACTATTTATAACCGGGCAGGAAGAATTCGCTGTACATTGTCCGCAGTGTAAGGCAGATTCTTTAGAGCGTGTAATAAGCAAAACAAATTATGTTATGGGACCCGGCAAAGGCGGCGGCAAAACCAAGATGACAACAAAATCATGCGGTTCCGGCAATAGCTGCACTTCATTTGAAATACCCGGTCCCGAATGATTTGGGGAACGCTTTTAAGCCGGTCAATTTTTATGTAAAGGGGCGCGCTTAAGTTACCCATGAATGAACGTAAACGTAATCTGATGGAAGAGTACACAGGCCGGGACCCGCGGGTAAAACCGGGGTGTCCTTTTTGCGGTTTGCCCATTGAAAGGCCTGCGGAGCAAATCCTGCGCAGGCCGCTTGAAATGCCGGTGGGGTCGTGTTCGTGCGGCGCGGTATACGCATACGATGCTACGGGACACAATTTGGGTACCGCATTTTCGGAAGCGCTTGTATTTGCATGCAATATGGATTGGGATTTAGCTTGGAGCTTACTGCCCGGCGAGGACTACCTCGAAGAGCTGGTGGAGAAATATGATATTGAGAGTAATTATATAATACCGGTGGGAGCTTACGAGGGCCGTCGTATTTCAGGTGCCCTTTATTTTATCAGAATGCACAATGATATTCAAGAAGTCACCCGGCAAGGCGTGCAAAAAAAATTAGACCGGGCCAGGTCTGTCGCAGCTGCTCCGCAAACAGATACCATTAAGCAGAAAAGAAAGAAAAAAATTGACAAAAAAGAAATTGAGGCATTGGTCGACAGTTACCGGCTGGAGCCGCTGCTGGATATTGCCGGTTATGACAAAGGGATTATCAGATACCTGCAGCGCATCCTATATACGGGCGACGAGCTGTTGCGCTTAAAAACGGCGGACGCGCTGGGTCAGGTATGCGCAATAATTGCACAGCATGATCCGAGTGCGGTTTCCAGGCTTCTGCAAAGGCTCCTCACATCTATATCCAACGCCGGTTACGGCGCGTCAACCTGGGGGGCTATTGATGCCATAGGTGAAATAATAGCCGGCTCCCCCGATATGTTTGGCGGTTATGTACCTGTCTTGTTGCAATTTTTAGAGGAAGAAGACTTAGACCTCAGACCGTCAATTTTAAGAGCCCTGGCAGTTATCGCCGGGGAGAGACCCGACTTAATTACTAAAACATTCTCATACTTTATAAAATATGCCGGTATGAACGAACCCCAAACCCGGGGCAATGCGGTTTGGCTGATGGGAAACCTGGCTTCGGCAACAAACCCCAGGCCGGGCGCATCCGAGGCCAAAGCAGAACTAAACACTATTACAGGCGACAATCGACCCGTCAGTATATATGCAAAGGGTGTTTTAGAGAAAAAAAGCATTGGCCGGCTGGCTTTGCTGGCACTGGAAAAGCTGGGGTAACAATATTTTTTAACCAAACGATGTGCATATCCTCATAAAAAGCACTGCCCGGTAAGACGGGAAGTGCTTTTCGTACTTTACGGCTTTTAATATAATGCTTTTCTATCGCCCGTTATCTATTTGGAGCAAGTCTTCCAGCGGAGTCTTGATTGACTTGGATACGGATAACAGCAATGCGGCCCGCTCCGTGTCGCTGACTCCGGCCCGCTCCAAAAACTTGGCGGACAACCGGTAAAGCTCTTTATACATACCATCAAGATTAAACACCGGATACGACCGGCCCTTTTCAAAACCAGCTTTAAAGCAGGCGTGCACTTTACCGTTAGTCATTGCCGGTATGCCGTAAACCCGGCAGGTTATCGGCCTTACCGAATACAGGCGACATTTCCGGTCATCACCCAGCAGCGGGCACCTGACCCTCTCTTTGCCAATGGCATCGGCAAGTTTATTCGAGTCTCCGCTGTGTTCCTGCAGCCTTTTTTCCATGGCCAGCAAAGCTTCGTCCGCCTCATCCGCACGGGCCATGATAGCCCGCTTGCTTTCTTCGCCTAAGGCATTGATTTGTAGATTAAGATAAGCCGACTCAATTAAAAACAGCCCAAAAACCGCGCTGCAGCAGTCGGCACATTGCTCCGCACACTTGACGCATGCCGCATAGTCCTTTTCCATATTTTGAAACGCGGCATCCGCCCTGGCTGTCAACTGTTCATATTCTTTGAATAGATCGTCATATTGTTTCATTTTTTCCGATATGGCTCCAATTCTTTTAGAAAATCCGGGTGTACCCCAAAGCCAAGTTTTATGGCTTTATCCACGTGCTCAATAGCTTTAGCATAATTATTTTTTAAATAGTAAGCATAGGCAAGATTATTTTGCCCCAGTCCGAACTCGGAAGCAAATCCAACCAGCTTTTCACCCGTGGTGACAGCGTTATCGAGATCATCTTTTTGGATATAAGCATTAATTAAATTACTCCAGGCCTGGACGATTTCAGGATTTAATTCAATGGCCTTATTCAATGCGTCGATAGCTTCATCCGTTTGCGCCATTTGCAAATAGGCGAACCCCAGATTAGCATAGCCCCTGGCATATCTGGGCTCAATCTCAACTGCTTTTTTATTGGCCTGTACGACCTTTTCCAGGTCGCTCAGCTTAAAATAAATATACCCCAAGTTGACACAGGCCTCAAACATCCGGCCACTGTTGGCGACAGCTTCCTCAAAAAAAGCGATGGCCTCTTGCAACTTGCCTTGCTGCATCAGCGTTACACCCAGATTGTATTGGGCATTGGCACATTCCGGGTTTTCATTGAGCATGTTAATTTGCTCGTCAATAAACTCTCTGGAATCCTGTGGCGTGGTCATAATTATCGGCCTTTCTAATTCAAATAGTTAAAAGCTATTGGTATTTTAGCATAACCGGATTAGCTTCCGATTATCTGCCCTGAAAAAGTTCAGGATACTTTTAAAGCTCAGGTTGCTTTTAGAGCTTTTCATTCTCCGCCGGCGCCGTGCAAACAACATGAGCAGCTATTAACAATAGGTTAATGCCGCTTAAAAAAAGAGACTGCTATCCGAAAGGGCTAGCAACCTCTCTTCACAACTAAACCGTTTTATTCCGGATCTTCCGTCATGCCCCGGCCTTTAAGACCGTACATTGTGCTGCTGCCGGTAGAAAAATAGATCATTGTACCGTCGTTAATCAGCGCTGTGCAAGCTTTTTTAATTTCTCTCATTTTAGCGTCCGGCATTACCTTTTGAACGGCTTTTTCAATATCTTTAAAGTAAAATTTGGTTTTCTTGCTGGTTTCAGCAAATTGAACAATAACCTTTTTCATTTCTTCCATACTAACAATCTCCCTCCTTTGGAGCAAGTTCTTTATTCAGAGAGATTCAACTCGCCCTGATTTTAGAACTAGCTGCATGACTTGGCTGGCGTTGTACTGCCGCTTATAGAAGCGGGAGACTTACGCCAAGTCAGTCAGGTTAAATAAAAGGTTATACTGTAAATAAAGGGTTAGCCCCGCTGCTGCGGTTATGCAACAGCGGGTCTAAACCCCGCATAATTAATTCAGTAAAATTATTCTATCCCACCGGCGACTTTTGATACATTCCAGGCTGCATCAGTGAACTTGAACTGAGTGCTGGTCCGCCAGGTGTCATAAGCCAGGCGATAGTCGTCAATCAGGTGATCAGTGAATTCCAGGCCGGTCTTCTCGAAGAATTTTTCCCAGCCAATACGCTCGGCCCAATCGCCCAGACGCTCGTACTTGTTGGCATCAACAGCGTAGGCTTCGATAATCTTCTTGACGTTTTCCACCACTTCCGGGAATCTCGGGAAGGTGTTCGGCAGCCAGGGCACGACAACCTTGGAGAATTTGGGCTGGCTGATCCGGTTGGAGATCTTGCCGCCGGCCAGGATGGTCACGCCGTCGCCTTCCTTGTCGGAAAGAGGCAGTGCCTGGCACATAGTGTAGCAGTTACCGCAGAACATGCAGCGCTCTTGCTTAATTTTAACGGTTTTGCCGCCTTCCGGAGTTTTGTCCGGAGAAATGGCGCCCACCGGGCAAGCTGCAATGGCCAGAGGTATTTCACAAACCCTGTCGATAACCTCGTGGTCAACGATAGGAGGCTTGCGGTGGTAGCCCAACAGAGCAATGTCCGAGCAGTGCACGGCACCGCACATATTCAGACAGCAAGCCATGGATACGCGCACTTTGGCCGGCAGTGTCATGCCCTGGAAGTATTCAAACAGTTCATCCGCCACAGCCTTAACCATGGAGGAAGCGTCAGTGGCCGGGGTATGGCAGTGTACATAACCCTGGGTATGCACAATGTTGGTTACGCCGGCGCCTGTGCCGCCGATGGGGAACTTATAGCTGCCGGATACAAACTTACGGCTTTCCAGATCCTTCTTCAGTGCTTCCAGTTTCTCAACGCTGTCTACCAGGAACTCAATGTTGTTCCGAGTGGTAAAGCGTACAGAGCCAGCACAGTATTTATCGGCAATGTCGCAGATTTCTCTGACGTGCTGTACGGTCATAAACCGGGCGCCGCCGCATCTTACGGTGTATACCTTGTCACCGGTTTCAGATACGTGCACTAAAATACCGGGTTCCAGCACTTCGTGGTAAGCCCATTTGCCATAGTTATTTTGGATGACAGGAGGGAAGTACTGCCAGAAATGTCTGGGGCCCAGGTCTGTCAGCCTGTCCTTCAGGGGATCCTTGGGATCATATAAGCCGAGTCTATCTAAAGATAAAGCCATTACACAAACCTCCTATCTCTTATGTCTGGCCCGATATTCTTTAATATCCCTGGTCCAGCCGCCGGGTACGTCCTCTTCCTTCCAGAAGATATACGGGTTTTCACGCGGAGTTTTAACCATCTGCGGTGCGGGCGGCAGTCCGATAATCTCAAGGAATTTCGGCAGACCAAAGCGCTGCATCAGTTCACCCAAACGCTCACGGTTTTTGCCTTCTTCCATCCAGAATTCCCATACTTTCTCGATGAACTCTTTAATGTTGTCGTAAGGCGGTTCGGCCTTCATGAAAGGAACGATGAGCGTAGCCATTTGGGCGCCTTCCAGAATAGGTGCCTTGGCTCCCAAAAGAATGCTGATACCGGTATCTTTACCAGGTCTGAGCGCCTTGGGCATAACGTTGATACAGTGCATGCAGCGGGTGCATTCTTTGTTGTCGATCACGAGCTCGCCGTCAACCATGGACATGCACTTGGTGGGGCACAGACCAATAACTTCTTTTTGGATATCAAATTTACCCCAATCTCTTCCCCTATGCGCACCGCCGTTAGGCAATACATCACCGGCGATGTAAGCTTTAACCGCATCCTGGTCAATGCGGATATCGTCTCTCCAGGTACCGATAAAGGACATATCGGAACGAGCAATAGAGGCCACGCAGCCGTTCGGGCAGCCATCAAACTTGAATTTGAACTTGTACGGGAAAGCCGGACGGTGTAACTCGTCTTGATAATACTGAGTCAATTCATAGCACAAAGCCTGGGTATCATAGCAGGCAAATTCGCAACGGGCTTTACCGATGCAGCAGGAAGGTGTGCGCAGGTTGGAACCTGAACCACCGATATCCTGGCCCAATACGTGAGTAAGCTCGAAGAAAATTGGTTCCAATTGCTCGGTGGTGGTCCCCAACAGCACCATGTCACCGGTGGAACCGTGCAGGTTCATCAGGCCGCTGCCCCGGTATTCCCACAGGTCACAAACAGTCCGCAGGAAATCGGAATTATAAAACTTACTGGCCGGCTGATTAACCCTGATGGTGTGGAAATGGGCAATTGAAGGATATTTTTCCGGCAGGTCGGAATATCTGCCGATAACGCCGCCGCCGTAACCAAACACGCCGACGATACCGCCGTGTTTCCAGTGTGTTTCACCTTCGTCAAAGGATACTTGAAGCTGACCAAGCATGTCCTCGACAACATCCCTGTCGATGAGCATTCTGTCATCGGCCAGTTTCCTTCTGTGCAGGGCTTCCTGCTTGGCATCGGATACAAAACTGGGCCACGGGCCTTTTTCCAACTCTTCCAGGTCGGGAATCTCATGTTTAACTTTAAAATTCTTAAGTTCTTCGTCCGTATAATTTTTTAATTCTGCCTCGGAGTAAATTCTTGTCTCTTCGTACTTAATTTCCTTTTGCGGTTCTTTTGGCTCAAAAGGCACTGCAATACCTCCTTTTGTTAGTAGACTAAATAGCTAGAAAATTTATGATTTAATGGCTGATTCGATAGCCCGGTGACACCTCCTTCCAAATATAAATAACAAAGCCGCAAAGACGCGAAAACTCAGCCTTACTAAACGCACCTTTTACGTCTGAGGCCAAGGAATAATATACAGCTATAACTTTACAAGGAAACAGTATAGAACAGTATAGTAAGAAATTCGTTATTTTTTGTATTATTCCTTCCTGCCCATGTTATTTTTTTAAAAACCTGCTCATAACTTGTCCATAATAAGAAAAAAGAACTTTCTATTAATTGTAACCAATTAGCGAGCCATAGTCTATAGGTGGTAGATGGCAATTGTCCGCAAGCACCGTTTTGCCGCTCCTTATCGAATATAAAAGCCGCACCGGGCTTTTAGCCAATGAGCATGTTCAACAAGTCACAATGCCCGGCGCACGTTCTCGTTTTCCTTATATTTGATACCTGTAACCAAGCGGGCAACAACGGATGTAAACCGATCTGATGTAGAAGTTTGCTCAAGTCAAAAAATCAAAAGCTTTGCACCATATAATTGTATTCGTTACTTTCTTATAATATTCCTTCCTAAGATACGACTTTTTTATATCCCACGGTTTTATTTTAACTGACCGCACCGTCTTAGTCCACAGGTGGTAGATGGCAAAATCATCGCCGCTATCTAATTTGCTTGCTGTCGATTATGTCTATGCTATAATTGTTTTTATACATAACGACCATTAGGGATGTGATTATATTTGACCAAAACCGTCTACGGAAATACCCGGGGTCTCAAAAAGTTTGACCTGGATTTATTGCAAAGTATTTATGACCTGGCAATCGATAAAAGCATGATCATCTCGCTGGAAATAGTCCGGATTATAGCTGATATATCCGGCGGCAGCCAGCGGGAATTGGCCGTATTTATTGACCGACAGGGACAGGTGGTATCCGTTGGGGTGGGCGATGCCGCAACGGTACAGCTTAAGGCGCAAAGCAAACGACGCGGTGCTTACCGTCTGGCGGGCCTGCGCTGTATCCATACCCATCCTTCGGGCAATGGGCAATTAAGCACAGTGGACTACGCGGCCCTTTACGATATGCGCCTTGATGCGATGGTGGCCCTGGGAGTGCTGGAGGGTAAAGCAAAAGAAGCCTGGCTGGCTTGTCTGGAACCGCAGGATGGACAAATTACCAAAAACTTTCAGAACTACGGGCCAATGTCTATAGACCAATTAGTCGAATTTCCTCTGCCAGCATTAATCCGGGACATTGAGGAGCGCATTATCCCCCCCGCGGCCATGTGGACAACCGGAACCCAGTCGGCTGAGAAGGCGATACTGGTTACCATAGACCACGAGAATACCCTTGACGAACTGGCCTTGCTGGCCGACACCGCGGGGGCAAATCCCGTAGCCAGAGTGGCCCAGCGCAGGCAGCGGCCGGACATGGCCTTTTTTATCGGGCGGGGCAAAGTGGAGGAGTTGGCCTTGCAGCGGCAGCGTTTGGGAGCGGAGCTGGTTATATTTGATGACGAATTAACCCCCACCCAGGCCCGCAATTTGGAAAACGCCATTGGCTGCCGTATTATAGACCGTACAACTTTAATACTGGACATTTTCGCCCGGCGGGCCCGCACCAGAGAGGGGCAGTTACAGGTTGAACTGGCCCAACTGCGCTATTTGCTGCCCCGTCTCACCGGACAAGGCGCCGTCCTGTCCCGCCTGGGCGGCGGCATCGGCACCCGCGGCCCGGGGGAAACCAAACTGGAAACCGACCGACGACATGTCAGGAAACGCATTGATGAGCTTACCGACGCCCTGGAACAAGTACGCCGGCACCGCCGACAACAAAGACAAAACCGCCGGGATTCGGCCACGCCTGTGACAGCGCTGGTCGGGTACACCAACGCCGGGAAAAGCACTTTGCTGAACGCCCTTACCCAGGCGCAGGTGTATACAGCGGACCGGCTGTTTGCCACGCTGGACCCCACCACCCGCCGCCTGCAGCTGCCCGGCAACCGGGCAATACTGTTAACCGATACCGTGGGGTTTATTCGCAAATTACCGCACCACTTGGTAAAGGCTTTTCGGGCCACCCTGGAAGAAGTAATCGAGGCAGATCTTCTGCTGCATGTTGTGGATGCGGGCCATAGCGAGCTTGTCGAACAAATTGCCGCCGTGGAAAGTGTTTTAAGGGAACTGGGGGTGCTGGATAAGCAAACCATATTGGTCTTTAACAAAATAGACCAGCCGGTCAACCGCCAACTGCTGGAACAAGTAAAACTATCGGGCCAACGCCAGGCTGTGGAAGTATCCGCCCGCACCGGCACCGGCCTTGCACAGCTTAAGGAATCAATCGCCCAAAATACCCTTCGCCACCGGCGGCTGTTTAAAGGCCGGCTGCCCTACGACCGAACAGACCTGGTGGCACTGCTGCATCAGTACGGTGAAGTTTACAGCGAACAATACGGCCCGGAAGGTATCCGGGTGGAAGCGACAGTAAATGAGGAGCACTGGGCCTCATTCGCCCCGTACAACAACTAAGCCAGGGGAAGGTGCCGGGTGTTGAAAGGTTGGTGGAAGGTGCCGGATGTTGAAAGGTTGGTGGAAGGTGCCGGATGTTGAAAGGTTGGTGGAAGGTGCCGGATGTTGAAAGGTTGGTGGAAGGTGCCGGATGTTGAAAGGTTGGTGGAAGGTGCCGGATGTTGAAAGGTTAAAAATCTGAGATTTTCAACCTTTCAACACCCGGCACCCAAGCCCGCTTTCGAATCGGCTCTTTAACTTTAACTATTTATTGCCCTGTGCCTTTTGTATCTTGGCCCAGGAATCTTTTAACGACACTATCCGGTTAAAAACCGGTGCGCCTGCTGATGTATCCATATCGGCACCAAAATAGCCTTGTCTTAAGAACTGGTACCGGCTGCCCGGCTGTACATCCGCCAGACTGGGTTCCACCAGGCAGGTCAATACCTCCAGCGACCCGGAATTCAAATTTACCCGGAAATCTTCGTCTTCTTCCGGGTTTTCTTTGACGAACAAATGGTCATACAAGCGCACTTCGGCTTTAACCGCATGGGCAACCGAAACCCAGTGCAATGTGCCTTTTACCTTGCGCACCTCATTAGACATACCACTGCGCGTTTCGGGATCATAAATGCAATGCAGCTCCAGCACCCGGCCGGTTTGCTCGTCCTTGACCACCCGTTCACATTTAATAACATAAGCATGTTTAAGCCGCACTTCACGCCCCGGAGCCAGGCGAAAGAATTTCCTGGGGGGGTCCTCACGAAAGTCATCTTGTTCAATATACAGTTCCCGGGTAAAAGGCACCTGCCGGAAACCCATATCGGGATGCTCGGGATTGTTCTCGGCTTCCAGCATCTCCACCCGGTCTTCCGGGTAGTTGTCAATAATAACCTTTAGCGGGCGCAACACCGCCATCGCCCGCATGGCCCGGGCATTTAAATCTTCACGGATACAATGTTCCAGCATGGCTATATCGACAAAGCTGTTGCTTTTGGCGACGCCGATCCGTTCACAAAAGTCCCGAATGGCTTCAGAGGTATAGCCGCGCCTGCGCAAACCCGAGATGGTAGGCATACGCGGGTCGTCCCAGCCACTGACAAATCCTTGTTCTACCAGTGCCCGCAACTTGCGCTTGCTCATTACGGTATGACTAAGATTAAGCCTGGCAAATTCAATCTGCTGCGGCTGGCATGAAACATCCACGTTATCCAGCACCCAATCATACAGCGGGCGGTGATCTTCAAACTCCAGGGTGCAGATGGAATGCGTAACCCCTTCAATGGCATCCGAAATGGGGTGGGCATAGTCATACATGGGATAAATACACCAGTTATCGCCTGTACGGTGATGATTAGCCCGCTGGATGCGGTACAGCACCGGGTCACGCATATTCAAATTGGGTGACGCCATATTAATTTTCGCCCGCAGCACGCGGGACCCGTCCGGAAATTCGCCCGCCCTCATCCGCTGGAACAAATCCAGGTTTTCATCCGCCGAACGCGTACGGTAGGGACTGTCCTTCCCCGGTTCCGTCAGCGTACCGCGATACTTCCTGATTTGCTCGGCAGTTAAATCACATACATAGGCTTTGCCCGATTTAATTAACGCAACGGCATACCCGTAGAGCAACTCAAAATAATCTGAAGCATAAAACAACCGGTCATCCCAGTCAAAGCCCAGCCATTTAACATCCGCCTTAATGGAATCTACATATTCGACTTCCTCTTTAGTTGGATTGGTATCATCAAACCGCAAATTGCATAAGCCGCCGTATGTTTCGGCCAGACCGAAATTCAGGCAAATGGATTTGGCATGTCCAATATGCAGGTAACCGTTGGGCTCAGGCGGAAACCTGGTGTGTACACGATTGTTATCTTTGTTATTTTTTAGATCTTCATTAATGATGCTCTGAATAAAATTTGTGCTGTTGGACAGTTCATTATGCGGGTCCTTCATTTTATTTCAAACCTCCTTGAGCGGGATCATTGTATTATGCTTAAATTTGGTTCATATTTCCATATATTAACCCGAAAAACTGCCAATTATGTGACCATTACATTTTCTCTCGTTTTCTACCTATATGTCAATAATCCTTTATACCAAAGTCACGGTATCGTCAGAGGCTTCAAAAACAAGGCCACAGCAATAAGAGCAGGGTTTCATCGAACAGCGCAAAATCCGGGTGCGATATCCCTCTTAGATAATTAATCACATACGAAAATCCCGTCCCAGGCGGGCATGAACCGCTTGCAAAAATTCCGCGGTATTGACTGTCTTTTTGTCCCCTTCCGCCAGCAAAGCCAAATCTTTGGTCATTATCCCTTCTTCTATGGTATCTATAGCCGCTTGTTCCAGATTACCGGCAAACTGAACCAAGCCGGGGATACCGTCCAGTTCACCTCTTTTTTTCAACGCGCCTGTCCAGGCAAATAAAGTGGCCATTGGGTTGGTCGACGTTCTTTCACCTTCGAGATAGCGGTAATAATGCCTGGTTACCGTCCCGTGGGCCGCCTCATACTCATAACAGCCATCAGGCGAGACCAGCACCGATGTCATCATGGCCAGGCTGCCAAAGGCGGTAGCCACCATATCCGACATTACATCACCGTCATAATTCTTACAGGCCCAGATAAAGCCGCCCGAACTGCGTACCACCCTGGCCACGGCATCATCAATCAATGTATAGAAATATTCAATTCCCGCCTCCGAAAACTTATCCTGATATTCTTTGGCAAAAACATCTTGAAATACATCTTTAAAGTTATGATCGTATCGCTTGGAAATGGTATCCTTGGTGGCAAACCACAAATCCTGCTTTTGATCCAGCGCGAAATTAAAGCAGGCCCTGGCAAAACTCTCAATGGACTTATCCAGGTTATGCATAGCCATGATAATGCCGGGACCGGCAAATTCATGAATAACCTCTCTGGATATATTTCCGTCCTGATTCGTAAAAACAATCTCCGCCCGGCCTTGGCCGGCAATCTTCATTTCAACGCCCCTGTAAATATCGCCGTAAGCATGTCTGGCAATGGTAATGGGCCTTGACCATGTTTTTATAAAAGGCTTTATATTCTTGACAATAATCGGTGTGCGGAAAACCGTGCCATCCAGAATAGCCCGGATAGTTCCGTTGGGGCTCTTCCACATCTGTTTCAGGTTATATTCCCCGACCCGCTGGGCGTTGGGGGTAATAGTGGCGCATTTGACCGCCACACCGTATTTTTTGGCGGCCCGGGCAGCGTCCACCGTTATCCGGTCGTCTGTTGCGTCCCGCTGCTTAAGTCCCAGATCAAAGTATACCGTTTTTAAATCTATGTAAGGAGTCAATAAAACCTCTTTGATATCCCGCCAGATAACTCTGGTCATTTCATCGCCGTCTATTTCCACCAGCGGAACTTTCATTTGAATTTTTCCTTGCATAAGAACAACTCTCCTTTTCGCATCCAATTTTATGTCAGTATATTATACAACATCCCCGTTTACAAAGAAAAGAGCAAACGGGATTGACAAGCAGCCTCCACGTTTGCTCTTAATGCCTTTAAAACAAAACTATATAAAACCCAAGAATTTTTACAGGCTCGAAATTAAGATATTTACTGAACGTTATACATGCCTTGGCTTTGTAAATAATTAAAGATAGCCTCACCATGCTGCTGTTCTTCTTTTTGAATGTGATTTAATGCCTGCCGGGCATTAGCATTGGTACATTCGAAAATTGTATTGTCGTATGTACCGGAAATATACTTTTCGGTAACCAGCATATCGTTACACATCTCGATATCATTCTGGCTTGCGGCGCCCGGGGCATTGTTCCGGGCAGCTGCTTGTGAATATTGGCCCTGGCTTTGGGTCTGACTTTGACCCTGGCTCTGACTTTGTTGGCCTTGTTGCAGATTGGGAACCTGACCGCTTAACAGCTGATTTACAGTATTCAAATGCTGTTGTTCTTGTTGTGCCAGTGAATTGAACAGCTGTTTAAGCTGAGGATCCCGGGCCTGTTGAGCATAGCTTTGATACTTTTGTATGCATAGTTCTTCATGCTTTTTTTGATCTTGCAGTAACATATTCTCTTTTTGAGATAGGTTAAATGACAACTGTGATCCACCTCCTATATTTTTATTATTGTTATTATTTAACCTATCTTAATTTTTATACCTTAAGCAATAAAGGCGGATCATGCCCGCCTCAACCTATCGGGCATGATCCGCCCTTTATTGCCGGTCTATCTTGCTTTACTTGTGGTACGGTTCACCACGTGATATTTTAAAAGCACGATAGATTTGTTCCAATAAAACTACCCGCATGAGTTGGTGCGGGAAAGTCAGGCGGGAGAAAGACAGCCGCCAATGGGCCTGTTTGAGAGCTTGGGCCGGCAAACCAAGGCTGCCGCCAATCACAAAGGTAATGTCACTGTGCCCCGCCAGAGTCAGTTTATCCAAGCGGGCGGATAATTCCTCCGAGGCCACCTGTTCACCTTGCACGTCCAGAGTCACCAGGTAGGTATCCGCCCGGAGGTGGCGGTTAATTTTTTGCCATTCCAGCTGTTTAATTTTTTCCCCTTCAGCGATCGACAAACCCTCAGCAAAGCCTTCGTCCGCTACTTCAACTATTTCCAGGCGGCAATAGACGCTAAGCCGCTTACTGTATTCCGCAATTGCCTCACGCCAGTATCTTTCCTTTAATTTACCCGCCGCAGCTACCGTAACCCGCATCTTTGGCCCGCCTTCACGTAAATTTAGACAATACATATAAGCTTAACAAAGCGTATTCTAAATGTTATAACCAACATCATTTCCTCAAAGCCTAATTTCACTACAGCCTCTTCCAGAAAAACTCACTCATTTAAATGAACTTTCGCTTATAATGCCTGGCAATTTCAAGGTTGTCGGGGTTTAGCAACAACCCATATTTTCACAAAGCATAGCTTGTAAATAACAATAAAAATAGCATTTACTATTTTAGGAGCAAATAAAAAAAGGCGTAAATTGACGCCTTTTGCAGATAAGTTTATAAAGTTTAAGCCTGACCCCGTTTTATCTCTACGCCCAGATTGCTTAGCTTTTCTTCCAACATGTGATAACCTCGGTCGATAAAATGAGTGTTGCATATTTCAGTTTGCCCCCGGGCCATCAGCGCGGCAATTACCAGCGCCGCTCCGGCACGCAAATCAGTGGCTTTAATCCTGGTGCCACATAAATTGGCCACCCCTTCTACCACTGCCATACGACCTTCCACCTTGATATTGGCACCCATTCTTTTCAACTCATCGGCAATTTGGAACCGGTTCTCAAATATATTTTCAATAATAATACTGGTACCTTTTACCGTGGATAAGAAAGCCATCATTTGCGATTGCATATCGGTGGGGAATCCCGGGTAGGGCATCGTTTTTATATCCACGGGTTTCAACTCGCCGGTGGCATTAACGGTCAGCATGTCGTTATCCTCGTGAACTTCTACACCGGCCTCCCGCAACTTGGCACAGATGGGTTCCACGTGCAGGGGTATCACATTCTCAAGCACCAGATGCCCACGGGTGGCTGCCGCAGCCACCATGAAGGTGCCGGATTCAATGCGGTCCGGAATAACGGCGTAACGCACGCACCCACCCAGTTGGGACACCCCTTCTACCTTAATAACATCGGTACCCGCACCCCGCACTTTAGCACCCAGGCAGTTGAGGAAGTTTGCCAAGTCCACTATCTCAGGTTCCTTGGCCACGTTCTCAAGCACAGTTTGTCCCTCAGCCAGGCAAGCCGCCATAATAATGTTTTCAGTGGCACCCACACTTGGGAAGTCCAGATAAATACGGGCCCCCTTCAAGCGGCGGGTGATTTTACCCACGGCAAATCCACCGTCCAAATCGATTTGCGCGCCCATACCGGCCAAACCCTTAAAATGTAGATCCATGGGCCTGACCCCAATATTACAGCCACCGGGCAGAGAGACCCTGGCGTACCCGAACCTGGCCAGCATTGGACCCAGGAGCAAATTGGAAGCACGCAATTTTTTTACCAGATCACATGGAGGATCTGCTGCTATGCGAGTAGGTGCAATGATCCTGAGCGATGATTCGCTTAACCAAATTACCTCGGAACCGATATGTTTAATTATCTCCAGCACGACTCTTACATCACTGATGTCAGGAATATTCTCCAGCACCACTTCATCGCCGGCCATAATAGTAGCGCACAGAATTGCCAAAGACGCATTTTTGGCACCGCTGACACGTACCTTGCCCCGCAGCGGACGCCCCCCGTTAATAATCAGTTTGTCCATTTTTAAGCATTATCCTCCCGCTTGATAAACAAAGGCTGGTGCAACTCCCTGGACAACCAGGCGTGCCACTGACTTTCAAACTGCTTTGGAGCCGTCCCCAGGGCTTGTATCATTGAGTCCTGAAAACTTATACCCTGTGCTAAATTGTTAATAATTCTATGCAGTCCATCTTCACCATAGACCGACACAATGTACTCCACCGCCAATAACGACTGCTTGTAAGCAAGAGCTTGATCGGGCAAAGAGTCAAAGTTACGGTCCATTTTATCTAATGGATACAATCCTCGGTCCCAAATTCCTTCCGGCTGACTGAATAAAAATCCGGTAATTTTATATTCTTCATACTGAGCAAGTCCTTCAGTAAACCAGCGGGGGTAATTACCTTGAGCCAAATAATCCAATACCAGGTGGGTCATCTCATGAGCCATGGGACCGGCCTGTTGGAAGATATGCCGCACCGCCTCCGGATCACTTTCATTTATCCAGACCTGCGGTTCCAGCACCCTGATCACTCCTCCCCAATATACACCCATAGCGTTTTCACTGGCCGGCCAACCAAAGCTGGCATTTAATTCTTCCCGGGAGGCATAAATTACAATGGGTATTTTTCGTACCGGTGTAAAGTTATAATCGTCGCAGATACGCTGATAACATAGCCGAGTGGTTTCCCTCACCAACTCAGCTTCTTCTTTACTGCCCTGATAACGTATAATTAAATACTCATCCTCGGCATGCTGCCACCCGTGAGTGCGCAAAAGCATCTGAGCCCGGGCTATTTCACGAAATACACCGTATATATATCCCCTGACACTTTCCGGTACCCTAATCAACATAAACGTACTGACCATGAACAACACCGCCAACAAAAGAGACAGCAGCTTTGCGGTATGAGAAGCAGTGGTCCCGGATGCCTGTATATTATCAAGCTGCTTCATGGCCATACACATTCCCCTTTTACTTAATTAATAAGTTAATTATATAATTAACTTAAGTGGATGCCCACGGTAATTTATAACAGAACGAGCCAGGTAGCCCTGGCCCGCCAGCTAATTCCGGCCCGCTTGCAATTCCTTAATATACTGCTTGGCCTTTTCTACATCAGATCCTTCTTTACGAAGGCTTATAAATTTCTCCAATTCTTCTATTCCCTTGAGCACATCGCGGCCTTCGTCACTGCGAAAGCCGTAAAACTGCCCCGCGTAATAATGCGCATAGGCATCGTCGGGCTTTAGTTCCAACGCTTGCTGCATTTGAGCTGTAGCTTTATCATAATCGCCGATTAAGAAATAAGTCACGCCCAGTTCTTTGTGCATATCTACGTCACCCGGCTTGATTTTTAATGCTTTAACATAAGTATCTACCGCTTTCTGGCTCTGGCCGCCGTCCCTGTACAACTTAGCCAGCTGATCCATCAATGCGGTATTCCCCTTATCTTCCATTAATTGAGCTTCCAAGTCGGCTATCTTTTGGTCAACGGTACTCGTTTGCTGTACATCAGCTGCTTTGCCTTTAAACGATATATCGTTATCGCCAAAAGCCCAGAACATGGATGAACCTACCAGGCCCACTCCAAGCACAACGGCAAGTATGCCAAATATAATTTTTTGCTGCTTTTTTTTCCTCGATAAATTAGCA
Organism: Desulfoscipio sp. XC116; assembly: GCF_039851975.1. GTDB lineage: Bacteria > Bacillota > Desulfotomaculia > Desulfotomaculales > Desulfallaceae > Sporotomaculum. Next base: position 4,232,462 of record NZ_CP156660.1, read on the forward strand.
AATGAACTCCTATTCGCCAAATGCTTATCATCCTTTTTGACCAAGGCCGCCGCCCTCCCTACGTTATTTACACACATTTTACACAAAAACATTATACATTAAACGCAGGAGATAGAAAACAGCATTACCTGGTAATTATATTTGCAATTTAAATAAATAAGGCGGGGTTCTTATGTACATCGTTAACTATAACCTCAAAATGCAGGTGCGGCCCGGTAGAATTACCCGACGAACCGGTCCGGCCGATAAACTGGCTTCTATCCACACGCTGTCCGGGTTTTACCGCCACCGAGGAAAGGTGCGCATAACGGGTCACCACGCCACTGCCATGACTAATATCAACACAAAGCCCGTATCCCCCCCGATAATCGGTACGCTGTACCGTGCCGGCCTCCGCCGCCACCACCGGGCTGCCATAATTGGCCGCAATATCAACTCCCTCATGCATCCTTCCCCAGCGTTCACCAAAAGGTGACACAATAGCCCCTACGGCGGGGTAAGCAAGGCGCCCATTACCGCCCCGAAAAGCAAGTAATTTTTTATTGCCTTTGGCGATAATCTGTGGCACCGAATCTTCAATTGTTTTTTGCTGCAAAACCTCACGGTCTGTTTCCAGGCCGTTTTCCAGAGTCACTTCATAAACCACTTCCCGCCGGCCGGGGCTGCCCTTTTGCACAAGTTTTTGCTCGCCCCAGTAGAGGTTCTCGTCAATCTTTTCCTGCACCCGATAAAGCACTTCTTCCTGTTGTGTATCTTTATAAGTGGCTATTACATCAAGCAGTGGCGCAGGACTGGATATTTTTATTTCCTGCCCGATTTGCATAGTCTCCGGCGTTAAGTCCGGGTTCGCCGCTATTAATTCCTCCACGGGCAGCTTGGCCGCCACAGCGACATCCCACAGCGTATCCCCTTCCTTCACCCCGTACTTCCTAACATCTACGCCACCAAACTGAATATGCTCAATCGCCTGTTCAGCGTCCATTAAATCATGCCCACCAACAGTTACCGGCTTAATATCCACCTTTTGTTTAAATGACACCTTACATTGCTCATCATCACCATAGGTACTTAAAATTTTATCCAACACTTCCCGGCCAACTGTTTTATCCTTAACCGCTACGATTTTTTTACCGTCCACAAAAATACCGCTGGCCTCATATTGACAGTCCAATTTAGCGGCCAGACAAAGCTGTATTTCCTTTTTATCCTCCACCGCACCTAATCGCCAGGTGGGACGATACTTAATAGTATCCTCATTTATTTTTACAGGCATCCCCGCTGTCTTTTCCATTTGTTCAAAGTAATCCTTAACCGCTGCTTCAGCAATTTGGCGGTCTCGGGCTACCACTACGACCTCACCGCCCCACACCACGGCACAGCGGGAAAGGCTGAAGAAAACACAAACAACAAGCACGGGAATACCCAGTAACGTCAATGTTTTTATAGCCGGGCGGGAACCGATTATTCCCTTCCAAGCCGATACCAGCTTATTAATTAATTGATGTATATCACTTTGAATATCAACCACTCCTTTGCGCAATTTTACACAAACTGTCAGAATAATTCACATTAAGCAGTTTTTATTATATCATTGAAATCATTTGTCGTAAACTTAAAGCGGATTAAAGCTGCTTCCGAAAAAAACTATCATGGAAAAGCTCAGATAACTTTCTTCTCATATGTTTTGCAGCTGTCATTGCGAGCGCGGCAAAGCAATCCCGGACTCCAAAGCAGATCCCCAAAGAAATGCGGGCTTGTAAAACAGAGACTCCCACTTGTAGAAGCGGGAGTCTCGGAATTTGCTAAAAAAGGAGGCGCTGCGCTCCTTTTTTGGTATTGATATTTGTGAAGTTATAGCTTACGGGTTTTAACTTTGAGATACAGTGCACACTCCAGCCTTTTGCGGGCTAACGCACACCCCATCCGATAGGGCTTCAGCATATCACCATTAAAAGCATAAGCATTGGCATGACAGCCTCCGCTGCAGTGAAACTTGGCCCAGCACTCCCGACAGGCTTTTTTATTATATATATGCGCATTGCGGAATATATTTGCCATGTTTTTTTTGACAACACCTTCAAACACCGTACCTACCTGAAAATTATCTTTCCCTACAAACTGATGGCAGGGGTACAATGCTCCGCCGGGCACCACCGCCAGGTATTCGGACCCGGCGCTGCAGCCGGTGAGCCGCTTGGGCAGACAAGGGCCATCCTCCAAATCTATATTAAAGTGGAAAAAATCCAGTGGTCGCCCCTGGCACTGCCTTTTCAACAAGTACCTGGTCAGCTTATCATATTCCTCCAGCAATACAGGTATATCCTCATCCTTAAAAGCATAGTCCGTTTCGGACCCGGCCACCACCGGTTCCACAGAAATATGATTTAAGCCCGCCTCGGCCAGATGCTTGACATCCGCGCAGAAATCAAGGTTATAACGGGTGTAAGTACCTCTGATGATATACTCCCGGCAATAGGATGAACTCGTAAACTCCATAATTTTATCCATAATCCGCCGGTAGCTGCCCCCGCCCGTAGCGGTAACCCGCATGCGGTCATGCACTTCGGGACGCCCGTCAATGGAAAGAACTACCGCCAGATCGTGATCACCGATAAATTGCTGCATTTCCCGGTTAAGCAAGGTTACGTTAGTGGTCAGGGTAAACTTAATCTCCTTGCCCGCTTCCCCGGCCCGCAATCTTCCATACTTAACCAGGTCGACCAGCACGCCCCAGTTCATCAGCGGCTCACCGCCGAAAAAATCCACTTCTACATGCCGGCGGCTGCCGGAAGCCCACATTAAAAAATCAAGAGCGGCCCGGCCTACTTCCGCCGACATTAATTCGCGCCGGCCGCCGAAATCACCTTGACTGGCGAAACAATAGCGGCAGCGCAAATTACAGTCGTGGGCCAGATTCAGACACAACGCCTTGACCGTCTCTCCCTCCGGAGGCCGGTATCCATCCGGCAGCGGATCCGGGGAAAAAAGCAGTCCGTTGTCCTTTAAGTCCCTTATTTCCTGGAGTATTTCCCTTACGGCACCGTTTCCGTACTCAGGCCCGTATTTATTGATTAGATCCGTTTCCGGCATGGCTTCGTAATCTTGAATAATCCGCAGAGTGGGCCCATCCACCTCATGCACGGCATTGCTATTGACATCCAACACTATATTAGTGCCGTCAAAGGAAAAAGCATGGATCAATTTGTATCATTCCCTTCAAAAAAAAGACCTCATCCCGTATAGGGATCAGGTGCATTTAGTTTTTCTTTTTATTAGCGCAGGCCTGGTTGCCGACAGTACAAGAGGTCTTACAGGCCGACTGGCAAGAAGTCTGGCACTCGCCGCACCCCCCGCCGCGCACGGTGCTTTGCAGCGTCCGCCCGGCAATGGTCTTAATATGTTTGCCCAATATATTTTCCCCCTTTTAATTGACTAGTAAAATTATATGCCAACCAGGGAATAATACGCAAGAAATTTTATCAAATACCAGTCTTATTACAGGCCGTATTTGTACCCGGTCACGCCGGGTTAATCCCAGAATTGCTTTCAGGCCAGCTTGTTCAAGTATTTTATTTGTTCAATTTGTGCCTGTCTCAGCCGGCGCTTTAGCATGCGTTTTTCCCCGGGATCGGCGGCTTCCTCTACCTGCCGCTTAATTTTGCAAATACGCTCCTTATTTTGCTCAACGATTAATTTATGATCGGCAGTGGCCATCAATGTCACCTCATCCAAAGGCTTCAACAAACCTGATGGGTTTCCTGCCGCGAAATGCATTTCAGGAGATTTATTTTCCCTATTGGAGCAGGAAAAATCACATAATCTAACAAAATATAGTTAAAATAAATTTAAATCAAAAACGAGAGGAAGTATCTGCATGAATGAAACATTTAAGGTGATCAAAAATAGAAGAAGTATCCGCACCTTTAAGCCGGAACAAATATCCGATTCGGATCTGCATGAAATACTGGAAGCCGCCCTGCTTGCACCTAACGCTATGAATCAGCAAAAATGGCACTTTACCGTTGTACAAAATAAGGATCTGCTTAATAAAATGGTAAACGTAATAAAGGAGAATATATTAAATTCAGGTAATGAGTTTTTAATACAAAGAGTTAGCAATCCCGACTACCATACGTTTTATAATGCCCCCACGGTTATCTTACTCTCCGCGGATGAAAATGCTCAATGGGTTCAAATCGATTGCGGCCTTGCAGCTGAAAACATTACATTAACCGCGGAATCTTTAAATATCGGCTCATGTGTGATTACATCCGCCGGCTTACTTTTTGCTTCCGAAAAGGGTAATAAATTTAAAAGGGAATTGGGAATACCGGAAGGGTACAGCTTCGTTTGCTCAGTAGCCCTCGGTAACAAGGCTTCTGAAGACCCGCCAGCACCACCCAGAAATAGAGACGTCATCAATTATGTAAAATAGATGGCCTTAATTCTTTCTTATGATTAATATAGTTGATGTATTTGCGATAGTTTTCAAAGGTTTATGGCAATAACAGACAAGTCCCTGTCCCCTTGTCTGTTATTGTTTCTGAGGTTTTAAGCGGCTTGGTTTTGTTTCGCATTAAGATTAGATGTGCCCAATAAGCTAACACAGACATCTCTCCATATAAAGAGCTGCCCGGTTATTCCAACTAAAGTTGGTTCTATATTAACAAATAGGAAACAAGCCATTTACACAGAATATTTTGCAATCCCTTTTGTTACGTGCCTTATCATTCTTTCCACTTCTGAATTTAGGTTAATTGGAATAAGCTTTATTTCAGGATAGGCATTTTGAAATACTCTAAAAATCTCATCAGCAAAAGCTATCCGAAAGCAGCTCTTCTGTCCCGGAAACGGTGTATGGATAGCGCCATAAACGCGACACTGAAATCAACGATTCATACAGACCAAGAATCTATGTCGTTTCCCAGTACCATGAAAGATAAAGAAAAAGCAGTTTTAAGACTAGCAGGAATAATAAAAGCCCGGGCATATAACCCCAGGCTTTTTTGCTGGTCATGATCAAAATTATGATCAAACACTTATTGTGGTCATTCTCAAGTCCTCGGAGGCCTTGTTATAACTGGAGCGGGTGACGAGGATCGAACTCGCAACCCTCAGCTTGGGAAGCTGATGCTCTACCATTGAGCTACACCCGCAAATGTAATATTAATTATAACATTTTAGTGCTCAAAGTCAAGGTGACTGCAAATAAAGCACCGGTGACGCGGAAAAGCGGAATTATCAGGGGTCAGACCCCTAAAAAGGCCACCTTCATTGTTAGAAGGTGGCCTTACTGGTGACCCCACCGGGATTCGAACCCGGGTTACCGCCGTGAAAGGGCGGTGTCTTAGGCCTCTTGACCATGGGGCCGTGTTTTGGTGAGCCATCCGCGACTCGAACGCGGGACACCCTGATTAAAAGTCAGGTGCTCTACCGACTGAGCTAATGGCTCACTGAAGTCTTACAGTTGTATATATTACAGTAAATTAATCAAAGTGTCAATAATTTTTATTATAACAAGTTTGTAACTGTTCAACGGTAAGCGGGGCCGTTTTTATCCGGCCCCACGGTACATTATATATCGAACTGCAACATTTAAGCAGTACTGTTATAGCTTACGTGCCGCCTAACGGCAACTACATAATATTCTCCCTTGACAAGCTTAAAAGGTCTCCTTTAATACCAATGTCTGGGCACGCCCCGGACCAACACCCACAATAGCTACGGGCACGCCTGATAATTCCTCCAGGTTCTTCAAATAATCCTTAGCTCTTTGAGGCAATTCATTAAAATCGGTTACCGCTGAAATATCTTCCCGCCAACCCGGAAACTCCTGATATACCGGCTCGCACTGGGCCAGTAACTTTAAGCTGGCCGGAAACTCATTGATAATTTCACCCTTATAACGATAACCCGTGCATATCTTTAATCTTTCAAGACCTGACAGCACATCTAATTTAGTAATAGCCAGGTAAGTCAAACCATTAACCCGGGCCGCATAACGGGCTATAACCGCGTCATACCAACCACAACGGCGCGGGCGGCCGGTGGTGGTGCCAAATTCAAAACCTCTTTCCCGGATCAGCTCACCCAATTGATCATGCAATTCAGTGGGAAATGGCCCCTCACCCACCCTGGTAATATAAGCCTTGGCTACCCCCACCACCGTTTTAATTTTAGTAGGCCCAAGCCCGGCGCCCAGACAAGCCGCAGCGGCAATAGGATGACTCGAGGTAACATAAGGATAGGTACCGTGGTCAAGATCCAATAATGTGCCCTGAGCACCTTCAAACAGTACCCTGGCGCCCCGGTCGACAGCCTCGTTTACCAGTACGGAAACATCAGCTATATATTTTTTCAAACTATCGGCATACCCCATATACTGATCCAGCATTTCCCGATAGGCAAAATTCTCCTCCACCCCGTACAGACGGGATAATACCTTATTTTTAACCTCTAATATATCACGTAGTTTTTCAGCCAATTCTTCCCGGTCCATCAGCTCCGTTATGCGTATACCTACCCGAGCGGCCTTATCGGTGTAAGTTGGGCCAATACCCCGGCACGTGGTACCGATTTTTCGGTTGCCTTTACTTTTTTCTTCGGCCGTATCTATGCTCTTATGGTATGGAAAAATCACATGCGCCCGGGGACTGATGCGTAAATTAGCGGTGCTTACCCCCTGTTGTTCCAGAGCATTCAGTTCCTGCAACAGCACAGCCGGGTCGATTACCACTCCGTTGCCAATTAGACATTGTTTATCCGCATATAAAATGCCCGAAGGAATTAAGTGCAGCTTATATGTCTGGCCGTCCGCCACCACGGTGTGTCCGGCATTGTTCCCACCCTGATAGCGTACCACCATTTCAGCCTGTTGAGCCAAAAAATCCGTAACCTTACCTTTACCCTCGTCTCCCCATTGCGCTCCAACCAATACCACCGTAGACATTCGGTATCCCCCTTATATTCTGCTGAGAATTTCCCTGGCGGCCATGATACCCGCTACCGAAGCCTGAGCCAGACCCCTGGTAACGCCGGCGCCATCGCCTGCCGCAAATAAGTTTTTAATCCGTGTTTCCAGCCCGTTGCTTAAGGCCAGCCGGGAAGAATAAAACTTCACTTCCACGCCGTATAACAGTGTATAGCGAGAGTACACGCCGGGTGCAATAACGTCCAGTGCTTTAAGCATCTCCACAATGGCTACCAGGTGACGGTAAGGAAATACCAGACTAAGATCCCCCGGCGTAGCCTCTTTAAGGGTGGGCACCACCAAGCATTTTTTTATACGATCTACCGTAGACCGGTGTCCTTCCAATAAATCACCCAATCGCTGTACGATAACACCACCGCCCAGCAAATTAGCCAAACTGGCCACATACTTGCCATAGGCAATGGGTTCCCGAAATGGTTCTGTGAAGGTTTTACTGACTAAAACGGCAAAGTTAGTGTTATCTGTTTTATTAAAGGCGTGACTATGCCCGTTCACCGTCACTAACCCATCGTTGTTTTCCATCACCACTTCCCCGCCCGGGTTCATACAGAATGTACGTACCCGGTCATCAAAAGCCCGTGAATAATAAATCAGTTTGGATTCATAAAAAACCCTGGTCAGAGGTTCCATGACAGCGGCCGGTACTTCCACACGCACCCCGATATCGACGGGATTAACTCCGGTTTGCAATTCCAGCCGAAAGGCCTCCCGGGCCAGCCATTCAGCACCCTCCCGCCCCGGCGCCAATATTACATGATCACCGGTAATCTCTTCACCGCCATCAGTGCGAATACCTTTTACCATATGCCCGTCGGTAATAATTTGATCAACCGCCACCCGGGTGCGCACTTCAATACCCTTTTTAATTAAATGCCCGTACATATTTTGCAATATTTCTTTACAGCGCCCAGTGCCTAAGTGACGTATGGCCACCGGTATCAACTTCAAGTCGGCCATAGTAGCACGGTGCTGATATTCATGTATTTCATCCTGGTGTTCCAAACCATAAACATGGCCGGGGGCACCAAACTGAAGATATATCCGGTCAATTTCCTTAATCATTTCGTTAAGCTTTTTTTCTCCCAGATATTGCTCCAAACTGCCGCCTATTTCCGATGAGAGGGTCAGCTTGCCGTCACTAAAGGCCCCGGCACCACCCCAACCACAAACTGTGGAACAAGGATTGCAATTAAAGCAACTCCCGCCCTTTTCCCGGGATGGACATTTTCGCTGGTTGATATCCCGGCCTTTTTCTATTATTAATACTCGCAAACCTTCTCTTTTACCGGAAAGTTCAAGAGCGGCAAAAATACCAGCCGGACCGGCACCCACAATAATTACGTCGTAATGCTGCGTCACTGGGCAGACCCCCTGTTTTTCCTTTAAATATCTTGTGCACTTAAGCATAAAAATAACCCAAACGGGTGCTGTGTTTGAGTCAATTAATTATAAAGTATTATATATATATATACTAAGGCACAACAACAAAATACTATCAGATCGCAGTTTTTATGTCAAGATTATTTACCATATTATTACTCCTGGCTGCGCTTGGCCAGATTCATAAATTTGGTGTATTCCTTTAAAAAAGCAAGTTCCACCACCCCGGTGGGGCCATTTCTTTGTTTGGCTACTATTATATCGGCAATGCCTACTTTTTCTGTGTCGGGATTATAATATTCATCCCGGTATATAAACATTACTACATCAGCATCTTGTTCAAGACTGCCGCTCTCACGTAAGTCGGACATGATAGGTTTTTTGTCCTGACGTTGTTCCACCGAGCGACTTAACTGGGCCAGTGCCATAATCGGCACACCCAATTCTTTAGCTAGAGCCTTTAGTGAACGAGATATATTAGCAATTTCCTGCTGCCTGTTTTCAGTACGGCCACTGCCCTGCATTAACTGTAAATAATCTATTACAATCAGGCCCAGTCCTTTTTCCATATGCAAGCGCCGGGCTTTGGCCCTTAACTGGCGCACCGTAAGTATACCGGAGTCATCAATAAAAATCGGCAGCTTGGCTATTTCCCGCGCTTTTTGGGTAAGCTTGCCCCAATCCTCATCGTGAATGAAGCCGGTGCGTATTTTATGCTGATCAACCATGGCCTCAGCGCAAAGCATACGCTGCACCAGCTGTTCCTTGGACATTTCCATACTAAATACGGCCACCGGCATATTTATATTTTCTGCGGCATGATAAGCAATACACATACCAAAACTGGTTTTACCCATCGAAGGGCGGCCGGCTACAATTACCAGATCACCCGGCTGTAACCCCTGGCAAATACGATCTAAATCTGCAAAACCTGTGGGCACCCCGCTTATCTCACCTTTATGTTTAGACAAATGCTCCAGGTGTTTAAAGGTGTCCATCAATATATCCTTGATTTCGGTAAAAAGTGCCGAGGTACGCCGCGAGCCCAGCTCCATCAGCATTTTTTCGGCTTCTTCCATCAACCTTTCCGCATCTTCACTGCCTTCATAGCCCATACCGGCAATGCGGGTGGCCAAGTTGATTAAATTGCGCAGCAATGCCTTCTCTTCTATAATGCGAGCGTAGTGTTCGGCATTGGCGGCAGTAGGAGAAATATTACTTAGAGTAGCCACATAAGTGGTACCGCCGACCTTTTCCAAGGCACCGGTACGGCGCAGCTGGTCAGTGACTGTCACCAGGTCGACGGCATGTCCGTTTTCCTCTAAATCAAGGACAGTTTTAAAAATAACCTTGTGCGCTTCCATATAAAAATCTTCCGGCTGCAGAAAGCGCGTAACAATTGCAATGGCACTGTTGTCCAAAAACAGCGCACCCAATACCGATTGCTCGGCATCTATATTATGGGGGGGTACTTTTTCCCACATAGCATCATCACCTATAATCGCTAATCAATTAGCCATTTTATTACCTATAGAAAATACTTCAGTAATAATTTCTTCCAATGTTTGCACGGTTACAACCTTAACCCCCCTGACATCTGCAGGTATATCCTTTTCATTCTCCTTGGGTATAAATACGGTATCTATACCACATTGCTTGGCACCGTAAATTTTTTCCGGCACCCCGCCAACAGCCCTGATCATACCCTGTATGGAAAGCTCTCCGGTAACGGCAATATTCTGAGGAATAGGTAGATTTTCCAATGCGCTATAAATCGCCAGCGATATGGCCACACCGGCCGAAGGACCGTCAATGCGCCCGCCGCCAACCACATTAACATGCACATCGTAATCATATAAATCATGACCGGTTAATTTACGCAGTACGGAAGCTGCGTTAAATACAGAGTCCTTGGCCATACTGCCTGCTGTTTCATTAAAGCGGATTACCCCGCCCTCTTTACGCCGGGCCGAAAAAGCAACTGCCTCAATTTCCAGGGCAGAGCCGATAAACCCGGCTACACCAAGACCGAAAATCCTGCCTACTTCTTGTTTGTTATTAGCCCGCCGAATTACATATGGCGTCAAGCGGCTCACTTGAATTACCTCGTAAACATCGGATTTTTTGATAACCGGGTTTGGTTCGCCGTGCGACCTGTGATCGTCCAGCGACCTGTGACAGGCCAGCGCGTAAGCATCGGCCAATATATTTACCGCCTTGCGGCCTTCAATGGTATACTCGGCAATAATATCGGCCACTTTTTCCTCCATAGCCACATTTAATTTCTGAGAGGCCTGCTCTATTATTTTATGAATATCGGCAGGAGTTAACGGTTCAAAAAATATTTCTGCGCAACGGCTGCGAATGGCCGGGTTAATTTCCTCCGGCTCCCGGGTCGTGGCGCCAATAAGAATGAAATCTGCAGGAGCTCCCTCTTCAAATAGTTTTTTAACATATTTAGGAACATTGTTATCCGAAGGATCATAATAAGAGGATTCAAAGAATACCCTTTTATCCTCCAATACCTTTAAGAGTTTATTTTGTAAAATTAAATCTAATTCGCCTATTTCATCAATAAACAACACGCCACCGTGGGCATCCGTTACCAAACCGGGTTTAGGCTCGGGCACGCCACTGTCGGCCAAATCACGCCGGGCCCCCTGATAAATAGGATCATGCACCGAACCCAAAAGCGGATTGGTCACCTCTCGCGGGTCCCAGCGCAGCGTTGTCCCATTCACCTCCACAAAGGAAGCATCCTGTTCAAAAGGACTATGTTCGACCCCTCGGGCCACCGCCAGAGCTAACCTGGCCGCAGTTGTTTTACCCACGCCCGGCGGCCCGTAAAGCAATATATGCTGAGGAAAAGGCGAGGCCAATTTAGACAGTAAAGCCCGAACCGGACCCTCCTGACCCACAACTTCATCAAAATTGGAAGGTCGCAGTACATCCAACGCAGAGCGTACCAAATGTTTCTGCTCCAGTTTTTCCAACACAGCAAATTTTTTCAATGTTTGGGCATTTTCCGGTCCGGCATTTTCTTTAATGATTTGCATCTTAATTTCGCGTACATATTCCTCGTGCCGTTGCTGCAACCGTTCGTTAATCTTTTTTTCCAATTCATCTTCTAAAGTACGCCGGGCTATTATATCTGCAATTTCATTTTCTATTTCATCAAGTATACCAGGTATATCATCCAATTCCGGTACGGTCTCGAAAGTAGGGTCTTCAAAGACAAGTTTCTGTAAGGCCAGCACCCGTTCAGGCAAAAAATCAGAGCGCATCATTTGCAGCACGTTTAATTTTCCGGCCCGCAGCACAATTTTATCGGAGCCATACAGCTCGGTTAACAGATTATATAAGGAATTAACCTGCCGCCGCAATTGTTCCTGTTCCCTGAACTTGGTACTTAATTCATTCTTACCTTTAAACTTTTCCAGAATACTTTTCATTGCTGTCAAATCTCCCTTATTGTCAAGTGTCTAGCCTACTCCGGAACCACTTCCACATTTATTTGCACCTGTACCGCCGGGTGCAATTTTATAGTAACGGCATATTCGCCCAGTGCTTTAATAGGGGCTTTCAACACAATTTTTTTCTTGTCCACTGACAGCCCGTGTTTATTGCTTAAAAATTCGGCTATATCTTTATTATTAATAGCACCAAATAATTTACCGGCATCACCTACTCTGGTTTGCATAACCAGTTTCAAACCTTCCAACTGCCGGGCCAAAGTCCGGGCCTGCTCTTCTATTTTTTTTCTTTGTTCAGCCCGCACCTGGTTTTGTTTTTCCAAATCCTTTAATTTCCCTTTAGACGCTTCCATCGCTAAACCTTTGGGAAGTAAAAAGTTTCTGGCATAACCTTCGGCAACTTTAATCACTTGTCCCTTTTGGCCCAGCTTTTTAACATCCTCCAAAAGAATTACTTGCATAGTACTCAATCACTCCCCCTTATTTCCATTATCCTCTTTGCGCTGAGGGCGTAAATTTACCACAGGATCTATTACACCGACAGTCAGCGCCACCAGCGCGGTAAAAGGGAAATATAACAGCAAAACAGCCATTATAATAAATTTAACCACCCTGGAAACCTTCCATAGCTGTATATAATACATTATTACAGCTATTCCCAGCATAAAAAAAATAAAGGCTGCAATATATAATATATTTTTACCCGTTACCTCCACCAATGGCCAAGATAATTCATCGCCCCCCAGAGTCAGAGCCAGGCCAATAATAATCAGCCAAATTGAATACCAGGGTAGCCGCCACTGTGAAAAACGGAAATTATCCGGCCTGGCAAAACCCAGATTACGCATCAAATGTCGGGCAATAAAATATGTGAACATCGTCATAATAATATTCCATACAGCCACACTACCGGGCAAAAAAGTTTTTACAAGATAAACAATTTGATCGGTAAGTGTTAAATATTGCTGTCTATCTGCTTCATCCAGCAAACCATTTTGCTTATATATCTGTGCCATTTGTTCCATAGTGGCCCGAAACTCATCGGTCACCTGAGATATACCGACACCATTTAGTATAAAACTAAACAGTAAATTAACAGCTGCTATTAACAGCGCCCAAAAAAAGAGCACAGACATACTTTTATCCACAGCAACCTTATTTTTTAACATTAAACCGATTAAAATACCCAGCGGAGCAAACTGTAAAACCAATAAACAGGCCGACTTTATATGCGCAAATGAAACCATCAACATAAATATAGTTAGAATCACAGCCAGTAAGCCATATAATAGATTTCGCTTTAAAATTAAATACACCAACGGCAAAGGTAACAGCAACATAGTAATATAAAACAACGGTGCAATATAAAGGCCCAGCAATCCCAATAAAGCCATAATGGTGGCCGCGAAAATTAATTCTATTGCACCTGGATATTTCTCCATCGGATGCAAAAAACCACCCCAAATTTATTTAATCCAGCTTACTTCATAACTAATAGTAGTTCTGCATGCATATAGTTTTTCCTTCACTGCGGCATACATGTATGCATTGTTATTTGTTGTTCAACATACCAAGTGTTAAAAATAAAGCAAGGGGAACTAATATGTTCCCCTTGTAATCATGATAAATATAATTACTCTGCTGTAAATGGCAACAATGCTATATTTCTGGCTCTTTTCACCGCCAAAGTCAGCATACGCTGATGACGAGCGCAATTGCCCGAAATACGGCGGGGCAAAATTTTACCCCTTTCAGTAATATATTTTTTCAAACGCGGCACGTCTTTATAATCAACACTTTCCATTTTGTCGACGCAAAAACTACAAATACGTTTTTTGCCCCGACGTCCACGTTCACGCCTCATTTACTTCCCTCCTAAAACGGTATATCCTCCTCATTAAAACTGATCTCACTGGCAAAATGCTCACCTTCAGCGGTTTTATTCCCATCAGCAACCGGCCCGCGAGCATCTTTGCCCGAATCCAGAAAACGCACATCACTCGCCACTACCTCGACTACTTTACGGCGTGTACCCTGTTTATCTTCATATGAACGTGATTGCAATCTTCCTTCCACCGCTACCAAGCGTCCCTTGCCCAGATAATTTGCACAGGTTTCGGCCAGTTTTTGCCACACAACAATATCTATAAAAGTAGTTTCATCCGCCTTTTCACCCTGCCGATTGGTATATTGACGATTCATAGCCAATGCAAAGCTTGCTACCTGCATTCCATTGGGTGTATAGCGTAATTCGGGATCCCGGGTTAGTCTGCCGATCAGTATAACCTTGTTTAACATTTAAATCACCGCCTGGCGTGCTTTAAATCTCTTATAATTTTTATTTTTCATCCTCACGAACAATCATATGACGCAGTATATTTTCGGTAATTTTTAATACTCTGTCAAGTTCGGCGGCAACTGCCGCATCGCCCTTAAAATTCATTATCACGTAAAGACCTTCGCGACAATCTTTAATTTCATAGGCCAGTCTGCGCTTACCCCACTTTTCAAGTTTGATTATTTCGGCGCCGTTTGTTTCCGCAATACCTCTAACTTTACCGATTAAGGCATCGGTAACCTCTTCATCCAGGTCTGTCCTAACTATAAACACCAACTCATATTGACGCACGATATTCACCTCCTCCCTGTGGACATAAGGCCCCACTGTAACATTGGCAAAATATAAACTGCCACGAATGCGCTAAAATCATCGCCGGCAGATATACCTCTGCAGTGGAGCAGGGTAGGTCCATAGAATAAATTTTATTGCCAAATTTGGCTATAAAATTATAGCATAAATAATTAAATAGAGCAAGCCATATTAAATTGCAGTTGCTCGTACATACTAATCATTAGCATTATCATCGGTATTTGAATAAATTATTTTTTTAACACTTTTTTCAAATTTGGGACGGGGGAGCATCAGCACGCGACCACATTTATTACACCTAATACGAAAATCAACTCCCGTCCGCATAACCTCCCACTCGTCACCGCCGCAAGGATGCGGTTTGCGAGTTTTTACTATATCTCCCACATTATATTTAATCAGCATAGCTTACCACCTAGCTTGAAAAATATTTTTATAAATCCAAAAACGCCTTGTATCCCTTGTACATCATGTAAATATCGGCTTTATGGCTGATTTCGAATGGCGAATGCATGCCCAGCAGAGCTATACCGCAATCAACAACATCCATGCCGTAATTAGCCAGCATATAAGCTATAGTACCGCCGCCTCCCTGGTCTACCTTACCTAATTCACCTGTTTGCCAGATTATATGGTGATCATTAAAAATTTTTCTAACCCGGGCCATAAATTCCGCATGAGCATCATTTGCACCTTTTTTACCACCGGAACCGGTATACTTGGTAACTACCGGGCCACAACCCAAACGGGCGGCATTGTTTTTCTCCATAACATCCTCAAAACCAGGATCAACCGCCGCGTTGACATCGGCCGACAATGCCCGCGAAAATCTCATCGTCCGGCGCAACATTAAATCATTATATTGACCAGTCGTTTTATTCAATAATTCAGCCATAAAATTAGCAAAAAAATTAGATTGCATTCCGGTATTACCAACGCTGCCTATTTCCTCCTTATCAGCGAAAATACCCACAGATGTATTAATAGGCCTGTTAATTCCGATCATTGCCATTAATAAACCATACGCGCAAACCCGGTCATCCTGACCGTAAGCACCAACCAGAGATCGATCCAGCCCCACGTCCCTGGGTGATATTGCCGGCACCAACTCCAATTCAGCGCTTATAAAATCTTCCTCGATAATACCGTATTGTCTATTTAATATACCTAATATCGATTCCTTGACCCTTTCCTTTATATCATTATTTTCTATAGGTAAACTACCGCATAGAGCATTTAAACTCTCACCAGGAAAGGCTTCCGTTACCTTTTTATCCATCTGCTCCTTGGCAAGGTGAGGTAATATATCTGTAATTGTAAATACCGGGTCGCCATCGTCTTCACCCAAACAGATATCTATCTTAGAACCATCGTTCCTTATAACTACCCCATGTAGCGCTAAAGGTAATGACAGCCATTGATATTTTTTTATGCCGCCATAATAGTGACTTTTTAGCAATGCTAAACCGCTGTGTTCATATAGCGGGTGTACCTTTAAATCCAAACGGGGACTATCCACATGGGCTCCTATGATATTGACTCCTTCATCAAGAGGCCGCTCACCAATAATAGCCATTATCAAAGCCTTTCCCTTTATTACCTGATATACGCGATCACCTGATTTTAACGGACTCAATACTTTTTCGACGGGTTTATAACCATTATTTTCCGCAATCTCCCTGGTTAAGATTACTGTCTCCCGCTCAGTTTTAGCTCGCTTCATATATCGCTTAAAATCTTCCCCCATATGAAGCATAGCCTCTCTTTCATGGCTTATTAGATGTTCCCAAACAATTCTTCTGCTGTATGCAAACTGATTTTTTTCGGCCACAAGCATCCTCCCAACGCGTTTTTGATATATCTATTATAGCCTGCTTATATTTTTACATCCATTTAATACTGATAAGCCACCTGAGGATTGCCATAGGGAAAAATGTATATTCAATATATTCAATAACTGATAGGCGTATGAAATAACCAATGAACTTGCCGCAGCCCGGCTAATAAAACCTGCTTTTTCCTGGCTCGTTATAACCCCGGCAGCTAATACAGGTTCTATAAGCAGTGCTACAATAAGAACTATTATTACACCTCGCACCAAACCTAAAAGCAATCCGCCAAGATGATCTAACGGGCTAAGAAAAGTATGGGCAACCGCACCGGAGAAAAATCGCATAATCATTCTAACTATCAGCGCCACGACCAGCAACAAAACGATAAAGGATAAGAACTCCAGTAATGTTACAGCTATTTGATGGGCAATAGTACTTAAGCCTTCCGATATCAACTGGCTATTGCTATAAGGTATATTTTGCCCGAATTTATCGATGCTAAATTTATCGGCTATTTCTTGTAATAAAGAATGGGAAAATCGATTAACTAAGAACTCAGCTATATTATCGCCCCATCCCCACTGTTTATCAAGATAAGCCGCCAGTGGGCGGTAACCCGTAAAAGCCACAGCAATACCTAAAATTAAACCTATGATCCTGGCCACTCCTGCGAAAAATCCGCCACTTAAACCCCTAAGAGCAGAAAATGCTATGATTACAATTAACACCCAGTCCAACCAATTCATTTTTTATCCCTCCGTCATTTTCCCTGCCTTAATATACTTGAGCGCAATAATTTCAAAGGCGGTCCTATTATTAAAACAATTATTAACAGTAAGCCCGCATAACCGAATATGGGATATATAACAGCCACTAGTTTATCAAAATCAAATCTTGCCAAGGGCATGGCCAATAGAGTAACTCCAATACCAATAATTTTATACCTGCCGCTGCCCGGTTCAGCTAATCGAGCCGCAAAACCATGGGCGTTAGCAATTGTCGTAGTTAAGATAGCAGCCCAGATTAACAACCCCATAACACCCTTAACCCCCGCACCTATTATTCCAGCCATATATAACATAGGTACTTTATATTCTTTTATCTCCGGATATACCGTCAGCCCGGCCAAAAGCATAATTCCGGCTGTAACACCTAAACCCAACCCGCCCAATACGCCGCCGGCTACAGCCTTTTTTGAGCTAATACCTTTTCCAATGGTAGACAGTACAGCAATCACTAAAATCATATTATAAGAAACATACAATAAGCCGGAAATAAACCAGTGCCTATAAGTATTTTCCGTTGTCTGCACAGTAATATTTATAATAGCAGGGGCATTTTGTATCCGTATAACTAATAATGATATAAGTAGTATAGCAATTATTTTTAACGGCACTAAAATAACATTTACCCACACAACCCCTTGTAACCCACATAACAAGACCCAACAATTTATAAATACTATTATCAATATTCCATACCAGGCGGCAACATTAAAGTGTTCACTAAATACCGCTCCACCGCCGGACAGCATTACACTCAATCCACCCGCAAGCATTAACAAGCTTATTATATCAAGTAATTTAGCAATTTTTTTACCAACTAAATAATTTATTAAAATCAAATAATTATTGGTCTTAAATTTTTCCGACAGATATAGAATTTCCGCTCCCAGATAACAAAATAAAAAAGTTACTAAAAAAATTTCCTTTAAACCGTCGCTGCCATGCACAACTATAAACTGCATTATTTCCTGGCCGGAAGCAAACCCTGCGCCAATTACGGCCCCCATGTACATAGCAGCGATTTTTATAGTAGAAATCTGATCTTGCCGCGGCAGTGTATTCACCTCCACTCTATAATGTGAGTTTATGCAATAGTTAATTAACTTTTACTAAAATTAAGGAATAAATTCAGACCAACAAGGAAATAAATATATTAATTGTTTGTTTTTAATGAGAGGTGATAAAATGGCTATAGCAAATCAAAAATTTGAGGATCATACAAAGAAAAGCAGAGTTCATATTGATGATCCGCTGGCCTCGGAGAAAATATCCGGGATTATAATAGATAAATTTAAACACTACGGTGTTTTTCGGCATAGACCTATTGTATTGCTGTGTATCGGTACTGACCGCTCAACAGGAGATTGTCTGGGACCCTTAGTGGGCAGTAAATTAAACTTTAAGCATAATGAATTCTATAAACTATATGGAAACCTTGATCATCCGGTACATGCAGGCAATTTACAAGAATATCTCAGCAATATTCAGCAGAAATATGTAGACCCTTTTATTATTGCTCTTGACGCATGCTTGGGAAGTATCGATAATATAGGAAATATAACTATTGGAGATGGTTCGTTACAACCTGGTGCAGGTGTTAATAAATCCTTACCCCCTGTTGGACATATTTACATCACGGGTATTGTTAATGTAGGCGGATTTATGGAGTACCTGGTGCTCCAAAATACACGACTTAACCTGGTAATGAAAATGGCGGATATTATCGTTGGTGGATTGTCTAAAGTAGCTTTGGAATACTGGCAGGAAAATGAGGTTATTGCACAATAAGCTAATAAATAAAAAGGGAGCGTCGCCCACTGCTTTAAAAAGCAGATCTACGACACTCCCTTTTTATTTTTTGTTTCACGTGAAACATTTTTATGTTCTCAGTTTATCTACCAGCCCTATTAATTCTTCGCTGTTACTGTACTCTACAATAACTTTGCCGCTTCCATTAGAATTAGTTTTAATTTTTACTCTCTTACCTAAACTCTGGGTAAGTATTTTTTCCCACTCCAGGGTTTCCCGGTTCCGTTTATTATTTCTATTTTCATTTTCATTTTCAATAAACTTCTTAACTATATCTTCAGTTTTTCGCACACTGTAATGCTGTTTTATAATCTTAAGGGCAAATTTTATTTGGGTTTCATTATCAGGTAAGGATAAAAGTGCTCGTGCATGTCCGGCGGTAATAATTCTCTGCAGCAGCATATCCTTTATCTCATCCGGCAAAGCCAGTATCCTTACCATATTAGCAATAAAAGAGCGACTTTTACCAACCTGTGCCGATAACTCTTCCTGGGTTAACCCGTAATTATCCATTAATTTTTTATATGCATTTGCTTCATCTACCGCATTTAGATCTTCCCTTTGAATATTTTCGATAAGAGCAACTGCAGATGCCTCTAAATCATTATATTTTTTTATGATAACATTTACTTGTTCTAAACCGGCCTTTTTACAGGCCAACCAACGTCTTTCTCCGGCAATAATCTCAAAATTATCATCTTTACCGGATCGTACAACAATAGGTTGGATTAGGCCGTGAGTTTTGATTGATTCTATAAGTTCATTTAAATTATTTTCATCGATTTTCTGTCTGGGTTGATTGGGATTAGAATATATCTTACCTATTAATACTTCCTTCATTTCACTGCTGCCATTACTTACCTCTTCCTCAACAGGTATTAAAGCGGAAAGTCCTTTACCCAACCCTCTTTTTTTATTCAACACCCATCACCTCACGCGCCAATTCCTGATAAACCTCGGCTCCCCTTGAACGTTTATCATATATCATAACCGGTTTACCATGACTTGGTGCTTCACTTAATCTTACATTGCGGGGTATGATACTTCTATAAACCAAGTCTTTAAAATATTTTTTCACCTCATCAACTACTTGTATGGATAAATTTGTACGACCATCAAACATAGTTAAGACTACGCCTTGAATAATTAGATTCTTATTTAAACCTTGCTGTACAAGTTTTATAGTGTTCATTAATTGACCGAGACCTTCCAAAGCATAATATTCACATTGCAAAGGGACAATAACTGAATCGGCCGCTACAAGAGCATTGATTGTTAATAATCCAAGGGATGGCGGACAATCAATAATAATATAATCATAAGAGCCCTTTTCATTCTCTATAATATTCTTTAACAAATACTCTCTTTTTTTTATTCCAACCATTTCAATTTCCGCACCGGCTAATTCAATAGATGCCGGTATTAGATCAAGCCTTTCCAGAATATTTTCTTTCCTTACATTATTAATATCCGTGTTACCCAGTATTAGATCATAAATACAGTATTCCAGGGCATCTTTATTCACACCCATGCCGCTGGTAGCATTCCCTTGTGGATCAATATCCGTAAGCATCACCCTACAGCCCAGTATAGATAACCACGCTGTTAAATTAACCGCCGTTGTGGTTTTACCCACTCCCCCTTTTTGGTTGGCAATTGCAATTATTTGTCCCATAATATGCACCCCTTAGATGCTTCTTATTCTATTAGATATTCGACTATCTTTTTAATTTTTATTCCACATATAATACCTTACTTCCTCCCCATATTTAGGCATTAAAAAAACAGGGACTAAAATCCCTGTAAAGATAACAATATTATAACGGTCTTTTTTTAGGTATGCCGGCCTTTCTCGGATATTTACCAGGGGTATGACCCACTTTTTTTATCGTAACTATTGTTCTTCCTTCATTATTTATTGGTAACGACACCTTACGAATACTCATTATTTTTCCACCAAGAATTTTTATAGCCCGGTCGGCAAGATTTAATTCCTCTTCTATTTTAGGTCCTTTGGCTGCAATAAAAACTCCTCCAACTTTAACCAGCGGCAGAGCGTATTCAACCAATACCCTTAACTCGGCAACTGCTCTACTTATAGCAGCATCATATTTTTCCCTGCTATCGGCAGCCAAATCTTCGGCTCTGGCTTTTAACGCTATAGTTTTTACAAGTTTTAATTCCTGTATAACCTGCTGCATAAACTTAACTTTCTTACCAACCGAGTCAACTAATGTCATATCAATATTACTATTATATATTTTTAAAGGTAGCCCCGGGAAACCGGCTCCACTGCCGATGTCTATAACCAGTGCGCCTGTTACTGCACTAATTTCACGGTATAGCGTTAAAGAATCTATAAAATGTTTTTCCGCAGCCTCCACCGTCTCAGTAATGGACGTTAAGTTATATTCTTTATTGCTTTTATATAACATTTGATAATATATTTCAAACTTATCAATAATAGCGCTTGTTATTTCAATGCCTAATATTTTACATCCTTGCTCAACTGTTTGCCTGAATAAATCATTCATCACACATCTATCTCCATATGGTGATTCGATTCACGCCTCTGTTGTTCCAGGTAAATCAATAAAACTGATATATCTGCCGGATTAACACCGGATATTCGGGAAGCCTGTCCAATAGATAACGGTCTGATTTCCTCAAGTCTCTGCACCGCCTCTAGAGCCAAACCTTTAATTTTATTATAGTCAATATTATTTGGAATTCTCATATTCTCTATCTTTTCAAATTTTTTAACTTGCGAAGCCTGCTTTTTAATATACCCTGCATATTTAATTTGAATTTCAACTGCTTGTTTTACTTCATCATCCAAAGATGGATGTTCTATCGGTATTTTTTCCAAATCACAATATTCTATTTCCGGCCTCTTTAATAATGTCTCTAAATTAATACTCCCTGTAAAAGAAGATGATTTTTTCTCTTTAAGAATAGTTTCTATTTCTGAACTTGCCATCACAAATGTGCGCCTTAGCCTTTGTATTTCTTTTTCAATGGATTTACCTTTATAATTAAAACGTTTATAACGATCTTCCCTCACCAATCCAATCCGGTACCCTTTTTCCGTAAGACGCAAATCCGCATTATCCTGTCGCAGCATCAAACGATATTCAGCCCGCGAAGTTAATAACCGATATGGTTCCGTTACTCCTTTAGTAACAAGATCATCAATCAGTACGCCAATATAACCTTCCGATCTGGATATAATTACCGGCTCCTCATTTTTTATGTACATAGCCGCATTGATACCGGCAATGATTCCCTGTGCGGCCGCTTCTTCATACCCGGAAGTACCATTAATTTGTCCAGCAGTAAATAGTCCCTGAATTTCCTTAGCCTCTAAATTTAATTTAAGCTGGCTGGGAATAACATAATCATATTCTATAGCATAACCCGTTCTAATTATCTCCACCTTTTCTAAACCAGGTATCGTCCTAAGCATGGCTAATTGTACATCTTCAGGTAAACTGGTGGACATACCCTGCACGTACATTTCATTTGTTTTTATTCCTTCCGGTTCAACAAATACCTGATGAGCAGGTCTATTGGAAAATCTAATTACCTTTGTTTCGATCGACGGGCAATACCGCGGCCCCACACCTTCAATTACACCGCTGAATAATGGCGAACGATGTAAATTTTCTTTAATTATTTTATGAGTTTCCTCATTACTATAAGTAAGCCAGCAAGGAACCTGATCTCTATTACAAATATCTGACATAAAAGAAAAATTATATAATTTATTATCGCCCGGCTGAATGTCCATCTTGCTAAAATCTATACTGCGCTTATCCACCCTAGCCGGAGTCCCTGTCTTAAATCGCCCTAAAGTAAACCCTAATTCCATTAAACTATCGGATAGCTTAATGGAGGAATAATTACCACTTGGTCCACCGGAATAAGCTATATCGCCTATTATTATACGACCTTTAAGAAAAGTACCCGTAGCTATAATTACCGCGCCAGTTTGAAAAACAGCACCTGTCTGCCCTACAACCCCGGTTACACGTCCCCCTGCAACCATTATTCTCTCTGCCATTGTCTGTTTTACGTCCAAGTTTTCCTGGTTTTCCAACACCCATTTCATATTTACATGATACACATTTTTATCCGCCTGTGCTCTCAGTGCCTGTACCGCAGGACCTTTCGCCGTATTAAGCATGCGCATTTGAATGGCTGACCGGTCGGTGTTAATACCTATTTCACCGCCCAGAGCATCAACTTCTCTAATCAACTGTCCCTTTGCCGGACCTCCCATCGCCGGATTACAAGGCATCATAGCAATATTATCCATATTAATAGTCAACAGCAGTGTTTTTAATCCTAAACGTGCTGCGGCTAATCCAGCTTCGCAACCGGCATGACCGGCCCCTATAACCACAACATCATATTTACCGGCCCAATATTCCATTTATTTTCCTCACTTTCCAATACAAAACTCGGCAAAAATTTTATCAATTATATTTTCAGTTATTGCTGTGCCGGTTATTTCACTCACAGCCTCCCAGGCGCCCCGTATATCAATGGCTATTAAATCAATAGATACACCACGGCTTATAGCTTTTTGTATATCTTGTAAATGATGAATAGCTTTAACCAGTTGATTTTTATGTCTTACGTTGCTAACCATAACGCCATCCCGTGGAATAGCCTTACCATCAGTAATTAATAACACTATTTCTTTTTCTAATTTTTCAATACCTTTTTTCATAAGTGCGGATATTTCAATTAAGGGCCAATGCGGCAATATACCATTAAGATGCTTATTAATAGCTACGTTATCATCTTGAATATCGATTTTATTTAGAACTTTAATGCCCCTTTTATTTTTAATCATTTCAATAATTTTATTATCTGTATTACTTATTCCGTCCTGAGCATCAAAAACCATTATTACAAAATCCGCGGCATTAATACTTTCCACAGTCTTTTGTACACCTATTTTTTCAATAACATCCTCAGTTTCCCTTATCCCCGCAGTGTCAATAACCTTCAAAGGCACTCCGCCAATATTTATTATTTCTTCAATTAAATCTCTGGTTGTTCCTGGTATATCAGTAACAATAGCCCTATTTTCTTTTATTAAAACATTTAATAATGATGATTTTCCTACATTCGGCTTACCTATAATAACAGTTCGCACACCTTCGCGATATACTTTACCTGTTTCCGCACTTTCCAAAAGCTTTTTTATTTGATTTTCTATTTGTTCTACACGTTGCTTTATATTTTTTAAGTCATACTCATCCACGCCGTCTTCTTCCGGAAAATCAATATTAGCCTCTATAAGAGCTGTTATTTCCAGCAATTGCTGCTGAATATTATTAATTTTTTGCGAAAGCCCTCCCGATAATTGCCCCACGGCCAAGCGCATGGCGTCATCTGTATTGGCTCTAATTATATCAATAATTGATTCAGCTTGTATTAAATCCAGCCTGCCATTTAAAAAAGCTCGTTTAGTAAACTCACCAGGCTCTGCCAAACGAGATCCCATTTTTAAAATCAATTCCAGTATATTGCGCAGCGGCAGCGCCCCACCATGGCAATTGATTTCTATAACATCCTCTTTAGTATAGGAATGTGGCGCCCGCATTAACCCTACTAAAACTTCATCTACAATTACACTATTGCCGGGATCATAAATATAGCCATAGACAAGCTTAAAATTCTGCCGATACCAATTTTTATTTTTAGACGCCCGAAAAACTTTTTTGGTTATTTCTAAAGCCCGGGGACCGCTTATTCTGACTATACCGATACCGCCTTCACCTATTGGAGTTGCAATAGCGGCAATGGTGTCGTCAATCATTATATAAACCTCCGTTTGAAAAAACCCAGCCCGGTTTTTCCGTGCTGGGTTAATTATCATAATTATTTTTTGGGTGCTATGATTATTTTGCGATAAGGCTCTTCTCCCTCGCTAAATGTGTAAATATCATCTCTACCTTGAAGCGCGGTGTGTATTATTCTTCTTTCCATTGAGTTCATAGGCTCCAAGATAACATTACGGCCCCTTTGACGCGCCTTATCAGCTAATTTATAAGCTAATTTTTTCAAAGTATCTTCTCGACGCTTACGATACCCTTCAATATCAATAAAAATTCTCTTTCTTTTCTCCATATTTTTATTAGCCGATAAATTTACCAAATACTGCAGCGCATCTAAAGTTTCTCCGCGCCTGCCTATTAATATACCCAAATCGGGTCCGTTGATATTTATGATTATTTTCTCTTCTTTTTCTACTAAATCTATATCTACATCCAATTCCATTAATTTCATAACCTTACTTAATAATTCATTAGCCTGTCTTGCAGCAGTTTCTTTTATCTTAACTCTAATTCGGGCAGGTTTAACACCTATAAATCCAAATATTCCTTTACTAGGTTCTTCAATAATTTCTATTTCTACTTGTTCCCTGGGTATATTTAATTCATTCAGCGCACTTTCCACAGCCTCATCTACAGTTTTGCCGCTTTTCTCAATATAACTCACTTCGAAGGAGCTCCCTCCTTTGCTTGCTCAACCTGCCTGTTAACAAGTAACTGTTGTGTAAAACCCAATATATTAAACATTACCCAGTATAGAACCAACCCAGACGGCACTGTAGTACTTATCCACGCAATAAAAACAGGCATCATATAAAGCATCATACGCTGTGTTTGATCAGTAGTTGAGGTTGTTAATTTTGTCTGCATGAACGTAGTAACGCCAGCCAATATTGGTAAAATAAAAAAGGGGTCCTTATCTGATAAAGTGTTTATCCAAAAAAATCCCGCATGTTCAGTACTCTTAAACTCTATATGCAACAACGAACGATACAAGGCAATTAATATTGGCATTTGCACCAAGATCGGTAAACAACCAGCCATTGGATTTACCTGGTTTTCCTTATACATTTCCATAATTTTCTGCTGCATTTTTTGCGGATCTTTTTTCTTAAATTTCTCTTGAATTTCCTTTATTTTAGGCTGTATCTCCTGCATTCTTCTCATTGACATCATTTGTCTTTGGTTTAGCGGAAACAATACTACTTTAATTAAAATAGTTAATATAATGATTGCCAAACCATAACTTGGCACACCTATAGTGTTCGTCCATCCATATAGCCAATGTGTTAAAGAAGTCATAACATTCACCAGGGACTGAAATAATTCCCCCAAACCATCGCCTCCCTATAACTGCAAATCATTTAACCGGATCATATCCTCCCGGGTGAAAAGGATGGCATTTTAATACCCTTATTACTGCTTTAATTGTCCCTTTCCATACTCCATACTTTACTAATGCCTGTACGGCATATTCCGAACATGTAGGGTAGAACCTGCACCGTGGTCCTATAAGTGGAGAAATATATTTCTGGTAAAATCGAATAATACCAATCAATATCTTCCTCATAATTATAAATTTTTCCTTGTCATTTGCTTACTTATTCTGTACGCTAAATTTTCCATACTATTCTCCAATGATTTATAACTTATTTCATCTATTCCTTTACGAGCAATAAAAATATAGTCGTATCCATTTAAAAACCAGTTATTGTTTAACCTGCTTATTTCCTTAAATCTCCGACGTATAAAATTTCTCCGGACAGCCTTTCCCATCTTCTTACTAACAGAAAATCCAAATCTTTTTATATTTAAATTATTTTTTCTAGTAAATATAACCATATGACGATTTGCTAATGATATACCTTTATTATATACTTTACAGTAATCCCTATTTTTTCTAACCAGACATTTCTTTTGCATTTATAATTTATCCTTATACAATTAGCAAAAGGCCACTTTATCAAGCGGCCTTACGCAGATAGCTTTTTTCTCCCTTTTAGCCTTCTTCTCTTGATAACATTCTGTCCAGCTTTGGTTGACATTCTTTTTAAGAAGCCGTGAACCCTTTTTCTTTGCCTATTTTTAGGTTGAAATGTTCTTTTCATTATTTTAAAAATCCCCCTTGCCGCTTGTTAGATTGCCAAAAATATGGAAAATACTAGACGTACGTTCTCATTATATAGTATGCACTTATTTTGAGTCAAGTAATGCTTTTGCACTATCACTCATTATATTATATACTAGAAACATAAAGCACAGCATGTTAATAACTCCCTGTGAAAATTGTGAAAACATAAACATTCATTAACTTGTAATTGATATTGAATCAATTATTAAGTTTTGTTATTATTTTACTTAGTTACATGGCACACAGACTTATTCACAACCTGTGGATAAGTCTGTGTGTAAACTGTTAATTTAATTATTTTGAGGGGGAGCAACC